>NZ_JABBYJ010000001.1:1261392-1576740 GCF_012932565.1 Sneathiella limimaris
AACCGGCTGGTTGAACTTTCGCAGGAGTTTGGCTTGCATGTGGATCCCGATCGGTTGATCCGCGACCTGACCGTTGGGGAAAAACAACGGGTTGAAATTCTAAAAGCCCTGTATCGGGGGGCGAAAATCCTGATCCTGGATGAGCCGACAGCCGTGCTCACGCCGCAGGAGACCGATCAGTTATTCAAGATCCTGAAAGATATGCTGGCGCTTGGCCTCTCGGTGATTTTCATTTCCCATAAACTGGGCGAAGTCATGGAAATTGCTGATGATATTGTAGTGTTGCGTCATGGCAAACTGGTGGCAGAGTTTCCAAAGAGCGAGGCTTCCCGCGAGATTATTGCGGAAAAAATGGTGGGTGAGGTCATTCCCAAGCCCAAGCGCAAACCCATGCCTGCGGGTGCGACCTTACTGAAAATGTCAGATATTGAGGTTAAGGGAGAAGAGGGGCAACCGCTGCTTCGGGGCTTGAGTTTCGAGTTGAAGCGCAACCAGGTAATTGGCATCGCGGGTGTTTCCGGTAATGGGCAAAAGCCCTTTTCTGATTTGATTTCCGGGATTATCAGTCCAACAGACGGATTGTTTGATTTGCATGGCGAAAAAGTAGAGCGATTTGATCCCCGCTTCATGCTGTCAAAGGGGATCGGTAGGATCCCAGAGGATCGCCATCATCAAGGAGTTGTCGGGGATTTTTCCATCGAGGAAAACATGATCCTTGAGACATATGAAGCCGACCGGTTTTCTGCGTTCGGCTGGATGAAACAACTGAATATTACAGAGCATGCCAAAGCCCTGATTAAGGGTTTCGATATCCGGGGGGCGAACCCCAAAACCGTGATCCGGGGGCTATCTGGCGGCAATATGCAAAAGGTGATTTTGTCTCGGGTTTTGGAAAACCAGCCTGAGGTTATTTTAGCCAATCAGCCGACCCGTGGTTTGGATGTTGGCGCGGCCACCTTTGTGCATGAACAGCTTTTCAAGGCGAGAGAGGCGGGCGCAGGGATTATTCTGATATCTGAAGATCTGGAGGAGTTGCTGGCAGTCTCCGATCAGGTGGCTGTTATGTATCACGGCCAGTTAAGTCCGCCCCAGCCGGTGGAGCAGGTGACATTGCAGGAGCTTGGGTTATTGATGAGTGGAGAGGGTTTCGTGCCTGCTGGTAAAGGAGCTGCCCATGCAGCTTGAACCTAGATTAAATACACCCATTTGGATGTCTATTGCCGCGCCCATCTTGGCGGTGATTGCTGCACTTATTTTATGTGCAGGGCTAATTATCTGGGCTGATGTGCCCGTGATACCTTCCTATATCGCTTTGATAAAAGGTGCTTTTGGATCCAAGTTTGCCATCGCAGAAACTTTGGTTCGAGCGACACCGCTGATGTTGACCGGGTTGGCTGCGGCTGTTGCCTTTCGCGCCAAGCTTTGGAACATCGGGGGGGAGGGACAGCTATATGTGGGCGCCCTTGCTGCCACATATTTTGGAACCGGTTTGATCACTTTACCAAGCGGATTGATGATCCCTTTTCTCTTCGTTGTAGGGGCGATCGCAGGGGGACTTCTATTGTTGGTCCCGGCTCTTTTGAAAACGCGCCTGAAGGTGGATGAAGTCGTCACCACGCTACTTTTGAACTTCATTATTCTTTTGCTGACAAATTATCTGCTCTTCGGCCCATGGAAGGATCCAATGGCGATGGGCTGGCCGCAAGGCGCGCCGATTATTGACGAAGGGATCCTGCCCAAGTTAATTGCCAAGACCCGCCTGCATGGGGGACTGATTTTCTCCCTGATCGCTGCGATCAGTGTCTGGATTGTCATGACCAAAACAAAATGGGGGTTGGAGATCCGTGCCGTTGGTATCAATCAGGATGCTGCGCGATTTGCCGGAATTCCCATCAATAAAACCATCATCCGGACCGCGTTGATTTCCGGCGGCTTGGCTGCATGTGCCGGTGTGACGGAGGTTGCTGGAACGAAGGAATATCTCACGCTCGATATCTCGCCGGGCTTTGGTTACACCGGAATTGCTGTGGCTATGTTGGCAGGTCTAAATCCGCTCGGTGTTGTTGTGGCAGCGCTTTTCATCGCGGGAATTTACAACGGCGCCGACAGCATGAGCAGGGCTATGGATGTTTCTAATTATATTGCGGATGTAATCACTGCGACCTCGCTGTTGTTGGTGATGCTGGCGGTCATGCTGACGCGGATGAAAATCCGCTTTGCCAAATAGGGGGACGGGACGATGGATTTCTTTGAAATGTTCCTCAATATCGGGTTCTGGGCTGCGACCATTCGGATGGCAACTCCGCTGATTTTTGGCACGCTTGGTGAATTGATTTGCGAGCGGGCTGGTGTCCTTAATCTAGGGATCGAGGGGATTATGACCACCGGCGCCATGGTGGCCTGGATGTGGGTTTATCAAGGTGGTGACTTGTGGTCGGCAGTATTTGTCGCTGCGGCCTTTGGAATGCTGTTTGGATATTTACACAGTATTTTCTCAGTCTATATGGGGTTGTCACAGCATGTGACTGGAATTGGGATTACGCTTCTTTCCACATCACTGAGTTATTATTCCTTCCGATTATTGTTGCCGGGTGTGACCACCCCGCCAAAGATCGTTCCTTTTGAGCTTCTGCCAATTCCGTTTCTCTCAGAAATCCCTGTTATCGGACCTGCTTTTTTCAATCAGTCACCCCTGACCTATCTGGCGTTTATTATGGTCGGTGTTGTGGCTTACGTGCTCTATCGGACACCGGTTGGCCTTGCCGTTCGGATGGTGGGCGAGAACCCCATGGCTGTAGAAGTGCAGGGGATTGATGTTTATCGGGTGAGGACTGGGGCCGTGATGGTTGGAAGTGCCTTTATGGCCGTTGGCGGGGCGTTCCTGACTATATCAGTCTTCGATGCGTTTTATTTCGACATGATCAATGGTCGCGGCTGGATCTGTGTTGCGCTGGTGATCTTTGCCTCATGGCGGCCGGGAAAAGCCTTGCTGGGCGCCGTGCTCTTTGCGGCGTTCGATGCCATTCAGATCCGCGTGCAGCAATCCAGTATCAGCTTTATTCCCTACCAGTTCTTCCTGATGATGCCCTATATCTTCAGTATTCTGGCGCTGGTGATCATGTCCCGTAAAGCAGCATATCCAAAAGCATTGCTGGTCCCGTTTAGGCGGGGGCAGAGATAAAGTTCAGAAAGGGTTTTCATGTTTGATCTGATTGTTCGAAATGCCCGATGCGCCGGGATCAGCAATATCGCGATGGATATTGCTGTCAAGGACGGCAAGATCATGGCCATTGAGCCGTCGGTGGACGCCAAGGCGGCAGAGGAATTTGATGCTGAAGGCTTTCTTGTGTCTTCTCCCTTCGTGGATAGCCATTTTCATATGGACGCCACCCTGACCTATGGTCGCCCGCGGGTGAATGAAAGTGGGACCTTGCTTGAGGGGATTGCCCTTTGGGGGGAGTTGAAACCTCTTCTGGATAAGGCTGAAATTAAATCGCGTGCCCATCGCCTGTGTCGGCTGGCGATTGCACGGGGGAACCTTGCCATTCGCTCCCATGTGGATATCTGTGACCCGGATCTGGTGGCGGTTGAGGCCTTGTTAGAAGTGGTTGATGAGATTGCCCCTTATCTGGATTTGCAGTTGGTGGCCTTCCCGCAGGATGGTTTCTTAAGAGACCCAAACGCGAAAGAGCAGTTGATCCGTGCGCTGGATATGGGTGTTCATGTGGTTGGGGGCATCCCTCATTTTGAACGCAGTATGCAGGATGGCAGCCAGTCGATTGTAGAACTTTGCCGTCTGGCCGCTGATCGCGGTTTGATGGTCGATATGCATTGCGATGAAAGTGACGATCCACTGTCGCGTCATATTGAAATGCTATCCCAGCAAACAGTTCATTTCGGGCTGGAGGGACGTGTTACCGGCTCGCATCTCACGTCCATGCATTCCATGGACAATTATTATGTGTCTAAGCTGATCCCGTTGATGAAAGAAGCAGACATTCAGGTTGTGGCCAATCCGCTCATCAATATTACATTGCAGGGAAGACATGACACCTACCCTAAGCGGCGCGGCATGACGCGGGTTAAAGAACTGGTCGCGGCTGGGCTGAATGTTGCTTTTGGTCATGATTGCGTGATGGATCCCTGGTACTCCCTCGGCTCACATGACATGCTGGAAGTGGCCTCTATGGGCTTGCATGTGGGGCAGATGACCGGTCAGGCCGAGATGCGGGAAATGTTTAACGCAGTCACCATCAACGGTGCGAAAGCATTGGGACTTGATCATTTTGGACTGGAGATAGGGAAATCTGCGGATTTTGTTGTCTTGCAGGCTCGCGATGAGATTGAGGCTCTTAGGCTCTCTCCAACCCGTATTGCCGTGTTTAGACGGGGCAGCAAAATTGCGTCTCAACCAAAGCAGATTTCGACGGTTACCCTGGGCGATGAGGTCAGCGAAGTTGATTATCTGATTTAGAAATATCCGTCACATTCAGACAACAGAAGAATTTACATTTCTGCCAACTGCTCTCATTATGAATTCGGGAGAAAACTAGCAGTCGGGTCGGGGGAATGACTGAACAGATGGATGCCATTGTTGTCGGCGGTGGGATTGCCGGCATCATCACGGCACTGGAACTTGCAGAGAGCAGCTTGAACGTTCTGATCCTGGATCGGGATAAGGCGGATAAGTTTGGCGGTTTAGCCAAGGAAAGCTTTGGGGGCATGTTCTTTGTTGATAGCCCCGAACAGCGCAAAGCTAAGATTGAGGACAGTCCTGAACTTGCGCTTTCAGACTGGAACTCTTTTGCTGAGTTTGGACCTGAGGATCATTGGCCACGAGCTTGGGCAAAAGCCTATGTTGAGCGTAATATTCCCGATATTTATGAGGCTGTAACCGCCCGTGGGATTTCTTATTTTCCGGTCGTAAACTGGGTGGAGCGAGGCATGTACAGGCCTGGTAACTCCATCCCCCGTTTTCATCTTGTCTGGGGTACCGGGTATGAGTTGGCACGGGTCTATATTGACCACCTCAAAAAGCACATCGACGCCGATCGGGTTAAGGTTCTGTTTGGCCACCGGGTCGAAAAGCTGGAGCGTGCTGCGGGTCGAATTAGCGGCGTTTCCGGTCAACGTGAAGTAAGCGGGGAGCCATTTTCATATTCTGCAAATGTGGTCGTGGTTGCCGCTGGCGGGATTAACGGCAGTGATGCGAAAATTCGTCAACACTGGCAAAGTGAGTGGACAGCAGCTCCAGACGTGATCCTGAACGGCTCCCACCAATATGCGGATGGCCGGTTGCATGAGGCAGTTCAAGCGCAGGGCGGTACAGTCACTCATTTAGACAAAATGTGGGATTATGCAGCAGGTGTTCACCATCCCAGACCAAGAAAACCGCGGCATGGGCTTAGTTTGGTTCCGCCCAAGACAGCGCTTTGGCTTGATGCTGGCGGACGACGGTTTGGACCGGAGCCACTTGTTTCAGGTTATGATACATGGGAGCTGGTTCGGCGGGTTTGCGCGCAGGAGCATAAATACTCCTGGGCGATTTTGAACCGAAAAATAGCATTGAAAGAGTTGGCAATTTCAGGCGCAGAATCTAACCCTGCTGTCAGGGATAAGAAGAAAATAAAATTCCTGAATACAATCCTGTTTGGCAATCATGAGCTGGTCAATGACATGGTGGATAACTGTATTGATTTTGTCTCCGCAGGGTCCGTTGACGAATTGGCCACCAAGATGAATGCTCTCGAAAATCCGGTAAAAATAGACCCCGACGTTTTGAGGTCGGAGATAGAGGCCTATGACGCGCAAATCCGGTTGCCAGAGAAGTATCAAAACGATGATCAACTTCGCCGCATCAGCCACCTTCGTCAGTATCGAGGAGACCGGGTGCGGATTTGTAAGAAGCAACCGATTATGGATGAAAAAGCCATGCCGCTGATAGCGATCCGGCAATTTATCATCAGCCGGAAAAGCCTTGGCGGGATCCAGACAAATCTGGAGGGACAGGTCTTGGATAGTGAAGGGTTCCCTATTGAGGGTCTTTATGCGGTTGGAGAGGCGACCGGTTTTGGTGGTGGTGGCATGCATGGCAAACGGGCATTGGAAGGAACGTTTTTGGGAGGATGCGTGCTGACGGCAAGATATGCCGCAGCAGCCATCGCAGGAGAGTTGAGATGAAGAAAACCGGCGCAGAACTGGCTCGCTTTGCCCTGGAACAGGTGGGCGTAACCCACACATTCGGCATTCCAGGCGTCCATAATACGGAACTTTACGATCAACTAAATCTGTCGAGACAAATCACACCGATCCAGGTGACGCATGAGGCGGGTGCCGCCTTTATGGCGGATGCGGTAAGTCGAGTTAGTGATAGTATTGGAACGATTGTTGTTGTGCCAGCCGCTGGATTAACTCACGCCGCCAGTGGGATTGGTGAGGCGTTTCTGGATGGAATTCCCATGCTGGTGATCTGCGGCGGAACCCGAAATGATCTGGAGTTTGAGTTTCAGCTTCATCAGATGGACCAACATCAATTTATGAAAGGTCTGACCAAGGAAACCTTTTTGGTCAAGAGCCATCAAGATGTGATCCCAATGCTGTATGAGGCTTACGGGATTGCAACTTCAGGGGAGCCCGGTCCCGTTTTCGTGGAAATTCCGGTCAACATCCAATTGATGGCAGGGGAAGTCTCTGACATGCCTGCCTATCATCCGCTTGAAAAAGGGAATGTGAAGGCGGATCTTTCAGATGCCTTGAATGAGGCGGCTGAGCTTATCCGAAGCGCAAAGCGGCCTTGTATTTTTGCCGGGTGGGGAAGCCGGGATGCAGCACCCGAACTAACGACTTTGGCCGAAAGGCTGACTGCGCCAGTTGCAACGACGTTGCAAGGGCTGTCTGTCTTTCCCGCAGATCATCCGCTCCATGTGGGGATGGGCATTGGGCCGTCTACTGTTCCCGCAGCCCAGAAAGCATTTGAAGACTGCGATTGCCTGATTGCGATCGGAACCCGGTTCAGTGAAATTCCAACGGGCAGCTTTGGGGCCAAGGTTCCCGAAAATCTGATCCATATTGATATCAATCCAGATGCTTTAGGGGCCAATTATCCGGCAAAGGTTGGCATTGCGGGGGACGCGCAAGCTGTTTTGCAAGGATTGCTTGAAACTCTCGGCAATGATACCGGAACGCGGGATCGGGCAAAGGCAGCTCTGGAAGAGCTTATCTCTACTTCAAAATCGGCTTATCGAGAAGAATGGTATGGCCATGATAGTAAGGGTCGAGTTAATCCGGCCCGGTTTTTTGACGGGCTGGATCGGTCGCTTGGATCCGATGCAATTATTGTCGTGGACGATGGAAATCATACCTTTTTGGCGGCGGAATTATTACCTGTTCATCGGGTAAAAGGCTTTATCTGTCCGTCTGATTTTAACTGCATGGGGTATGCGGCTCCAGCAGCTATCGGTGCTAAGTTGGCCTCCCCAAGTTCTGATGTGGTTGCCGTCATCGGGGACGGGGCGTTTACCATGACCTGTATGGAGATTCTAACCGCAAGCCGGAATAAACTTGGGATTGTCTATTATGTCTTCAATGATGGGGAATTATCGCAAATCGCCCAAGCGCAGGATCTTCCCTATAACCAGAAAACATGCACTGTGATGGGAGAGCTGAACGTAGCGGCAATCGCCGCCGCCACAGGGGCGGAGTATCTTGAAATTCTTTCCAACAAAAATGCGGAAGGTGTCGCGAAGGATGCGCTTTCGGTTGCAAGGGGCGGAAAGCCTGTAATCGTAAATGTACTTATTGATTATTCCAAGAAAACCGCATTTACAAAGGGAACCGTTCAAACCAACTTTAAACGGTTCCCCGTTGGCACAAAGGTCAGGATCTTGGGCCGGTCTCTATACCGGCGACTTGTTCCTTAAGCTTTGACAGCAGGGTTCAGGCTGTAAGTGCCAACAAAGCTGTCCTTGGCAAGGACATGCCCCTCCATAGCCGCAAGAGCCTCAGGTCCACCAAAATTTCCGGAAAGACCAAGCGTTTCCACGTCCAGGGCGTAAACCGTAAAATGATAATGGTGGACGATGCTGTCATTCCAGGGTGGGCAAGGGCCGTCATATCCGCCGTAGGTGCCGCCCATGTCTGCATCTCCTGCAAACCAGTCTGTGTAGTTATTAACCCCTGTAATCCCATAGGCTTGAGGGCCGGGCGTTTTTCCTTTTGCAACGATTTCAGAGCTATCGTCACCTTCCTCGATGGCAGAGATTGAGGGGTCAATATCAACAACAACCCAGTGATAGAAGTCCACCCGTGGTAAATCGGCAGGAACCGTTTTGCCTTCCTGATTTACGTCATCACCGACTGAAGGTACATCTGGATCATGGCAAATGAGGGCAAGGGATTTTGTTCCTTCAGGGGCGCCAGACCATGATATTTTTGGATTAATGTTGGTACTTAATGCGACGTGACCTTCGGCCGCTTGAACACCAAATGCGAAGCGGCCTGGAATTTCCTCTCCATCGTTCCATCCGTCGATTGTGACATTAAGTTGTGCTGTCATGATTAACTCCTCTTATTTCTCTTCTTAGGGACGGTAGCCAAAAGTGACCGGACCTTTTAGGTCTTCGAGTGTTGGGCTGATCCAACTGATCCACTGACAGAGGTGGGGTCTTGTCTCACGGGGATCAATAACCTCATGGACACTAAAGCTTTCTCCCCTGGGCATGGGGGATTGTTTGGCAGCAAGCTCAGCCTCTAATTGCTGACGGTAGGCTTCAGGATCAGCAGCGGCCTCGATCTGCTTTCGAAAAGCAACGGCAACACCGCCTTCTACTGGCAAAGCACCCATTTCCGCACTCGGCCAGGCGAGGACATAGCTGTTGTCACTGAAGTGAGCCGCCGCAGCGACGCCAAAGGCCTTTTTCACAATAACAGTTGCCCAAGGGACGACGGAGCATACTGCTGCAGCGACGGCAGATGTGCCAAAGCGGATAGTTCCGGCCTTTTCGGAATCTGGCCCTATCATGAAGCCCGGCTCATCAACAAAATTCACTATGGGCATGTGAAAGAGATCGCAAAGTTCAATAAAGCGTTTGGTCTTGATTGCGGCATCAGCCCCCATGGCACCTGCATAATAGCGACAGTCGTTGCCGATGATACCGACCGGTTGCCCGTTCAGACGTGCAAAGCCCGTGATTAAGCTTGGGCCATATGATTTATTCATTTCAAAGAAATCGCGGCGATCGACCACAAGCTGGATCAATTTCCGCATATCGAAAGGCTGTCGGCGGTTTTTGGGAACAATGGACAGAAGCTTGTCTTCACACCGATCCACGTTGTCTCCCGGACTGACAACGGGTGGAAGGTCCCACACATTTGTCGGTAGGAAACTGAGGAACGTTTTGACCTGATCAAGGGCGTCTTCTTCGTCTTTGGCAATGTTGGTGGCGACACCATTTTTGCTATGAATTTTGAAGTTT
This sequence comes from Sneathiella limimaris, assembly GCF_012932565.1. NCBI lineage: Bacteria > Pseudomonadati > Pseudomonadota > Alphaproteobacteria > Sneathiellales > Sneathiellaceae > Sneathiella > Sneathiella limimaris. The sequence continues at coordinate 1,270,866 of NZ_JABBYJ010000001.1, forward strand.
CCAAGGTCTTCCTTGGTGAGGTCTTTGTTCAACGCACGCGAGACAACCGCCGGTCCAGCGATCAAGATTTGAGCCGTTTCCTTGGTCATGACTGAAAAATGTGATGCCGTAAAACGGGCTGCGGGAAAGCCAGCTACAGGTCCAAGGGCCGCGGAAGCAACCGGAGCGACACCTAAAAGTTTTGCGATGGGTTGAAAGCGAGGTCGTTCATAAACAGGATTTCCCACCGGCCCGTTGGATTTACCTCCGGCAACACTACCGCCGCCACCTTCCAATAAGCGAATGAGGGGGCGTTTGTACTGAAGCGCTAGTTCTTCTGCATAAACACTTTTACGAAGGCCTGCTGCGTTGGGTGAGCCGCCTTTGACCGTAAAATCCTCGCCGCCAACAGCAACTGGACGACCTTCGATTGTGCCAAGGCCGGTTACATAGTTGGCAGGTGTGAAATCGAGCAAGGAGCCATCTTCACTCCGCTCTGAGCCACCAGCGATTTTTCCATGCTCGTTGAAGCTGTCTTCATCAAGGAGAAGATCTATTCGTTCACGAACTGTGAGGCGCCCTTTGGCATGCTGAGAAGAAATTGCCTCGTCACCACCCATTTCGAGTGCTTTCTTCTTGAGGGCATTCAGTTCATCAACTTCTTTTTCCCAACTCATGATTTCTCCATAGATCATTTCAGATGGTTTACGGGAGAATCAGATTAAAGGGGATTGGGGGAAGTTTCAAAAAGTTATTGAAAAGGCAAAACCCCGCAAGCGGGGTTTGATTGCAGTTCTGATTTGGTTTCAGAATTTATGTGGCGGGTTGCTCTGACATTTCCCCTGAAGGTTTATTCTGTGGTTTTAAACCTTCCATAATCTGCTTATTTACAGAGATTAAAGGAGCCAGTTCGGCTTCGCCTTTCATGGCTGGAATACTGTACTTATTCACCCAGATCGCTAGGGAAATAAGCTGAGCCCTGAGTTCCAGGGGGAGTTTGTTCTCCTCGGAAGCGAGGTCCACTTGCAATGTGAGCCAGAGTTGCCGGTTGTCGGCGACGGCTTTTACGACTGCAACTGGACCTTCCGCCTCAGCTTTTTCCAAAGCTCGAGTGAAGATTGCGAATGCCCGATATTCCGTCTGTTTCGGGCTTTCGGTGCTCTGATTTGCCTTTTGATATGCTGCTACAGACATTCTTTAGACTCTTACTATCCCTGACATCGTACTTAATTTTCACCGAAAATCGTTACGATTGTCTTACCTTACTGGAATAGAGAGAGGATTGACTGTGGACGCGCGTTGGCAATTGACAGAGACTGAATACCAAGTTGTTCCTTGGTCTGCAGTGCCTGCAGTTCAGCGCTGGCTTCGGCAAGGTTCGCATCGACCAGGATACCCAGGCCTTCCTGAAGCTTATCAACCAGCAACTGGGTGAATTCACTTTGCGTATCCAGACGGTTGGCGGCTGTACCCAAGGTAGTCATAATTTGGCCAACCAGAGTTTCCGCGTTATCCAGAACCGAAATCGGATCACCGGCGATCACACCGGCAGTTGCGCCTGTCAAAGTTGTGGCGACTGTGACAGTTTCACCATGGGCAATTTCAACGACACCATCTTCTTCGATAGTGACGGCAAAGCCTTCCTGGCGCATGACATTGGCCATGATGCCAACCATCTGGTTGTTTGACTGTGTCGCGGTGTCAACTGTCACTGCATGGACATAAATTCCGTTAGCTTCATCGACAGATGATGTAAGAGGGTTACCGTCTTCTGTAATTTCGAAGATGTGAACATCACCACTGGCGAGTGTCAGAGTGATCGTGTCGTCTTCTGAAACAGAGAAGGTGTTGTCCAGTGTTAGGGTAGCGGCCTGACCGGACAGATCGAAGTTTGACAGACCAAGGGATGCAACAGTTGCATCCTGAGCGGCTACTGTTTGTGTAACGCCGCCAAGCGCTGACAAAACTTCAAGGTCGGTGCCAGAACCATCGATCAGGTTAACACCGTTAAAAATTGATGTATTTACGATAGATGTAATTTGCTCAACAAGCGCATCGGCTTCTTCCTGCAAGATCGTAACATCAAGGCCATCATTAAATGCCTGGGTTACTTTTTTATTCAGGTCGATGAGTACTTCAGAAATCTGAAGGGCGCCTGCGTTGGCCATGTTCACTGTTGCCTGACCGAAAGAGAGACCTTCCTGGATCGCTTTCAAAGAACCAACATCGCCGCGCATGCCTTGAGCAATTGTGAACGTGGATGGGTCATCTTTCGCTTCTGCAACTTTAAGTCCGGTTTCAATTTGCCGCTGAACAGTATTCAACGAGTTCTGTGTTAATGACAATGTGCGCAGTGCAGCCATTGCCGTAACGTTAGTATTTACTGAAAAAGCCATTTTCTTTCTCCTGTAGCAATTTCAAATAGCAATCATTTGATCGCAAACTCACTCGGGCCTTGATTTGCAACAGGTGTGCCAGTTTTATAAATAATTGATTTTGTTGATATATTAGAGATTTGATAAAAAATTTGCGGAGAATTTGCTAAGGAAAAACGGAACTTAACTAGGAAAAAACTGCTTAGCTCGGAATCAATTGCCTGCAGGGCGAGTATCTGATGCGCATATGACTCTAATGAGTTGAGTTCTGGAAAAATGATTATTGATTGAGGATCTGTTAACCATAAAGTTGGATACTGAGACTAGATACAGTTGAGACATCCAAGAGGCGCGGACGTGAGTAGAGCATTAAAGAGAAAACAGGCCCTAAAACAAAAGAAAGAGGCAAAGAAACTTGTGCTGTCTCCAGCCTCCACAGGTTTGTCAAACGAGCAGCTTATTCAGTTGAAGAAGATCATGACGCTCGCTGATACCGCGTTTGCAGAGGGGCGTTATCCAGAAGCGGAGAAATGTTGTAAGCTGGCATTAGGGATGTATCCTAAATATGCAGATCCTTATCACTTGCTTGGTGGTATTGCATTGCAGATGGATAAATATGCAGAAGCCGTCGCTTTGTTTGAGCAGGCACTCAAGATTGCTCCTAATGCACCTATTTCCCTGAACAACTACGGAATTGCCCTCAAATTTTTAAATCGGCATGAAGAAGCTTTGGTTGCATTGAATAAGAGCCTGAAGCTGAAACCGAATTATCATGAAGCCCTAAATAATAAAGGCAGTGTTCTGAGTGTCTTGGGTCAGATGGATAAGTCAATGCCGTTTTTTGAAAAATCGGCCAAGGTCAATCCTCTTTTTGGAAAGGCCTACTATAACATTGCGACGGGGCATAAATTCAAAGAAGGGGATCATTTTTCCCAAATACTCCAGGCCGGCGAATCCAATCTGGAGAAGATGACTGAAACAGATCAAATGAACATGCATTTTGCCTTGGGTAAATATTATGAAGATCTGAAAGATTATAAGAAAGGGTTTTCGCATTATTTGAATGCCAACAGTTTGAAACGGAAAACGCTGGATTATTCTGTGGAAACGGCTGAAAATATGATGCTGAAAATGGAGCAGGTGTTTTCAGAGGAAAGCGATTGGCCTCAAAGGACAGATGTTGGATCTCAGTCCGATGTTCCAATTTTTGTGCTTGGGATGCCACGTTCCGGGACAACCTTGACAGAACAAATTCTAGCAAGTCATCCGGAAGTATTCGGTGCCGGTGAGTTGAAATTGTTGAATGTCGCTGCGAATGGATTGGCAGTAAATAACGAGGGCTTCTTTCCGACAGCAGAAGGCGTATTGGAGAAATTTGAGAAAGACATTCGCCGGAGAGGTGATTTATTTGTCTCTGAATTGAGAAAATATGATCCTAAGGCTGCTCACATTACGGATAAAATGCCGCAGAATTTTCGCTACCTGGGTCTAATTCATGTTCTGATGCCCAAGGCAAAGATTATCCATTGTCGCCGGAATCCAGTCGATACGTGCCTGTCCAACTTCAGGATCCTTTTTGGCGAAAAAATGGAATACACCTATGACCTGAGAGATATTGGACGGTACTATCTGGCGTACGATCGGCTAATGAAACATTGGGAAAAAGTGCTTCCAGGCAGGTTTTTGACGGTTCAGTACGAAGATGTCGTCGCTGATTTAGAAGGGCAAGCCAGAAAAATCATTGATTATTGCGGATTGGATTGGGATGACGCCTGTTTATCATTCCACAAGACGAAGCGAAGTGTTCACACAGCGAGTACAACACAGGTGCGCCAACCAATCTACAACAGTTCGGTTGGTCGCTATGAGCGGTATGGAGATTTGCTGAAACCGCTCCTGGACACATTGGCGCCGGTGTTGGAGGCTTAAGACATAATCATCTGGATTGATTGAGAATAGCAGTTAGAGGCTGTAATTCTTCTTCATAAGTTCGCCATGCTTCTACAGAAGATTTATAGATCGGTTGACGAACCTGGTCAGTGCTGGCTGTCCTGACAGCTCGTTTTGTCTTGTAAAACTGTAGGCAATTGTCGTCCCAATCTAACTCGCAATAATCAAGGAGTTTTCGGGTCTCACTCTCTTGGTCGGCAATCATCTCTTCATATGTGACCTCATAAAGGTCATCCCCCAAGAGAGATTTCCAGTACTCCATATGATTGAGGTACAGATTGTAAAACCTGCCAAGCTCTTCCAAATCATAGGCAAATTTCTGGTCCCCGACGAAGAATTTCTTGTATATGGAAAGACAAGTGTCTTCCGGGGTTCTTTTGCAATGAATAATCTTCGCGTTGGGAAGTATTAATTTAATAAGGCCGGTGTAGATGAAGTTTCTGGGCATCTTGTCGATTATAAAAGATGCCTTACTCCCCAACTTATTTAATTGTTGGATATAGTCTGAACCCAGCTCCTTGAGGAATTCCTCTGATGCGTTCGCAAATGCTTCTGAGAAACTTCGCTCTCCCTTCTGTCGGATGAGGTAGAAGTACGTCTTTTCAAGATTGTAAAGCTCTCCGGCACCGTAAACGGCACGGTGTGATGCCAGAATTTGTTCGACAAGGGACGTCCCGGACCTTGGCATCCCGAGTACAAAAATGGGGCGGTTATCTTGAACCCCTGAGTTTTTGTGTGCCTTGAAAAAATCTGGTGAAATTGTATTCCGGATCTCTTCGAATTCTGCTGCGGTTTCCTCGATGTCATAGGAATAGGTTGCTCTATGCGCCTGATTTGCTTGCAGATAGACGCTGAAGGACTTTTTGTTTTGTTTAAGGTCCTCCAAGGCTTTTGCGTAAGCAAATAACACGTTTGCCTTGTCTTCACCGGTGAAGCTTTCTGTTTCTGCCAATGTCTTTAGAAGTAAAAAGTCTTCATCTTCCTCTACAAATTTTTTTGCTTCTGCCATGTTTCTGGCGGACTTGGTGTAGCCAGGCTGCTGCTTGAGAACTTCCCGATAAAACTGGATCGCTGTTTCATTCTCACCTTTTTCGTAGAACGCGTTTCCAAGGTTATGCCGGGCAGGGTAGAAAGTTGGATCTGTTTTAAGTGCTTTTTTGAGAACCGATATTGAAGAGGGGATATTTCCCATCGCCAGCAAGATTCCGCCTAAGTTATTCATGGCCGACGCATATTTGGGTTCTATTTTGATGGCCTTGCGAAATGCCTTTTCGGCCTGTTTTGCCTCTCCAATTTCACGCAAAGCACTTCCAAGGTTATTGTAAAACATGGCCTTTTTCGGCCCTATTTCCAACGCCTTCTGAATGAGCTCAATCGCAATCCGGTGTTTCCCACGTTGATGATAAAGCGTTCCGAGGAGGTTATAGGGATCAGGGTTTTTGGGAAACTGGGTAATCAGTTGGCGGTAAATAGCCTCAGCTTGGTCCCATTGACCCTGCTGGTGCAATTGCACAGCCTGCTTTAGAGCATTATTAATTATGGATTGTTGAGCAATCACCGATCATCCCCAGAAAGACACAAGAAGAAACTACCCAATCCTTGCAATTTAGGGATAATTTTTGGTTAAAATTTTATACGAATATGTTAACGCCCTGTGGCATAGGGCCAACCCCGCCGTTCGATACAGGCTGGAATAGCGATAACATCGGATTAGCCGTGGCGTCTGTATTGTTAATTTCCGTCATGATCAGGAAACGTTCGACCATCTTGTCAATCTTTGCAGGATCCTTGAAATCATCCATATCAAGTTCCTTTGCCAGACGCGCTTTCTGCTGCTCATATTCCAGCGATTGAAAGCTTTCAGGCAGGCCCAAACCAACCCTGACGACATGCATCAGTGTTTTGTCAGCCAGAACCTGAGAAACCTCTTCAACACCCCCAGCCACGCGGTCAAAATACATGGCTTCCCGGATGCCAGGCGCGTTGGTGCCTTCAAACTTTTCAAACTCGTTGGTCTTATAACCTTCCAGAATGAGGTTTACATTTGCTTCATTCTGGAAAAAGTTTGGATCAAGGTTGAGACCATACATTGCTTTAGAAAGCTTAGTCCATCTTGGCTCAACCAGTTTGTTGACGAGGCTGTTCTTATCTTCCGGATCCTCTGAAAGCATTTTTTCGACCATCGCATATTTGTCGATTTCGCTTTCGAGCTGGAACGCGGAGAGTGTAACTTTGAGGAGAGTTCGATTTTTCATTAAATCGTCAACGGATTTTACGTTGACGATTTCTTCTTTGAAGGTTTCGATATCGCGCGCAGTTGTTGGCTGAGCCTCAAAGAGTTTCATATGAGACTCTTTTTGATCATTGGCCAATTTGTACCAAAGAAGAGAACTTGTGGACGACAACTGCATGGTATCTACCTATATCGCAATTTCACTAAACGCTTGCTCACTTGTTTCCTGAACAGGTTGCGTTTTCTGCTTTGCAGCGTCGCGAAGGCCAGCCATGATATCTTTGTTGACAGCAATTAGGGGTTCTAGGTCAGTTTTAGTTCTCATAACCTGAGAAGTAAACCGGTTGACCCAAAGTGCCAACGAAATCAGTCCAGCCTTGGTTTCCTTGTTCAATCCGTTGTCTTCTGACATCAGATCTGCGTGCAATGTCAACCATAGCTGAGAATTTCTAAAAATTGCGTTAATTTTTTCTGAAGGTGAGGCTTCGGGCTTATTGGCCGCAACAAGCTCTCCAGTAATTTCTGCGAACAAACGATATTCGGTCTGTGCCGGATGCTCTGCAGAAAGATTGGCTTTTTTATAAGCTTCAAAGAACATCGTACTACTCCTGTAATCAAATCACTCAAAAAGAGAGGGGTATAAAGGAGACGGCTCCAAGAAGAGCCGTCTCGATTATTTGACTGATTAACGGAACAGTCCCAGGATAGACTGAGAAGCCGCGTTCGCAATTGACAGAGACTGGATACCCAGCTGCTCTTTAGTCTGTTCAGACTGCAGTTTCGCAGAAACTTCAGCCAGGTTGGCATCAACAAGGATACCCAGACCTTCTTCAATCTTGTCTGTCAGAACCTGAGTAAATTCAGCCTGACTTTCAAGACGGTTTGCAGCCGTACCAAGTGTTGTCAAGATAGAACCAATGGCAGTTTTTGCTCCATCCACCGCAGCGATACCACCACCGCCAACACCGTCTGCAGCGGTTACACCGCCGGAAACACCGTTAGTTGTTGTAATGGTCTGACCTGAAGCGACGACATCAATAACACCATCTTCACCAATGTTGACAGTAAGACCAGCCTCTGTGCGCATTGCTGAGGCAAGGTTACCAATCATTTCCTGGAAAGATTCTGTTGCTGTGTCGATTTGAACACCATGAACGAACGTGCCGTTAGCTTCGTCTGGAGATGAAGCCAGTGCAGTTGCACCTTCATAGAATTCAAAGACGTGAGTTTCACCACCGAAAGCAAATGTCAGAGTGTCACCAGAAGCAATTGACAAGGAGTTATCCAATGTCAAAGTGGTTTTCTCGGAAGACAGGTCCAGACCGTTAATGCCAAGACCGGTTGTTGTTGCATTCTGTTCAGCAATAGACAGAGTTGCGCCGCCAAGACCAGTCAGAACTGTCATGCCAGAAGTTGTACCACCGTTATCGAGGAGGTTAATGCCGTTAAATTCGGCTGAGCTCACGATCGTTGTAATCTGGTTTACCATTTCATCTGCTTCTGCTTGCAGGATAGTAACATCCAGACCGTCGTTTTGAGCCTGAGTGATTTTAGCCTGCATGTCAGTCAACTGATCAGAAACCTGAGTAGCTGCGGCAAGCGCCATGTTCAATGTAGCTGTACCAAAGTTCAGACCTTCCTGAACAGCTTTAAGAGCACCAACGTCACCGCGCATGCCCTGTGCGATCACGAAAGTAGATGGATCGTCAGTGGCACCACCAATTTTCAAGCCAGACTGAATCTGAGCCTGAATACTAGTCAGGTTATTCTGCGTGCTAGAAAGTGACCGCAGAGCAGCCATTGCGTTTGCGTTGGTATTAACTGAAAAAGCCATAATGTATATTCCTCATATTAGAGTAAGTCGCTGTTGCGACGAAAGCGGCTCTTTTGAGCCCCGGTTTGCTTTGAAACCGTGATAGCAATATGCGAGGAATTTCCTAATAACGAGTTAATGAATGGATCAGATTTTAGCTATTAGGAGGTGTTAACCATATAATCCGTTTATTTCTGCGGTCTAATGGCTGAGATCGAATATTATGTGTTTTCTAATTTTGAAAACAATTAAGGACGTTAGGCGGCGTTTGCCGCTCAAAAAAAGAGCATCTTAAGGGATGAAATGGGGGCAAATCGAGGGTGATTCCGGCAAGATTCTTAGAGGGGGCTTCAGCTTAGTCCTCAAGATGTTTTTGCAGAACTTTTAACGCGCCGTAGAAATTTTTCTCACCCACCATGCCGACAACTTCAAAAATCATTTCCCGCTGGGGGATGTCGTCTGTAGAGAGGAATGCAAACTGCGCCGCCTCTTGGAACGCTTTATAATGTGTCGCGTGATTTTCCGGCTCAATATACATCATCTGAACCTGCATATAGACGTTATGCAGTGGGGTCTTGACCTGATCTGGAAGCATGATATCCCGCTCACGCATAATAGAGGCATCATTTTCCAGAGAGAAATGCATTGCCTTGGTACCCGTGTTGGTAATCACGGCACCGTTCACAATAATTTTTTCTCCTGCGGGTATACGGAATTTCAAAGACATGCGTTTAAGCCCCCTGCTGTACGCTAGCAATTTTGCCAGTTAGTAATTGAATAAGCCCTTATTGACGATCTCATCAAGTCTTAAATGCATGTGAACTTAGGGTCATTCTTGTGGATACTTTATATATTACTGCAGAATTTGCAAATTTCGTATCCCCAATAAGGGCGATAAAACAATCCAAATAATTTCCATAAAATTCTAAAAAAACTCTATCTGTCACTCATTTGAGGTATGACAGCGCTTGTGCTGCAAAGTAAAGTTTCCAACAATTGAAGGAATATCTTCGCGCGAAATTACTAGAGTTGCGGACTGCCCTCAGTTAGGGCAGGGATTGAATAGGATTAGATTATGGCTAAGACAGAAAACGGCATTATCAGTGCAAGCGCCAACGGTACCGTTGTTGAAGTTGAAGGCGGACAGAATATTTTACTGGATGTCGTTAATCCCGACCTTGTGGTCTTTTCACAAGATGGCAGTGATCTGGTTATCACAAACATCGCTGATGGCGCCAAAATCGTCTTAGATGGTTTCTTTTCCCAGGCCACTACAGCTTTGCCACCGCAACTCACATTGGCAGATGGAACTGTAATTACAGCCCAAGAAGTTACTGGCCTTGTCGAAAACTTTGATCCGGATGCTGTTGCTCCTGCTGCGGGTGGTTTGCCTGGTGCTGGCGGTGGTGCTGGTTTTGGAGCCTATTTCGATGATGGTATTGGCGATGGCATTGGCATTGATGGATTGCTCGATCCAACAGAGCTTGGGTTTGGTGACGATGATATTGAAGAGTTCATTGGTGAAAATCTGGTGTTCGCTGAAGAATTGGCCGATCAGCCCGAGTTTGCGCTTAACGAAATTGGCCTAGGTTCTTTTATTTTTGATCGTGATTTCACACCGAGTGACGATTCAACCGATGGGCCTGCTTTTGCGGCGGCCTTGGAAGGGGAAAGCCTCTTTGACAAGTTGGTTGCTCTGAACAATGCCGATGTGGATAGCTTCTTGGAACTTGCAGGTGAAGGTGCTGTTGATTTCATCGAGCTTGCAAACAATACCGATGAAGAGCAATCAACAGGCGGCAATGGTGGTGATGTTGAGGGAACAACGACAATTTCTGTGATTGGTCCTGAAGGTTCACCAGTCTCCTTTGATTTGCCATCACTGACAGTTGCTGCAGGTGGTAAAGTAGTTGTCTTGCAGGCAGAAGTCGGTGGCGGGGTTGAAACCCTCTATCTGGTTTTTGATGCGGATGGCAACATCACGGATGCAGGCAACTTGGCTGACGTTGGCGATTGGCCAATGGGCAGCAACACAAGCCAGCCACTAGGCGTTCTTGTGACTTGGTCTATCGATGGCGAAGTCGGCCAACTTGATACTTTCCTCGCAAATGGTGCTCAGTTTGAGCCTGCTTCCTTGAACGAGAATTGGCAGGGTATTCCTGCAGTTGCCGCTGCTTTGGACATTTTTGGTGATAGCGATACTTTCGATGGCCAGATTTCCAAGCAGGAAGATGTGAGTGAAAAACTCTTTGATGAGTATGCGCCTGTTAGCCTGCAGCAGATGGTGGATGAAGGACCTCTTGGTGCTGACTTCTTCCACAATATCGATATCAATAATATTTTCGCACGTGTAGATAACTTCGATTCAGACGGCGCCGCTGACTGGACAACTGGTCAATCGCACACAATCGGGCTCGCAAATAGTGGTTCAGATATGAACCCACAGGATCCTTACAATGATGATATGGATCCAGGCCAACCAGCCGGACCAGGTGCGGCTGCCGGTGAAGACGCTGACAGTAACGGTCAGAACGTTATTTTGCTGGGCGATGGTGAAGACGACTCAGCCTTTATCAATGATGAGGGTGTTGTTGAAGGCGGTCGTGGGCAAGATTTCATCATTGGTGATGAAAACGACAATGAACTCGACGGCGGTGCCCATAATGACTTCCTCGACGGTGGTGCCGGTAATGATATTCTTGATGGTAGCACTGGTGGCGACGTCCTGATTGATGATCAGGGTAACGATATCTTGGTCGGTGGAACAGGAACAGATGTTCTCTTTGGTCGCCGCGGTGCTTTTGAAGACACCATGTATGGCGGTGGAGGCAATGAGTTCTTTGTTTCTGCAAAGATTGATAGCCAGTCAGAGAGCGATGAAATTGGTGATGAGGACGGTGCAACCGACTATAGCGGTGGTGACGTTCTGGTTGGTGATGAACTTTTCTTTGGCGCTTCCGGTAATGACTTCATGTATGGGGGCGGCCAGAATGACTTCCCTCAAGTGAGATTGGCGGCAATCAGCGATAGCATGTATGGCAGTGAACTTGAGTCCGAAGAAGATTTCATGCGGGACATCATCGTTGCTGGAGATGGCCACGATGTGATCTTTGGTGATAATGCTAATCTTCCTGATTACGGCCCAGGTGTGACTTACGAGTATTGGTATTATCTTTTCGAGCCAATGTATTACGTAGGTCCACAAGAATTCCCTTACTTCCTCGAAAGAATGGTTGAGCTTAACTATGGCGGTGCTGACCTCATTTATGGTGGTTGGGGCAACGATATTATTCTCGGTCAGGGCGGCGACGATCTGATTTTGGCAGGTCATGGCAATGATATTGCGCTAGGTGGTTCCGGCGATGACGTTATTCGCGGTAACCTAGGTTACGATAGCCTTTACGGTGGTACTGGTGACGACACCATGTATGGCGGTGGCGACAGCGACTACATGATGGGCATGGAAGATGACGACCTCATGTATGGCGGTTCCGGTTACGATTCCATGTATGGCGGCTCTGGCGCTGATGTCATGTATGGTGAGGGTGACAGCGACTTCATGTACGGGAACTCCGGCAATGACATTATGTCAGGCGGTGAAGGCGCTGACTTCATGTACGGGAACTCTGGCAACGATATCATGTATGGAGATGGCGGAAACGACGCTATGTATGGCGGATCCGGCAATGACCTGATGATCGGCGGTGCCGACAACGATACCATGCTCGGTGAAAACGGTGATGATACGCTCTATGGTGGCATTGGCGCAGACTCCATGCGTGGCGGTAGCGAAAACGACGCTATGTATGGCGGCGCCGACAATGACTTTATGATGGGCGAAAGCGGCGACGACACCATGCATGGTGGGTCTGGAAATGACTCCATGGTGGGCGGTTCTGGCGAAGATCTCATGTATGGCGGTGCCGATAATGACATCATGTACGGTGGTACAGAAGATGACGTTATGTATGGTGGCTCAGGTGCCGATTTCATGGTCGGCGAGTCCGGTGATGATCAGATGTTTGGGGGCGCTAATAACGATCTCATGGTAGGTGGGTCTGGTAACGACTCCTTATTTGGTGGAGCTGGCTCCGATCAAATGTTCGGTAACGACGGCGATGACGTCATGTACGGCCAATCCGGTATGGATTTCATGTACGGCAACTCCGGCAATGATAGCATGTTCGGCGGCGCTGATGGCGACTTGATGTACGGTCAGTCCGGTGATGACGTTATGTACGGAAATTCCGGTGCCGATTTCATGTATGGCGGTTCTGGTAACGATAGCATGTTCGGCGGTGCCGATGACGACTTGATGTATGGTCAGTCTGGCGATGACGTTATGTACGGAAATTCCGGTGCCGATTTCATGTATGGCGGTTCTGGCAACGATAGCATGTTCGGCGGCGCTGATGGCGACTTGATGTATGGTCAGTCTGACGATGATGTCATGCACGGTAACTCTGGTGAAGATACCATGTATGGCGGTGATGAAAACGACACCATGTTCGGTGGTGGCGATAATGACCTTATGTTCGGTGAAGACGGCTCTGATGAAATGTCAGGCGGAGCTGGCAACGACTCCATGTTTGGTGGTGGTAGCCGCGACACCATGTCTGGCAATTCCGGTGATGATTACATTGATGGCGGACGCGGCGCAGATCTGATTTACGGCAACAGCGGTAATGACGAATTGTTCGGCGGGCGTGGTCGGGATACCATGTATGGAGGAGCTGACGACGACACTATGTCAGGTGATCGCGGTTCTGATGAAATGTACGGTGGCGCTGGTCTTGATATCATGACAGGTGGTCGTGGATCAGACACCATGCTTGGTGGTTCTGGTAACGACTCTATGTCCGGTGATCAGCATAATGACGACATGTCAGGTGGATCCGGTGACGATACTCTGGATGGTAACTCCGGTAGTGATGATGTTGCGGGTAATTCTGGCGATGACATCCTGCGCTGGACAATGTCGGAAAATGCTGGTGCAACTGACAACTACAATGGTGGATCTGATACCGATACGCTTGAGCTTTACTTTACGGCGGCTGAGTTCGCTGCCCATGAAGCTGCAATTGCTAAATTCTCAAACGATGTTGAAGATTTTGGTTCCGGCACATTGACGGTCGACGGCCGCATACTGAATGCAAGCAACATTGAATATGTTGCTGTGCATGTGGATGGCGAGGAAGTTCCTGTTCTGATTGATGATGAATTCACAACAGATGAAGATACGGATCTGAACGAGCAATTGACTGCAGATCCAAACGAGCAGGACTTTATTCCAAACGCTCAGATTACCAATTTCCATACACCTGGTGCGGTAGCCTTTACCTTGCCGTTGACAGCGGTTGTTGTGAATTATGACGCTTCTGACTGGGTACAGGTTGGCGATGTCTGGACACTTGATCTTGTTGACGGTGGTGACGACTATGGTGACTTGATTGTCAATGCGACAAATCCAGAGGCGGTTACTGTCACCCTGGATATCCCACAAGGGGACAACACCATCTGGGATCCAATGGATACTGGTGATACTGCCAAGATTGTCTTCAAGTATTCTGCAGATGTAGAAGGAACTGAGGACGCTACGGTCACCATCAATGTGAACGGCGTCAATGACGGTCCGGTAGCGGCTGATGATATTGTGATTACCAATAGTCTTGATCCAATTTATGTTCCGAAATCAGGTCTTCTGGCAAATGATACGGACATGGAAGGTGATGACCTGAGTGTCAGCGCCGTAACGGATCCGGCGAGTGATTACGATCCAAACTTTGCTGTTCTTGATGGTGCAAACCGGATTGATAGTCTGGATCCAGCAAGCCTGACTGCTGGCGGCTCAATTTCTGAAAATATTCCAACGGAAGCTGGTGAAGAGCTGACCCTGACCTTTACATTTGATCCGATGGTATTTGGAACATCAGACTCTATTGAAGTTTGGTGGAATGGAGAGTTGCTTGATACAGTCTCTGGTATTTTCCCAGGCGAGACACAGCTGCAGTATGATGTCGTCGGTGCCGACGGGGAAACCGACACATTGTTGGAATTCCGGGGTATCTCTAATGACGGAACGCTGGACCCAGAAATTTCAGGCGTTCATATTAGCAACCGGGACTTTGACTATACTGCTGACGATGGCGATGCAACTGACGATGCTCATGTTGATGTCTTCTATCAGACAGGTCATGAGCTTCAAGGTGGTGATGCCAATGAAATTATCGTTGGCGGTGAAGAAGCCGATACAATTCGCGGCGGTGCTGGTGATGATACGATCCTCGGCGGTGAAGGGGATGATGTCCTTATCGGCGGCGAAGGTTCTGATGTCTACATGTTCGGCTATCCGGAAAATGAAGACGATGGTCATGATGAAATCCGTGGTTTTGATGAAGAGGAAGATGCCATTGATCTGGATGCTATTTTCGATGAGCTTGGCGTTGCCAATATCGAGGACCGGGCAGATCTGATCAATATGGAGCATGTTGACGGGGATACAGTTATCACCATCGACGGTAAAGCTGACTTCTCCATCACAGTTGATGCGGTGGAACTTGGCGAAACAGACGGCGCTTTCAGTTCAGCTGAGTTGCTTGCCAGAGGAATTATTGTGAGCGATGAAAGCTGATCAGCGCTGATAATTCACTAGTTAAAAGAAAAGCCCGGTAGTCTCTATCGGGCTTTTTTCTGTTTTGACTGGCAACTGTCAAAAACAGGTCTTATGATCGGTTGCTTATCGTTGAGCGGGATGTGGAGCAGGCAAGCATATGCCAAACAATATCGGATCTTTAATTGTTAAACTACTGATTGGGTCATTTCTGGTTGGCTGGGTTTTAACCTGGCTGGAAATTACACCGCTTGAGTTGTTTGAAGATCTGACAGGAACGATAGGTGCAATTTATCGGTGGGCACTTTCGACAGTTAGATGGGCGGCTGAATATATTCTGTTAGGGGCTGTTATTGTCTTGCCAATCTGGGGAATTGTCGCTTTTTTGAATTACTTACAAGCGAAAACCAAGAGGCAGAAGCGGGCCGCTCGGAAAATGGACGAGTAAGCCCTATTTAGATGCGCAGTCGATACAGGTTGGAGTGCTGGGATCAAGCTCCAGCCTCTTGTCCGCGATTTTTTCTTCACAGGTAACGCAGTATCCATAATCTCCGGATGCAATACGTTCTAATGCGGCCTCAATGCGCTTAAGTTCCACTTCTCTGCGCCTGCGCGTTTCTTGAGCCATTGCTTGCCCTTGCAGCGCGTCCATACGGGACAGGCGCCCCATACGCGTCTGATCGAGTTCGACTGGATCGTCATCAGTGTCACTACTCTCCATGATGGCAAGTAGCCTTGCTTTTTGTTCCAGCAATTTGACTTTCGGATCATTGGTCAACTGACATCTCCCTCCATCGGGAGCATATCAGCTTTTACACCAAAACAAAAAAGCCGATGCGTAGAGCATCGGCTTTGGAAATTTTGATCGTAACTACAGAACCTTAGACTTCCCAAGTGTGCCCTTGACGAAGAAGAGCATCCAGAGAGGGTTCTGGGTCATACGCTTTAGCTTGTTCAACTTGTTTAGTCATGTTCTCATCATACGTTGCAGCTGGATTGCAATAGATAACGCCAAACGCTGTCGGGAAGTCATCCCCCCCCATTTCAGCAATCAAACTTGCAAGAGACTTATTGGTTTCATCGTGAACCAACAGGTCGGATTCAGTGATGCCATCCTGACCGAGCGTGACAACCTCAAGGCTGAAGGTCAACGGATTAAAGCGAATGCCTTTGTCACTATCTTTGCCAAAGATCATTGGCTCTCCGTGGACCAGATGCAATTGGCGGTCAGAGGCCACGTCACGTGCCAGAACATTGTCAAAAACGGCATCATTATAAACGATACAGTTTTGCAGAATTTCAACCAATGAAGTTCCTTTATGGGCATGGGCCCGTTTCAGGATTTCTGGCAATGTCTTTTGAGTGTCATAACCGCGGGCAATGAAATGTCCACCGGAACCAAGAGCAAACACACATGGTTTCAATGGGCTTTCCACTGAACCGGTCGGAGAAGAAGGCGTTTTTAACCCGGTCTCGGATGTTGGGGAATATTGTCCCTTTGTCAGACCATAAATCTCGTTATTGCAAAGCAAGATTTGCATGTCTGCATTCCGGCGAAGCGCGTGGAGCATATGGTTCCCACCAATACTAAATCCGTCGCCATCACCTGTGACCATCCAGACATCCAATTCAGGGTTTGCAAGCTTGATGCCTGTTGCAAAAGCTGGCGCCCGACCATGGATTGTATGAAAGCCGTAAGTTGACATGTAATACGGGAAGCGGGAGGAGCAACCAATACCAGAAACAAAAACATAGTTTTCTTTCGGTGTGTCCAGATCCGGTAAAGTCCGTTGTACGGCTTTCAGGATCGCATAGTCACCGCAACCAGGACACCAGCGGACTTCCTGGTCAGAGGCAAAATCCGCAGGTTTCATTTTATCTTTGGGTGCAATCACATTCATCTCAACTCTCCAATGCAGCGTCGATCGCAGCTTCGATTTCGCTGATTTTGAACGGTTGTCCGGTTACCTTTGTCACCGGTATGGCGTCCAGCAGATATTGATCCCGAAGGACAGTTTTGAGTTGGCCATCATTCATTTCAGGAACAATGACTTTCTTGTAACCCTTGAGCAGTTCTTCCAGGTTAGCTGGGAATGGCCACAGGTGACGTATATGAATATGGGCAACTGACTTGTTTTCACTGAGCTTGTTCGCAACAGCGCGACTGATGGGTCCAAAGGTTGATCCCCATCCAACTACAGCAAGATCACCGGTCTCAGGTCCCTGTTCAGGTTTTGCCTTCGGTATGTCGTTGGCAATATTCAGGATCTTGTCACGACGAAGATCTGTCATCCGCTGATGGTTAGCAGGGTCATAAGAAATATGACCTGCACCGTCTTCTTTCTCAATACCGCCAATCCGGTGCTCCAGTCCGGGCGTTCCAGGAATAGCCCATTTACGAGCCAGTGTTTTTTCATCCCGATCAAATGGATGGAAGTCTTCCGGGTTCGTTTCGTGAGTAACTTTGAACGGTTCACGATCTTTCATGGAAGGGATTAACCAAGGCTCTGCCGCATTGCCGATATATCCGTCGGTCAGCAGCATAACAGGTGTCATATATTTCGTGGCAATCCGGCAGGCTTCAATCGCAGCCTCAAAACAGTCGCCCGGACCATGGGCAGCGACAACTGCCAGTGGTGCGTCTCCGTTTCGCCCATAAACTGCCTGATAGAGATCAGATTGTTCAGTTTTTGTTGGCATGCCTGTGGATGGACCTGCACGCTGGGAGTTCACAATGACCAACGGCAATTCTGTAGAAATTGCAAGGCCGATTGCTTCACCTTTCAAGGCGATACCAGGACCAGAAGATGAGGTGATTCCCAATGCACCTGCATAAGAGGCTCCAATCGCGGAGCAAATAGCGGCGATTTCGTCCTCAGCCTGGAATGTCTGAACCCCAAACTGTTTCAGTTTAGCGAGTGAGTGCAGGATGGGTGAGGCGGGTGTAATTGGGTATGAGCCAAAGAAAATATCAAGCCCAGCTAATTCCGATCCAGCAACAAGTCCCCAAGCCAGTGCTTCTGCACCTGTTACGGTCCGATAGAGGCCCTTCTTCATTTCCGCAGGAGCAACTGAGAAAAGACCTATACTATCTGATAGTTCGGCGGCTTCACCATAAACATGGCCGGCATTCAGGGCGGCTATATTGGCCTCAGCGATTTCAGGGCGCTTGGCAAATTTGGCTTTCAACCAATTAACAGTGTCAGTCCTGTCTCGGCCGTAAATCCAATAGACAAGGCCCAGAACCCAAAAGTTTTTGCATCTCAGGCCTTCTTTTTGGCTAAGGCCAAAGTCTTTTACAGATTCCAAAACATGCCTGGAAATATCGACTTCCAAAATGTTGTAATCAGAAAGGGATCCATCCTCGAGTGGATTCTCATCATAGCCCGCTTTTTTCAGGTTTCTGGAATTGAAAGAACCTGTGTCGACAATGATGCTACCGCCTTTTTTCAAGCGGTTGATATTCACTTTGAGCGCTGCGGGATTAAGCGCGACGAGAACATTCGGATCATCGCCGTGAGTTTCGATATGTCGTGCGCCAAAATTGATTTGGAAAGCGGAGACACCAAAGGTTGTTCCGACAGGTGCCCGGATCTCGGCCGGAAAGTCTGGAAACGTTGCCAGATCATTCCCTGCCAATGCAGTTGTGTCCGTAAAACGGCTACCTGTGATCTGGATTCCATCCCCTGAGTCGCCAGCAAATCTGATGACAACTGATGGGAGGGCAGTACGGCTTTCAGGGCCGGCTGCCAATTCTGCTTTTAATTCACTCAACTTTGCTACTCGCTTCTAATTGGTGCAGCATCTTGAGGATGCGATGAAGCATCCTTTTCCTAGCTCAAGCGGTTATTAATCCATAAATGGCTTTCCGCCAGTTTGTTCCCGATCAATAACCTTCATATTTACGCATATGCGCTTGCCGTCAACCGGCTTTAGCCAATTTCATATGCCAATATTGTACGCACTCATATGATAATCAACACATCAAGTCCAATATATTTTATAAATTAAGTATGTAAATAAAAAAATATAACACAAAAAATATGTATAAATAACTTTTAGTCTTTTAATCCATCACGCAATAGTCGAACGAAGAAAGACCCAATTTGTTCAGGTGTCTGACCACCTGGCCGGTACCAACTCGAAGACCAGTTAAGCGATCCTAATAAGCTCAATCGAAGTAAGGTTGGATCTACATCTGAGGGCAGGGGGAGGCTGTCAATTAGGTTGCTAAAGAGCTTGTCATAGCTGTCCCGAATTTCAATCAGTCGAATACGAAGTGCTGGTGAAGTCCGAGAGATGTCTGCGCAAAGGAGGATTGAGAAATTATTTCCGCCAAAAAGGGTATTCATATGGGCGATTGCAGCCTTATCAAGGCGCTCCCACGGATCCTCAATAGCCTCAATCGCTTCTAGAACCGCTTCAGTAATCAGACGCGTTCCTTCCTCGTAGGTCGCGATGATGAGATCATCTTTTGAAGGGAAGTGATAATACATTGAGCCAGCCAACATTCCGGCTTCCCGAGCGATATCCCGCATAGAAGTCGCGTCATATCCCCGTTGATTGAATAAATGGGCCGCCGCCGCCATCAATTCCTGGCGCCTGTTATCACTGCGATAAGGACTATCGCTTGATGTTTCAGTCACTACACTCCCCCAAACACACGCTTTTGTTTTTTAAATTTACGCATGGGATCGCCAAAACGGCAATACAAATGTCATTAAATGGGGCTTTCGTTGGATGTTTTGCCTAGCTTTGTTCTCCATACTTATAGCATGAAGTTCCTTATTTGATCAGATCCTTAAAGAGCTTTATTGCATTCTGAGTCTCATCAAGGGCGCCGTTCATGATGTTGCGGGCCTGTTCATCTAGAGGCAAGTCAGTCTCAAGTGCGGCAATTGTGCTGGCCCGCAAAATCTGGATAGTCAGAAGTTCGGCAAGTTGAGCGGTTGTCACCCCACCTTGATCAACACCAACGCCTGACAGGCTGATCGTTTCAAGTGTTGCTGTTTTCTTTGCGCCTTGGAGGCTATCTGAAACGACAACTAAAACACCATTTTTGAGCTGTAGGGACTCAATAATCAGCTTCTTGCTATCCGCGCCAACCCCTGTAGTTATTGAGCGTTCGATCTGCTTTTTTAAGGTACGAAGATTATCCGTATTGTCAGCGATTTCATAAAAGACCTCAAAGGAGGGGACGACGAGGGATTTGATGTGAAGAGCTTTGCTATTTAAAGTTTCCAGATCGATCCAAAGTTCAGTTCGGTCGAAGTTGAACGCGAGCTCAGAATTAAATCCCGCAGGGTTTGCCACTTGTAATCCGTCAATTGCAGCGAGGCCGGAAGTCGTTGAAAAGTCAGCCTCCCCCACAGTAACACTGGTTTGCGTAATATCACTTCCCTGTTTCGCAAGTGTTTCGGAGATAACGGAGCCAATGGACGCGTATATAAAAGCCACCCCGCCAATAAAGACTAGCAGGATGAGGGAAATCGCGATCAACACACCTTTTTTCATGAGGCAACCCGTTTTAAGTTTCGATATCGTGAGCCACGCAATAGCACAAGATCGAACGGGGGAAAAGTCTGGGTAAGTCTATTCAATTGGTTTGGAAAGTGCATCCGCCCGATAAACTTGCCATTCGTATGCGAAATTCTTAGGTGACGGTGTCTGTTTCGAGAAGTCGTCAAAGCTTTTGACGAGGCGTTTTTGTCGGCTTACTAAGAATTCCTGATGGATTTGCGCTTGCGGGGTCCAAATACCCAGCTCCTTGAAATAGTCAACGGCCCCTTCATGGTATGGCAAAATCCATGAAAAGTTTTGCCAGGTTGGGTGCCAGTTTTCCCCACCAGCAACGCGTTCTGATAAGTCGTTCAAGTTTTCAGAGATTAGCTTGGTGAGTTGGTAGACCTTCTCTCTGTCCTCTGATGCAGATGTAACGAGAAGCGGATAAGGACTGGTCAGGCCGATACCCGGAAATATATTTGAGCTTTCTATATAGGGCGCTGCCGATTTCAATCGTGACCACGCGGCCTTCTGATTCGGATCGATTTTTGCCATTTGGTACGGACGGCGTGGGGCTGTTTGTTGTTGATCCGCACTTGATCCCAAGGGAACGATGATTGCCGACAATTGACCTTTTTCATACCCGATCCTAGCTTGCTCAAAGTTAGGGTAAGTCATTTGCTGAACGTCTTGCCAAGTCAGTCCGCCATAGGCAAGAAATGCAGTCATATAAGCGTTTAATTGAGGTGACTTTCTGATCCACGGAACAGGTTGGTTTCGAAGGTCTGAAACTGCTTTAGATCCAATGTCTGTTGATAGTCCAAGACCAACTGCAAAATTTGTTTTCGAGGCTAAAACCAGCCTGATTTCAGAGGGACCACTATTTTCGGTGTCATAGCCAAGTAAGCCTTCCTGCGCATAGTACACATCAACATCACAGATGCAGAAATCTGCGGATCCCTCCATGAATGATTTTGTTCGGGTAATAGGATCACTAACTGGTCGGATCTCGATATTAGCGTTGCCTGTTGCTAGCAGGCTGTCCTTGATCGCCAAGCCCTGCACAAACCCTCCGGAAAGGACGCTATCACTCAAAATTGTTGCCGCAAAAGGTTTTGAGCTTTCATCTGCTTTTATTGTTCCAGCGAATAGAAGCAGGCTTATGATGGAAACTAAATGGAAAACAAATGAGAGGCTTCGGGTCAATGGCTTACCTGTCTGGTTTCGATGAAACGTGCTAGGTCTTGGATAGTAGAACAGGACAATGCGTGTCGAGGGTTAATTTTTAAACGGTCACTTTTGTCCTTTTGAAAATATCGGAGAGACATCTTTTCATTTGCTCACTTTAAAAATACAATAGAGCGTCGAAAAAAACGAACGGAAGTCAGCCGTCCCCCTATAGGCTGGTTTCGAAAGGCTCAAAACAACGAATAATAATAAAAGGAAATGGAATGGCACTTGACCAGGATACATTCAATCAAGTGAAAGACGCAGTTAGCCGGTTTGTCCGCGAACGGTTGATCCCTGCGGAAGACATTGTTGAAGAAACAAATGATGTCCCAGAGGATATAATTCAAGATATGCGGGAGCTAGGCCTGTTTGGCCTTTCCATCCCCGAAGAATATGGCGGGCTTGGCCTGAGTATGTTGCAAGAGTGTGAAGTTATTCACGAGCTTTGCAAGGCTTCACTCTCTTTCCGTTCCGTTATCGGGACGACTGTTGGGATTGGAAGCCAGGGCCTTGTCATGACCGGAACGGAAGAGCAGAAGAAACAGTATCTGCCAAGATTGGCGACTGGTGAAATTAGCTCATCCTTCTGTTTGACGGAGCCCGATGCCGGGTCTGATGCGGCATCCCTTCGCACAACGGCCGACCGTGATGGTGACTATTATGTTTTGAATGGCACCAAGCGCTATATCACGAATGCTTTGCGGGCTGGGATGCTGACCGTGATGGCACGGACTGACCGTAATAATAAAGGAGCTGGCGGCGTATCCGCTTTCCTTGTCGATCCGGCCACAGAAGGTGTCCATATCGCGAAGGCTGATGAAAAAATGGGTCAGCGGGGCACGAAAACCAGTGACGTCATTTTTGAAAATGCGCGTGTTCCAGCATCAGCCCTACTAGGGGGTGAGGAAGGTCAAGGTTTTTACACCGCCATGAAAGTCCTGGACCGTGGCCGTTTGCACTTGAGCTCCGTCGCGACAGGCATCTCCGAGAGAATTTTGGAAGAAGCTCTCAACTATGCGGCTGAACGAAAGCAGTTTGGCAAGGTTATCGGTGAGTTTCAGCTGGTTCAGGCGATGCTGGCAGATAGCAAGGCCGAGCTTTATGCTGGCGTTTCCATGACGCGTGATGCGGCTAAGAAATTCGATTCTGGTGATGATATTTCCATGCTGGCAGCATGTTGTAAGATGTTTACAACTGAAGCTGCAGGCCGAATTGCTGACCGTGCTGTTCAAATTCATGGCGGTGCGGGCTATATGGCAGAATATAAGGTGGAACGGTTCTATCGCGATGTGCGCCTGCTACGTCTTTATGAAGGGACGACGCAGATCCAGCAAATGGTGATCGGACGGAACATGCTTAAATCTGTTCAAGGGTAACAGATCAAAAAAACAAAAAGAGAGGAAAGAGCTATGGGTGTAGATTTAATCGAAGATATGGTCCCAAGCCTTAAGGGCAAAGTGTCTGAAGAGGAATGGCAAACACGGGTGGACTTGGCAGCTTGCTATCAACTTGTTGCCCACTATGACATGTCAGATCTTATTTTCACCCATATCTCGGCTCGGATCCCGGGAACAGAAGATCAGTTTCTGATCAATCCGTATGGTCTCTTTTTTGATGAGATTACGGCCTCCAGTCTTGTGAAAGTTGATATCGACGGCAATGTGCTGGATGAAACTAAATTTCACATCAATCCAGCTGGTTACACAATTCATAGTGCGGTTCATGGTGCTCGTCATGACGTTGATTGTGTATTGCACACCCACACGCGAGCTGGAATGGCTGTGTCAGCTCAGAAACAAGGGCTTTTGCCCATTTCGCAGCATTCCATGATGTTCTATAACCGTCTCGCCTATCATGGATATGAGGGCATTGCCCTTAATCTGGATGAGCGTGAACGTCTGGTCAGGGACCTGGGTGACAATATCGCAATGATCCTTCGGAATCACGGATTGCTGACTGTGGGCTCTACAGTTGCCGAAGCGTTCCGGCGGATTTTCTATCTCGAAAAGTCATGTCAGGCTCAAATTGATGCGTTGGCAGGCGGATCTGAAATTATTATCCCCCCTGTTGAAGTGTGTGAAACTGCACTTGGCCAGTTTGCGGCGAATGATGGAAAATTTGCTCTTGAGTGGCCTGGGCTTTTACGAATCCTAGATCGTAAAGGAAGCAACTTTAGATACTGACATCTGCTTCCCAATCCATCTGTTAAATACAATAAAAACCAAAAATAGGGAGGGGAAGATGAAGCGATGGAAACAGAGGCCAGACGGCTCTAACTGGGGAGACTTTGGGGAAGACGATCAAATTGGCCGTCTGAACCTCATTACAGCAGAAAAAATAAAAACCGCCGCCCGTGAGATCATCACGGGTGAGCGTTTCTGCCTCAGTCTGCCCCTGAACCTGCCAGGGGGGAATGCGCTAAACGCTGGGCGGCATCCGCCACACCTGCAAGCTACGCTTAGAGGCGATAAACCCAATAGCAATTACCGATTATCAGCAGATTTCCCAAATTTCAAAGACGTAATCAGTGATGATGCGGTGCTATTGCACACACAATATTCCTCCCAATGGGATGGGTTATCCCATGTAGGGCAGGAGTTTGATGCCAACGGTGATGGCGTTGCTGAGGCCGTTTATTATAATGGTTTTTCCGCGGCTGAGCACATCGGAACCGAAGCCCATGATGGCCAAATGTATGCTGGTGCACTCGGCATTGAGAGAATGGCCGAAACGGGTGTGCAGGGACGCGGGGTAATGGTCGACCTGGCATCAGAATATGGCCGCGAGCATGTATCGGTTGGATATGACGATCTGATGCGCGTCATGGATAAAACGGGCGCTGAGATTGAAGAGGGTGACATGCTTTGCCTGCATACAGGTTTTGCCCAGATGCTGGTTGAAATGGCAGGAAAACCAGACAAGGACAAGCTCCATTCCTCTTGCTCAGCTCTGAACGGTCGGGATGGCAAATTGCTGAACTGGGTCACAGATAGCAAACTAGCAGTCATTATTGCGGACAACTATGCGGTGGAATCCTATCCAGCTGAAAAAGGGGAAGGATGTTGTGCGGCATTACCTCTACATGAACATTGTCTGTTTAAACTTGGTATCCATTTGGGAGAGCTTTGGTATCTGACAGAGTTAAATGATTGGCTAAAGACAGCCGGTCGAACGCGGTTTTTCCTGACGGCCCCTCCACTTCGTTTGCCCGGAGCTGTCGGCTCCCCAGCAAATCCTGTGGCTACAGTTTGATTGTTTAAACAGCCTTGCATCGGCAGGCAAAGGGTTTATCTAATGGATAGAGCTTGTTTGCGATCCAAATTTTTGATAGCAGACATGGTTGATGGAACCTTGTGAGTTGGAGTTACGTTCATGTTCATACAGACTTTGCCTTTATCCGACGAAGATAAAATGCAATTTCTGCCTGGTCGGCAGGTGCTGCCAAGTGGCAGTGTGAGCTTTGCCGATGCAGACCTTGCGCGTGAGCAATCTCCTTTGGCTAGCCGGCTTTTTGATATTCCAAGTGTAAAGGCTGTGGAACTTGCCGAGGACAGCATAACAATTACCAAGCTTTCCAAAGATGAGAAGGGTGCTATGTGGATCCAGCTGAAACCCATGGTTTTGGCCGCGATAATGGATCATTACATGACCGGAATGCCCGTTTTGAACGGGCCTGTTGCAGACGCTGAAGATCAGACGTCTTATTCCGCAGAAGATCAGAAGATGGTCGATAGCATCAAAGAATTGGTTGAAGAGCGTATTCGTCCGCAACTTTTGGACGATGGCGGTGATGTTGCCTTCAAAACATACGATCCATCTGAAAAAACAGTGACACTGGCTATGGACAGTAGTGGTCTATCAACACCTGCTTTCGGTACTCAGATCAAAATTGAAAATACGCTAAAACATTTTTTGCCAGAGATTTTCCGAGTGCGGTTTGATCGCATGGAAAAAGAAAGCGATCATGACGGTGAGGATCGTCCGGGTCTTCGGACGCCTGAAGCTGAATCTATTCGTATCCTTTTGGAAACCCGGATCAATCCAGCGATTGCGGCCCACGGGGGTTATATCTCTCTAATCGATATCCAAGAAGAAACAGCCTATGTTGAAATGGCCGGTGGCTGTCAGGGTTGTGGTATGGCGGATGCGACCTTGAAGCAGGGAGTTGAAGTCGAGATTAAGCGCGCTGTCCCAAGTATTGAGCGGGTTCTAGACGTAACCGATCATGCTGAGGGCACGAACCCTTACTACGCAGGATATTAATCCAGATCCATCTCTTCAATGGCTTTGATGACAAAGCCATGCTCGGCTCGCCATTTACGATTAGCCATGCTCCAAGCTTCCTGTAGAGTATTTGCCTTTAGCTCAAAATAGTGGGTATCTGCCCAATCATCGGACAGATCTTTGTGCCGTTCACCATTTTGCAGGGCGTTAAGGACGTCCTCATTAAATACGGCGGCTTCATATTTTCTGAGCATTGGCATTATGATCACAACTTTCTACAGACTTCCGCGCCAGTTTACTCGTCAACGGTTAACAGAAGCTTAGTCTTTCTGACATCGGGTTGGACGGTTCCAGTAACTCTCAAATCCCTGTGAAGGAACAGTAAATAACCTTTTCGAATCTCGTATTTATGGGCAGAATGGACATTCTTTAAATACTGCAGCTGACCAGGAAAATATCGCTTTATATGTTTGACGCATCCTTGAGACGAGTAATTGATCCTCCATTGAATAGATTGGGGAAGGTGGTTGCAAAAACAGGGGCCTCTGCAAACTCAATTACCATTTTTGGATTTTGTATTGGAATGGCGGCCATTCCAGCAATTATTTGGGAGCAGTATTTACTGGCGCTGACGCTGGTTCTCATTAACCGATTGTTTGATGGGTTGGATGGAGCTGTCGCACGTCAGACATTGCTATCTGACTTTGGCGGATATCTGGATATCGTTTGTGACTTTATATTCTATTCCGGGGTCGTTTTTGCATTTGCAGTTGCCCGCCCAGAGAATGCTGTTCCCGCAGCCTTTCTGATTTTCAGCTTTATGGGAACGGCAGCAACGTTTCTTACCTATGCGGTAATGGCGGAAAAATACAAAATCTCAACTGATATTCGCGGACAGAAATCGCTGTATTATCTAGGTGGATTGGCAGAAGGAGCTGAAACCATTTTGGTATTTATTCTCTTCTGCCTGCTGCCAGATTACTTCGGTTTCATAGCACTTATATTTGCGGGTATGTGTTGGGTTACTACACTTACCCGGATATATGCGGCCTACCTGGCCTTTCGAAACTGAGCAGATGTTATTTTGCGCGGCTGGTCCAGCTTTTTAGGTCATGGGTCAGGACTTTTAAAACATCTGGCTTGAGTGTACCGAGCCACTCAGCAAAGCCTCTATCTAGGTCTTTAGCGGTGAGCTCTTCATCATAGGCGCTGAATAGTATCTCCTTGAACTCATCGATAGAATCACATTCAAACTCATTATCATTAGGGTCGAATTCTTGAATCTGTTTTTTAGCTTCGGGTAGAGTGATAGCTGCGTAGTAAGGAATTTCTTCTTCAAGGTGGAAGCCACCCCATTCAAGCCACCAAGCTTCGCTTTCAGTTTCCCCAAGGTCCCAGGCGTAAGATACTTCAGCCTCGATTTCCTTTGCGGCTTCGCGAGCAGCCTGTTCAAGGTCTTTGGCATTTGTCGTAACACTTAGTTTGATCGGCGCAATTTTAAAATAACCGATTTCGCCTTCATCCCAGGATTTGAAATATTTCTTAAGATCTTTTGTGTTTGTCATGACTGGTCTCTTGCAAAGCTAGATTGCATTATTCTTCGGTCAGTTTCTTTAATTTGTCTAGTGCCCGTCGATCCGCTTTCGTCGGGCGGCCGCTTCCAGGTTCCCGGATAAAGGTTTTGGATGCCGCCTTTTTCTTTTCATCAGTTTTTTTCTGATCGACAGGTGCCAGATCTTCATAAAGCGTCTGAGCTTCAGGTGCTGGTCCTCGGCGCTCCCCAATTTTCAAAATCTTCACGACCCGAATTTCTTTGGCCTGCTGAAAGGTGAGCACGTCATCAACTTTTACCGTGACGCTGGGTTTGCTGACGACAACGCTGTTGATGCGAACTTTTTTAGATTGCACCATTTTAGCGGCCAGGCTTCGGCTTTTGAAAAAACGCGCAAACCACAGCCAGCGATCAACGCGGATTGTGGCTTGCGGATTTTGGTCAGCTTCCGCCATTTATTTGGTTTTTAGACCCTTTAGGACTGCAAAAGGAGAGTTGGGATCGAATCCTTTGTCTTTTGCTTTGCTAAATTTGTTAGGGGTCTTTGGCCCTTTGCCAGGCTTACTGCCTTTTTTGTTCTGAGGCTTGGCGCCATCGCCTTTGGGGCCTTTAAACTTCCGTTTTTTGAAGCCGACTTTCTTGTAAGTGACATCGTCACCTTCGCCTGAGGCTTCATATCCAAGATGTTCAAGGATCAGCGTAAACTGTTCCTTTGTTGTGCCAACGAGAGACAGCATCTCATGGGTTGGTTTAAAGGGCAGATTGCGAGGCAGGTTCTTTTTGTCCTGCTCTTTCGCCTTGGCTTCAGTTGATGTTGGTTTTTCTTCCGCTACGGGTGTCTCGGGTGAGGCTTCCGCAGGCGCTTCCACTGTTTCAGCTGAAGTTTCCGCTTTGGTTCCTTCTGCGTTTGTTTCTTCAGCGGTTGCCTCGCTGGTTTCAGTCAATGCTGCAGCTGGTTTTTCCTCTGTTTCCAGAAGACCGCGAGACGCTTTTCTAAGAAGACCCGCCAAACGGTCGAGCATATCCAGACGGACTGCCAAATTTTTGATCAGGGCATAACCAGCGGTCAGGTAATATTCCCTAGGAAGTTTTTCCGTAACTTCATAGGAAACCCGGCCTGCAGGTGGCGGCGGTGGTATTTGACCGCGCTCTTCATGGATAGCCCAAAGAAGAATACGAAGCTGTGTTGGATCTGGTTTTAACAGAAGCGGCATAAAGACATGCTCGTAGCCTACACGCAGTCCGCCAAATTTAAGGCGACCGAAATCTTTTTTATCCAAAGTGCGGATTTGATCATTCAGCTTGAAGCGGGGCATGGCACCGAGGGCTTCACTCACTTGATAGGCAATACCGCGAGTTGTGCCAGTCAGTGGCAGGTCGGCAAGTTTTACCAATGCCGCCAAACGCGTATTGATCTGATCAGTTACAAACGTATTCAGTCTTTTGGTGACAGCTTCCAATGGAGCACCGTTGAGCTGTTCACTTGCCAGAAGATTAACTTTAGGGCGAAGGACAGAATCTCCCTTGGAGAGCTTGCCAACAGGCATTTCATTCCAAAGGATTTCACCAGTTTCACTGAGAGAGAAAGCGTCATCCTCAGCCTGCGAAAGGGCTTGAGCCCGCGCATTGAGCTCTTTAACGACGGCTTTGTTTCCAATATTTTTCAGCGTTCTGGCATCGGTGTGACTTACAGACATGTCCGATGTAAAACGTAAACCCTTCAAAGTTCCGATGAAATGTCCTTCGACGTGGACATCTCCCATTTCGTTAATTTCGGCTTCCAATTGACTTCTGTCTTTCAGTTTTCGCACCAGTACTGCGGTGCGTTTATCTACAAATCTTTGAGTCAGACGCTCATGCAGGGCATCTGACAGGTTATCTTCTATTCCACGTGCAACGTCTTGCCAATATTTATAATCATTGACCCAATCCGGTACATGGGAAATATATGTCCATGTTCGCGTATGGGCAATCCGTGTTGCAAGAGTATCAATGTCTCCATCAGTTCTCTTCAGTTTTTCAAGGTGCCCGGCGATCCAATCCGTTGGCAACTTACCCGACGGACCTTGCAAATTCATGAAGATCTGTTTGAGCAGTTTCACATGCACATCATGCATGGTTTTTCGAAAATCTGGAACCTGACAGACTTGCCATAACCGACGTACCGCAGCGCTGCCATGGGAAATCTTTTGGATATCTGGATCTTTGGCAAGTGACATGAGTGTCTTGTAGTCGTCTGGTTCCCGCGGAGAAATTAGTCCGCTATGCTTTGAGGGAACCTCAAGACTTCTTTGCAAATCCCGAACTGTATTGAAAGCCAAATTCCGATTTCGCCAGCGGATTTGTTTGACTGCTTCAAATTGGTGGTTCTCAATTTGCTCGATCAGGTCTTCGTCCATTGGGGGCACATTCGCTGTGGTACCAAAGCTACCGTTATTCATATGCCGACCGGCTCGGCCCGCGATTTGCGCCATTTCGGTTGCGGTGAGGCTTCGATTGATTTGCCCATCAAACTTGTAAGTGCTGGCAAAGGCGACGTGGTCGATATCCATATTGAGGCCCATGCCGATGGCGTCAGTCGCCACCAGATAATCCACATCGCCAGACTGATAAAGCTCTACTTGTGCATTTCGGGTTCGCGGTGACAGACTACCCATTACAACGGCAGCGCCGCCCCGTTGGCGACGAACCAGTTCAGCGATCGCATACACATCATTGGTGGAAAAGGTCACAATCGCTGTTCGGCTTGGAAGCCTTGATAGCTTTTTGGCGCCCTTGTAGGTCAGTTCTGAAAACCGCTTCCGTTGGATGAACTTGGCTCTTGGGATCAGTTTTT
Organism: Sneathiella limimaris; assembly: GCF_012932565.1. NCBI lineage: Bacteria > Pseudomonadati > Pseudomonadota > Alphaproteobacteria > Sneathiellales > Sneathiellaceae > Sneathiella > Sneathiella limimaris. The sequence goes on from NZ_JABBYJ010000001.1 coordinate 1,301,170, forward strand.
GGATCCAGCCTTTTATGATGCTAGAGCCCAAAAACATCGTTTCATGGGTTCCACGCGCATGCAAAAGACGATCTGTAAAGACATGCCCCCGTTCAGGGTCGGCCGCGAGTTGAACTTCGTCCACCGCCAGGAATTGAAAGTCGCGGGTGAGTGGCATCGCCTCAACTGTGCAGATGAAATAAGAGGCCTGAGGGGGCGTGATTTTTTCTTCGCCTGTTACAAGAGCAACGTTGGCAGCTCCTTTGATCGCGACGACCCTGTCATATATTTCCCGAGCCAAAAGTCGAAGCGGCAAGCCGATAATGCCATCTGTATGAGCCATCATCCGCTCGACTGCCAAATGGGTTTTCCCAGTATTGGTTGGGCCCAATACGGCGGTAACTGGGCTAAACTCTTTTGTTTTTGGGGAGGATGCTGCCACAGGATCAACTTAAGTCATACAATCGGGTATATCGTTCAAGATATAAGCGGAAGCTCTCTGATAGCAACATTTGGCGCTGAAGGCAAAGGCAGAGAAGGTTGGAAGCTCGACTTCTTGTTTCATACGTTGGGCCGTTTTGGGTCTTCCTATTCTTCTAAACCAAACAAGTGTTTGCTTTGTTATTGAAAATCGCATGCGATCTAGCTTAAAAAGGCATGAAACATATATAATAAGCAAAAAGGGCATTTCGTTCTGTCAAATTGACAAGCGTTACTGTTGCGGTGCAATATTGCGCCAAAAAATGAGGGATTGAGAAGATGAGCGAGTTTCCGAAAGCAAGCCTGAATGCATGGAAAGAGGTGGCCGAAAAGGAGCTTCGCGGTCGGTCATTAGATGAGCTGAACTGGGAAACACCTGAAGGGATTACGGTTAAACCGCTCTACACTGCGGATGACGTCAAGTCTTTGGCTCTGGAAGAAGAACTTCCCGGATTTGCCCCCTTTAAACGGGGCGTTCGCGCCAGTATGTATGCCAACAGGCCTTGGACTATCCGCCAATATGCAGGTTTTTCAACCGCAGAAGAATCAAACGCGTTCTACAAACGTAACCTTGCAGCCGGTCAAAAAGGCCTCTCCGTTGCATTCGATCTAGCAACGCATCGTGGATATGATAGCGATCATCCGCGCGTCGTTGGTGATGTCGGTAAAGCAGGCGTGGCAATCGATTCTGTGGAGGATATGAAAATCCTCTTCGATGAGATTCCGCTCGATGAGATGTCTGTATCCATGACCATGAACGGTGCGGTGCTTCCGATTCTCGCAAACTATATTGTCGCGGCTGAAGAGCAAGGGGTAACACCGGACAAACTGGCCGGCACAATTCAGAATGATATTCTGAAGGAGTTCATGGTTCGCAATACCTACATTTATCCACCAGAACCGAGCATGCGGATTATTGGGGATATTATTGGCTACACGTCAAAAAATATGCCGCGGTTTAATTCCATCTCAATTTCTGGTTATCACATGCAGGAAGCCGGTGCGACCCAGGTTCAGGAGCTGGCGTTCACAATTGCAGATGGCCTTGAATATGCCCGCGCGGCTATGGCGTCAGGTCTAAAAATTGATGAGTTCGCGCCTCGGCTCAGTTTCTTCTTTGCTATTGGTATGAACTTCTTCATGGAGGTCGCCAAACTTCGGGCTGCTCGTGTTCTTTGGGCCAGAGTGATGAAACAGTTTGATCCTCAGAAAGAACAGTCCTTGATGCTTAGGACACATTGCCAGACATCCGGAGTAAGCCTGACAGAGCAAGATCCTTATAACAACGTGATCCGCACTGCCTATGAAGCCATGGCGGCTGTATTGGGTGGAACCCAAAGTCTTCATACAAATGCATTGGATGAAGCGATCGCGCTACCAACCGATTTCTCTGCCCGGATTGCCCGGAATACTCAGCTTATCCTCGCTGAAGAGACAGGTGTTCCTAACGTGGTCGATCCGCTGGGTGGCAGTTACTACGTAGAAAGCCTGACCAACTCCCTGATTGAAGATGCCTGGAAGCTGATTCAAGAGGTTGAGGAACTGGGTGGTATGACCAAAGCTGTCGAAAGCGGTATGCCGAAACTGCAGATCGAGGAATCTGCAGCGCGAAAACAGGCCCGCATTGACCGGGGTGAAGAAACCATCGTCGGCGTTAATAAATACGCGCTGAAGGAAGACGACAGTAATATTGAAATCTTGGACGTTGATAATACCGAGGTTCTGCGTCAGCAGGTTGCCCGTCTTGAAAAGATCCGCGCTAACAGAAACGAGACGGCTTGTCAGGCAGCGTTGGATGCGCTGACTGAAGGGGCAAAAGGTAACGCTAACCTCCTTGAGCTCTGTGTAAATGCTGCACGCGAGCGTGCGACTGTTGGGGAGATTTCAGACGCTATGGAAAAAGTCTTTACCCGCCACCGGGCTGAAATTAAGTCCATTTCAGGTGTATATGGCTCGGCATACGAAGGTGATGCTGGGTTTGAGCAAATTCAGAAAGATATTGAAGGGTTCGCCGCTGAACAGGGTCGTCGTCCACGTATGCTAGTTGTGAAACTAGGCCAGGACGGACATGACCGCGGCGCTAAAGTCATTGCGACAGCCTTTGCCGATATTGGGTTCGATGTCGATGTTGGACCTTTGTTCCAGACACCAGCAGAGGCCGCCAAAGATGCCATTGAAAGCGATGTTCATGTGATCGGCATCTCCTCTCAAGCGGCTGGACATAAAACTCTGGTGCCACAGATTATTGAGGAACTAAAAGCCCAAGGTGCTGATGATATCCTTGTGGTTTGCGGCGGTGTGATCCCTCAACAGGATTATGATGCCCTTTACAGTGCAGGTGTTTCAGCAATTTATGGCCCTGGAACAAATATTCCTGCAGCAGCTGCCGAAGTTCTGGAATTAATCCGTAAACAACAGGCCGCTTGACCTTTTCTAACATTTCCTGCCTTCTATAGGGATAAGAATAGCCCCAATTAGAAAGGCAGGAAATGAAGGTCGTTTTTAGTCCGGATCACGCCCGGCATCATCCAAAAACCTATTTCAAGTCAGGCACCTTTCATGAGCCTCAGGAAGTGCCAGGACGTGCTGATGCGCTTCTTTCCGGCATTGAGGCAGCTGGTCATGAAGTTATTCAGTCCATGGATTTTGGGCCCAAACCCCGAGGGGCTGTTCATAATCCCGGTTACCTCTATTTTTTGGAAACCATTTCTGAGCGCTGGAAGGCTGCTGGAATGGAAAATGAAGAGGTGTTGCCCAACATTCATCCGGGTAGGCGTATGAACTCAATGCCAGAAGGCATTGTCGGCGAAGTTGGATATTATACAACAGATATGTCAGCCCCGATTGGTGAAGGGACATGGGAGGCGGCTGTTGCTTCTTCCAATGTAGCGTTGACCGCGACTGAGTTGGTTCTTGATCAATTACCAGAAGCTGGTTCAGCCTATGCTCTCTGTCGTCCACCGGGACATCATGCCTTTCAGGATATGTGCGGTGGGTTTTGTTTTCTGAATAATGTTGCGATCGCTGCCCAATATGCCCTGAGCGAAGTTAATCGGGTCGCCATCTTAGATGTGGATGTCCATCATGGAAACGGGACACAGGGGATTTTCTATAACCGCAGTGACGTGCTGACTATCTCACTTCATTGTGACCCAACTGATTTCTATCCCTTCTTCTCTGGTTATGCGCATGAGCGTGGTGAAGGCGATGGTGAGGGATATAACCTAAATATCCCTATTCCCCCGCAAACAGGTGATGCGGACTATATGCCTTATCTGGAGCAGGCCAAGCAAGCATTGCGATCTTATGCTCCTGATGTGTTGTTTGTTGCACTGGGGCTGGATGCTTTTGAAGGGGACCCGCTGATCGGGCTTTCCATCACTACAGGAGGTTTTGGGCAAATCGGAGCCGCAATTTCAGAGCTGGATATGCCGACTGTGCTGGTTCAGGAAGGTGGCTATAACCGCGACTTTCTCGGGGCTAATATTTCTAGTTTCCTAAAAGGTTTCGAAGGGTAAGGGCTTCGGATCAATAGTGGTCAAAACCGTCTGGTAGCAGGTTTTTCATGGTGGTGGTGGTGATATCTCCCTCACCATGATAACTGACCTTAGTTTCTGGTGTTGAGAACTCTGCCAGGACTTGTCGGCAGGCGCCGCAAGGGGAACAGTGAATGGTCTTCCCGTGCTCATTGATGTTTGTAACAAAGACTTCTTTTATCCGAATGCCGCCGCCCAAGTCAGAAACAGCTTTGCCGACGGCGTTTCTTTCGGCGCAAACAGTTAAACCCGATGAGATGTTTTCAACATTGCAGCCTGTATAAATTTCCCCGGATTCGAGAAGAATTGCGGCGCCAACAGAAAACTTGGAATAGGGTGCGTACGCTTTTTGGACGGCAAGCTCGGCATGGTCTTTAAGCGATTTGGGGGTATTGGACATCTCTATTCCTATCTCAGCAGGAAGCCGCTCGCCAGCAGGTCGTCGTTTTCCATTACAAATTCAGCGCGGCCACAATAATGGGCACGGCCACTGACTTCAACAGTTACCGCCTTGTGGGGCCCGACACGCGTTTCAGTCAGGATTTGACCAGAAAATACGGCGTCAGTGACACTTTCGAAATTATGGGCTTGATGAGGCTTGGACAGTCCCTTGGCGTGCGTAACGGCAAGACGCGCAGTAACGCCTGAACCTGTAGGACTTCTATCCACCTGACCGTCGGCAAAAACGCAAATATTGCGACTGGGGTTTCCTTCTGATCCGATAGAGCCATCAGTGAATATTATTCCATATAGATACCCAAGATCCTGTTCTTCCGGATGAGTGATCTCAATCTGCTGAGTTGTTGCCGCCGCCAGTTGATTTGCCGTTTGAACGATAGTGTTGATGGGAGAGGTTTTTAAATCAAGGCCGACGGAAGAGGCATCCAGAATTCCATAGAAGGCACCGCCATAGGCCAGGTCTAATTCAACGGGACCAAATTCAGCCGTGTTGACATACTGTCCGATGCGATAGGCAAAGGCGGGCACACTTTCAAACCGAACGGCACCTGTATGACCATTTGTAACCGTCACGTGGGCTTTGACCAGACCACACGGGCACTGAATATTAATGGCCTGCTCTGGCTCTCCAGTCTTTTCAACAAGGCCATAGTCTAATGCATAGCGCCCAAGTGCGATGATCGCATGGCCACACATGGTGCTGTAGCCTTCGTTATGCATGAAAATGACCCCAAAATCAGCCTCAGGATGATCGGCTGGAACAATGAGCGCTCCATACATATCTATGTGTCCGCGAGGCTCAAACATTAAGAAGCGCCGATACTGATCAGCCTCTTCTTTCAAGTGGCGACGTTTGTCGAGCAAGGTTCCCTCTTCAGGGACCGGGACACCATCTGTGATAATGCGTAAAGGCTCACCCCCTGTATGCATTTCAACGGTTCGAATTGGTGCCATCATGTTCGAAAGTTCCTCGCCAGCAGTAAATGAGATCGCTTGTCATCTCAATTAACCCGTAACATAGCATTCTACTTGACGACGGGCGCGTATTTTTTCATACCCATGTGTATGAGCAATTCAACAACAATCAACTCAAGTGAAATTGAGGATATCGCCGATCAGATCAGACAGGGAAACCGGCGGATGCTGGCGCGTGCCATTACCATGGCAGAGTCAATTCGGCCGGATCATCAGGAAAAAGCGCAGGCCCTGCTGAATGAGCTAATGCCGAGTACAGGCGGATCTATCCGCATCGGTATTTCGGGGACTCCGGGCGTGGGAAAATCCACCTTTATTGAAGCCTTCGGCAAGTTTCTGACTGGCGAAGGTTTGAAGGTTGCAGTTCTAACGATTGATCCTTCGTCTAAACGCACGGGAGGGTCTATTCTTGGCGATAAGACCCGGATGGAGGAGCTGAGCCGGGATCCTAATGCATTTATTCGCCCCTCTCCCTCAGGGGGATCCTTGGGTGGTGTGGCGCGTCGCACACGGGAAGTCATGCTGCTTTGTGAAGCTGCGGGCTTTGATGTCATTTTGATTGAAACCGTTGGTGTAGGACAATCTGAGACAACTGTTGCGGACATGGTGGATCTCTTCATGCTGTTGCTGGCGCCTGCTGGCGGGGATGAGTTGCAGGGCATCAAGCGCGGTGTCATGGAGCTTGCAGATATTATTGTGATCAATAAGGCCGACGGTGAGCTGATTCCGGTAGCCAAGCGGGCAGCCAATGAATATCGCAGTGCCGTTCGCCTGATGCGACCCAAAACCAAAAGCTGGACACCAAAAGTTCTATTGACTTCAGCTTTGAAAAAAATCGGTATTGAGGAGCTTTGGCAGACGATCGGCGAATATCTGGATGCCAGACGAGACGCGGGCGAGTTGGAAGTTCAACGGGCAGAGCAATCATCCGCCTGGATGTGGTCAGAAATTGAAGACAGTTTGATGAATCACCTGAAAACAGATACGGAAGTCGCCAGCAAACTTAGCGCTATGGAAGAGGATGTTCGAGACGGAAAATTGAGCCCAACGGCTGCTGCGCGAGCAGTTTTAGGGATTTTCATGAAAAAATAGGGGCGGATTTTAGTTCCTTTTCTCTAAATAGAGGTTTTTTGGTGGATTAGACTTGACGGACGCGGATCCATTGCTTAAAAGCCGTCTTCACAACCGGCTGAGAAGGCCGGTATTTTGTTTTATTTCTTCTAATGAGGTGCGCTATGGCCCGTCGTTGTGAATTGACAGGTAAAGGTGTTCAGGCCGGCAACAATGTCAGCCATGCTCACAATAAAACTCGCCGTCGCTTTCTGCCAAACGTTCAGGACGTCCGTTTGATGTCAGAAGCTCTTGGCCGCTCATTTAGCATGAAAGTTTCTGCTGCCGCTCTTCGTTCTGTTGAACATAATGGTGGTCTGGATAACTTCCTGATGAAAGCTAAAGACGAAAACCTGTCTCTGCAGGCACGTCGCGTTAAACGCGAAGTCAAGAAAGCTGCTGCAGCCGCGTAAACCTACGCCTGAACAGTTATCTGAACAGATCAGCGAGTGAGCCCGTGAGCCGCTCGCTTTTTTGTTGTCTATAGCTATAGAGAATTCTTGCAAACTTGTTTTCCCCGAATCTCTCCTTATTTCAAAGTGGGGCGATAAAAATTATGGGAATGTCAAATGCATGCAAGACGAGATATTTTGAAAACTGCTGCTGCGGTTCCGTTGGCAACAGTTCTCTCCAGTCCTATGTTGGCGAAGGCTGCGGCCGCAACTCTCAGTGAAGTTACTCTAAAATTAGATGATGGAACCCCCGTTTCGGCGACAGTTGCTTATCCAGAAGTGGAAGTGGCACCAACGGTCCTTTTGATTCACGAGTGGTGGGGCTTGAACGACCAGATCAAGTCGGTTGCAGCAGAACTTGGTAAGATGGGCTATGTAGCACTGGCAGTTGACTTATATGGGGGAAAGGTCGCTAAAACGCCAGATGAGGCCAGAGCCAATATGCAAGCGGTTCAAGCACCCGTTGCCACGGAGACTTTAGTTAAATGGATGGAGTGGCTTCGTTTGCACGAGAGAAGCACAGGTAAGGTTGCAACTGTTGGCTGGTGCTTTGGAGGAGGCTGGTCCCTAAATGCTTCAATTGCTTCTCCAGCGGATGGAACCATTATCTATTACGGAAATGTAACGCGTGAAGCCGCCGCCCTCAAATCCCTGAAGGGACCTGTGCTGGGGCATTTCGCAACTAAAGACCAGTGGATAAATGAGAAAATGGTCAATGGTTTCGTCACGGAGATGGAAAAGGCTGGCCAGCCTGCGCCAGATATTCACTGGTACGAAGCTGACCATGCTTTTGCAAATCCGTCAGGTGGCCGTTATGACGAAGAGGACGCCATGCTGTCCTGGCAGCGGACAACCGATTTCCTTAAGAAAACAATCGGTTGACGGCTACCAGCTAGTTCCGGTCTTTCTGGCTGGTTTGTTCTCATCAAACAGATCAGCCAGCTGCTCCATCATGACACCACCCAGCTGTTCGGCGTCAATAATCGTTACTGCCTGCTGATAGTAACGGGTGACATCGTGACCAATTCCAATGGCAATCAGCTCAACAGAGGATTTCTTTTCAATCCAGCTGATGACATCACGTAAGTGTTTATCCAGATAGTTGCCGGGATTGACGGACAATGTACTATCGTCAACAGGCGCGCCGTCGGAGATAACCATGAGAATACGGCGCTGTTCAGGACGACCTAGCAGACGATTGTGAGCCCATAGCAGGCCCTCCCCGTCGATATTCTCTTTCAGAAGTCCTTCTTTCAGCATCAGGCCCAATGATTGGCGCGCACGCCGATATGGCATGTCTGCCTGTTTGTAGATGATGTGTCGAAGGTCATTCAGGCGACCTGGATTGGCCTCCTTACCCTCGGACAACCATTTTTCTCGGGACTGTCCACCTTTCCAGGCGCGGGTAGTAAAGCCAAGGATTTCGACTTTCACACCGCAACGTTCCAGTGTGCGAGCAAGGATGTCCGCTGAAATCGCTGCAATCGAAATAGGTCGGCCGCGCATGGAGCCGGAATTATCGATCAACAGTGTTACGACCGTATCCCTGAAATCCGTATCCTCTTCCTGTTTAAAGGAGAGAGGGAGCAATGGATCTGCAACGACGCGAGAGAGCCTTGCGGCATCCAGAATACCTTCTTCCAGGTCAAAGGACCAAGATCGGTTCTGCTGTGCCTGTAGTTTCCGCTGCAAACGGTTTGCCAACCGGCTGACCAGACTTTGTAGACTTTCTAGTTGTTGATCCAATTGTTGGCGCAACCTTGAAAGCTCTTCCGGTTCGGTTAAGTCGAGAGCTTCAACGACTTCGTCAAATTCGGTTGTAAAGGCTTTATAGGCCGGGCCTTCCAAGAAATTCCGGAAATCATCTGGGTAGGATGCTTTTCTCTCCTGCCCTGCCTCGTCGCCAGAGCTAGAGGCATCCTGCTCAAGGCTTTCGGTTGCCTCAGTTTCTGAGCTATCTTCTCCGGAACCTTCTTGAGCGGACGCGTCTTCAGCAGCACTGGCATCTTGGGCTTCGTCATCGCCCTCAGCACCACTGCTTTCAGATTCGGGTTCCTGCTCTCCGTCATCTCCATCGCTTTCAGAATCGTCCTGAGCATCTGCTCCATCCGCATCATCAAAAAGATCGAGATCTTTCAGTAGCTGTCTTGCAGCCTTTGCAAACTCGGCCTGGTCAGTTGCCGCGTCGATTAGCGCTTGGAAATCATCGCCGCCTTTAAGCTCCAGTTCTTTTCGCCACAGATCAAGCATATTGGTCGCGCTGGATGGAGACGGTGTCCCTGTCAGTTTTTCACGAACAAGAAGCCCAACGACTTCTGCAATTGGAGCGTCGGCTTTATCGTAGACCCGCTCAAAGCCCATTTCCTTGCAGCGTTGATCAAGCTGCTTGAACAGATTATCGGATACGCCTTGCATCCGATTTGCGCCGAGGCTTTCCACCCGGGCCTGTTCAATTGCATCAAAGACAGCTTTTGCTTCGCCGCCTTGTGGCATCAGCTTGTTATGGACCTTGTCATCATGATAACGCTTGCGAAGCGCCATACTATCGGACTGTCCCCGAATTTTCTGGATGTCTTCCGTTGGCAGGTCCCGTTGCGGATTTGGCAGCCGCGCGCGTTCACCGCTGAGGCCTGGCTGGTCGTTTCCAAAAGTAACGGCCAGCTCTTTGTCTTCCGACATGGCCCGCATGGTTGATGTTACTGCCCGCTTGAATTGCTCAGCCCGGCTTTCCTTGTGCTTTGAAAAAGACACGTGGGTCAGCCTGCAATGTTGGCAGCAGATTCCGGAAGCTCGACACCGAAGCTCCGCTGGTAATATTCAGCGACGATTGGCCGCTCCATTTCATCACATTTGTTCAGGAAGGTAACTCGGAACGCAAAGGCTACATCACCAAAAATTTCAGCATTTTCAGCCCAAGTAATCACTGAACGGGGGCTCATCACAGTTGAAATATCACCGCCGATAAACCCAGCCCGTGTAAGTTCAGCACAAGCGATCATGGACTGAATGGTTTTCCGGCCTTCCTCCGTGTCATAGCTTGGAAGCTTAGATAGAACAATCTTGCGTTCCGCTTCTTCAGGAAGGTAGTTCAGCGTCGTAACAATGTTCCAGCGGTCCATCTGACCCTGGTTCAATTGTTGAGTGCCATGATAGAGGCCTGTTGTATCGCCAAGTCCCACGGTGTTGGTTGTCGCAAACATCCGAAATGCTGGATGTGGACGGATCACTCTGTTTTGATCGAGTAAGGTCAACTTACCTTCAACTTCCAAAACCCGCTGGATCACGAACATTACATCAGGACGACCTGCATCATATTCGTCAAACACAATTGCTGTAGGGGACTGGAGCGCCCAAGGCAGAATACCCTCGCGGAATTCAGTTACCTGTTTGCCATCCCGAAGGACAATGGCGTCTTTACCAACCAGATCGATACGAGAGACATGACTGTCAAGATTGACCCGGACGCATGGCCAGTTCAGACGCGCAGCTACTTGCTCGATATGCGTAGACTTACCAGTACCGTGATATCCTTGAACCATCACCCGTCGGTTAAAGGCGAAGCCAGCGAGAATGGCCATGGTTGTGTCGTGGTCAAAAACATAAGTCGGATCAAGGTCAGGGACTAGCTCGGTTTTGACACTAAAGGCCGGAACCTCCAGATCAGAATCCAGGCCAAAAACGTCTCTGACAGATACTTTGATGTCGGGCAAATTTATTTCCGGTGCCTCTCCGGCAAGTTCTAATGGCGTCATAATCGTTCCGTATACTGCTCTATTCTTTTATTTACGGTGTTTTCAGGAGGGAGTGCAAGACAGAAGGTGCGTATATGCCTGATTTATGGTTTTTAGGATTTCTTCTGCTTGCTTGTCACCGCCACGAATGTCGGGATGAAATTTCTTAGCTAATTCGTTCCGACGTTTTTTGATGTCTGCAATCGTGCATCCTGGTTCAAGGTTTAGGGTCGCCAAAGCTTGGCGATGAGCTTCGTCCAGATTTTCAGTTCCATTTGTGTCCTGATGCTGTTGCCGGCGGTTGGCGTATTCACCAAACTCACCGTCTCGCTGAAATTCAAAGGGATCGTCATAATGTACATCGGCCTTGGGTCGTCCAGCTCGACTTCCCAATTTCCAGGTTGGGCGATGTCCAGTTATATCTTCAGTTTTGTAGTGAAGGACTTCGTCGTCACTCATTCCATCGAAGAAATTCCAGTTTTTGTTGAACTCCCGAATATGCGCTAGACAAAGCCACTGGTAATCGTTGTCTGACCCTCGATCCATTAGTCGTGATTTAGGCGCACGAAATTCCCCTGGCTCTGGGCAGCCATCCTTTGCGCAAAGGCGCATTGCTTCTTGACCAGATTTTTTGAGGTCTAGGGGGTCAAATTTCTTCATGCCTTATTCTATCGTGTTTCTGCACGGGCGGGCAAGGCATGCTAACGAAAATATGCGAAGTTTCAAGGATAAGAAGAGAGCTGACGCATTATCAGCTCAACATCAATGTCAGGGGTTAGCAGAGTCGCTTAAGGCCCTGGCTAAATGGCTCAATGCATCCTGATATTTTTCATTTTCAATCTGAGCAAAGTTGCGGGCCATTTCCAGGCACATTCTTTGCCGTGGTGATGGCTCTTTATTATTGGTGTTTTCCAGATTCTCAAAGAAATAGCTGATGGGAACATTCAGAGCTCTGGCTATGCTGTAAAGGCGACCTGCAGATATGCGGTTAATCCCCCGCTCATATTTATGGGCCTGTTGATATGTCACCCCAATAAGGTTAGCCATTTGCTGTTGCGTGTATCCAAGAAGTATGCGTCTTTCTCTGATCTTGTTTCCAACATGCTTATCGATATGTTGGACGCAGATTTCATCGGATGGAGGTAATTCAGATGTAGTCGCGGTACGTACATGTTTGCGAACATCGGCATGGACGGTCATAATAAGTCTCCGCATTGCAGATAATAGGACGGTACCTTTACCACTTTGTACATGCTTCTACTCTAATATAAGATAAATATAAAAATTTATCGATGCAACCTATATTTTTAATAGTTAAAACTATTGTCACTATTTGTTGAAAAAGAGGCTGCTAGTTATTTAGGATACCGTTTTTAAAATTGGATAAAGTTAGAAATTAAAAGACGATATGAAAGCTACAGATAAAATTAGTGATAAACTAATAAAAGATTTTTCGCCAATCACCCTAGAGGTGAAAGATGAATCCTATTTACACGCTGGACATGCGGGCGCGCCGAAAGGCGGCGAAAGTCATTTTCATGTTAAAATGGTTTCGGCGATTTTTGAGGGGCAGAGTCGTGTTCAGCGCCAGAAAATGGTTCACCAGAGTTTGAAAGAGGATCTGGCAACCTATATCCACGCTCTGTCTTTAGAGCTAAAGACGCCTTCCGAGGCTGAATGATCAAGGCAGAACAAACAACAGTAATAGGGGCATTGTAAGGAAGGATAAGGCAGTTGAGATCAAAACTGCACCTGCAACCTGTCCAGGAGCCCGTTCGTAGCGAAGTGAGAATAAATAATTGAAGACGGCCACAGGCATTGTGCATTCCAGAATGACGACACCTCTGGCCGCACCTTCAAGTCCGAAAATATACGCAAGCCCTGTTCCGATGCCAAAACCCATAATCAGCCGAGCAACGGATATGATTGTTGCCACTTTTAAATGCTGAACGGATAGATTAGCAAGGCTAACCCCAAGTGCCATCAGCATAAGTGGAATGGTAAATCCTCCCAATAGGTCAGCTGTATCAACAATAAAATCCGGAAGATTTATATTCGAGAATCTCAAGATTAGAGCTGCAATCACTCCATACAAAATTGGGGTTTTCAAAAGCTGTCCAAAGGACGTGCTTCCGGAAGCGAGCCACACTCCAAGAGTAAACTGCAAAATTGCATAAACAGCGAAAAAGGCGAGTGCGAGTGCTAGCCCCTCTTCTCCAAACGCAAAAAGGCAGAGCGGTACACCCATATTTCCAGTGTTTGGAAATACGAGGGAGGGGAGAAAGTCCCTGAAATTCAATTTCAGAATTTTAAGAAATAGGAACCCAACGATAAGAAACGCCAGAAGTGATAGAAGCGCAATGAAGCCAAACTGAAGGAAATTTCTCAAATCCTCAAGTTTAACCAAAGTGCTAAAAATGAGCATTGGTGCACCAACGTTGGTCACAAGACCCGTGATGGTCTCCATATGGAAGGCACGTTTGGATTTTGCCCAATAAAAGCCGATGCCTGCGCATACAAAAACCGGCGCAATAATATTAAATAAAATCTCGTACATAAATATTCCAGCAGGTTGAAAGCGTTACTCAATGCTTTCCTGAGGCAGGCGCGTAATTTTAAGCTCTGTTACCTGATTACGCTCTTTCTTCATAATATCAAACTGAAAACCAAAAAAAGTAAAAGCTTGACCTTCTTCGGGGATGATTTTGGCTTCATTTATCACAAGCCCAGCGATGGTTGCTGCTTCTTCATCAGGTAAAGACCAGTCACATTTCCGGTTGAGGTCCCTGATTGTCACGGTCCCTTTGGTGATAACGACTTCTCCGTCATCGAGGATTTCAACACCTGCAAGTTCAATATCATGCTCGTCGGAAATTTCGCCGACGATCTCTTCCAGAATATCTTCCAGTGTCACCAGACCCATCAGCGCTCCATATTCATCAACAACGAGTGCGAAATGAGAATGCCGTTCCAGAAATGAATTTAACTGATTTCTCAGTGTCGTTGTCTCCGGTACGAAATAGGGAACAGATGCAATATCATCGATTTTCAGATTGCTATAGTCCCCATGAAGTGGAATGACAGCCCTCAAGAGGTCCTTGGCATGGATGACGCCTACTATGTTTTCAGGATCATCGCGCCACATGGGCAGCCGTGTGTAAGGACTTTGGAGCACTTGATCAATGATCTCACCAACTGGCTTGTTTGCATCAATGGTTTCCACATTTTTTCGATGGATCATGATCTCCGACAAATCAACCTCATCCATATCAAGGATGGTATCCAGCATATATTTTTCGTGCTGGATGATGCCTGCATCCTCAGAATGTAGGTCAATTGCGCCTCTCAGTTCGTCTTGAGCCGCATCGGTTAGAACATCAGGATCTTCGTCTGCCTGCTTTACGCCAAAAAGCCGCAGAGTTACATCCACCACCATGTTCACGCCCATTACAAAAGGCGCCAGGACATAAACTATTGGTGTTAGCAAAGGTGCCACAAAGCGCGCAACCTGAATAGGACGGCGCAAGGCATATGTTTTCGGCAGTACCTCGGAGAAAATCAGGATCAATGCTGTCATTATCAGGGTGGCGTAGGCTACACCCACGTCCCCAAATAGAGTGATCAACATACTGGTCGCCATCGCGGACGCCAAAATATTGACCAGGTTATTACCCAGCAAAATTGCGCTGATCAGTTTTGTTTTTTGATCCCGCAAACGATTTACAATGCCCGCCAGTTTGTCGCCGGATTGCTCCATTTGATGCAGTCGGGCACGGGAGGCACCGGTAAGCGCTGTTTCAGAGCCAGAAAAAAAGCCGGAAAAGGCAAGAAGTAGAATGATACCCGCAAGTGAAATAAGAAATTCTAGATCCATTTCTGGCACTTAAGGTTCCTCGTCATCTGTTTTGAATAAATCTTTCTAAGGTGTTGAGAATAGCAGATTTCTCAACATCCTGCGTAATAAATGCGTCGCCAATTTTTTTCATCAAGATAAAAGTCAATTTACCTTGGTCTACTTTTTTATCCTGGGCCATGTGGGCAAGCAGATTTTCGGCATTCCAATGCACGCCGTTGATCGCAGGTAACCGAGAAAGTAAGCCCGTAAGTGCGTAGTGTGATTTGGTCCGTTCAACTTCCTGAGTAGTCAGCAGGTTCATACTTGCGGAGAGTTCCATTGCCATGAGCATGCCAATCGCAACCCCCTCACCATGAACCAAATTAGAGCTGTAGTTGGTTTCCGCCTCGAGAGCGTGACCAAACGTATGGCCCAAATTTAGAAGAGCCCGAACCCCTTTTTCTGTTTCATCTTCCGCAACAATTCTGGCCTTTGCCTCTACGCTGGTCTTAACAGCCTGAATTCGGGCGGTTAAGTCTCCATCGACAACTGACTTTCCGTTCTGCTCTAGCCATTCAAAAAAATCAAAATCGCCCAGAAGCGCATATTTCAGGACTTCTGCGTAACCTGCCAATACATCCCTTTTGGGCAACGTATTCAAAGTTGTTACATCAGCCAGAACCAGGCGAGGTTGTTTAAATGCACCGATGAGGTTTTTACCATGGCGGGAGTTTATGCCCGTTTTACCACCTACCGAACTGTCTACCTGCGAGAGTAGAGTGGTTGGGATCTGGATAAAATCGATGCCGCGCTTTAAAGTTGCCGCCACAAACCCGGTTAAGTCTCCAATAACGCCGCCACCCAATGCAACTAAGGCCTCATCACGGCTGATTTGAGCCTCTAGCAATTGATCCAATAAATTTTCGTATTGTTGAAAACTTTTGGTTTGTTCACCAGCCGGAAGAATAAATGAAAGGGATTTCACACCTGCTTCAGACAAGCTGTTTTCCAAGGTCTTGAGGTGAAACTCGCTGACAACCTCGTCCGTTATAATCGCGACACGCCGCCCTTTCAGGCGGGCCGCAATTTCTTGTCCCGCTCTTTGGAGAAGATTGGCTCCGATGATAATCGGGTAGGATCGTTCTTTCAAAGAGACTTCAACAATTTGATCTGGGGCGGCATTCTTGTCATCGGGCGCCGAAGTTATGCTCATTTGTGAGATCGTTTCTGCTCTTGGGTGGGCTCAGAATGTTCGGCCTCGTACTGGCTAAGGCTCTCAATGATTTGGGTGACCACCTTTTCATGTGGGCCATCGCCACTATCAACAACAAGATCGGCCTCAGCATATACCGGGTATCTTTGTTTCATCAGATTATCCAGTATCTGCCTTGGATCCCCTGTTTTGAGAAGAGGCCGGGTATTTCGCTTTAAACACCGTTTCAGCAATGTATCCAAATCAGCTCGTAGCCAAATACATAGGCCCTTTTCGCTGATTAATTGACGAGTTTCTGGATCCATGTAAGCCCCACCACCTGTGGCGAGGACATGTCGCGGTCCATCCAAAAGGCGGGAAATCACTTTCCGTTCGCCTTCGCGAAAAGCGGCTTCACCGTGTTTTTCAAAAAATTCCGGGACTGATAGATTGGATGCAATTTCAATCTCTGTATCTGCATCTTTGAACGGAAGGTTTAATTCACCAGCAAGTCGCCGTCCGACGGAGCTTTTTCCAGCTCCCATCAGCCCAACCAACACAATTGTTTTGTCACCATTTCCCAGCGCATCCGAATTGTTCGGAGCGTCTATCCCTACATTCATGCGTATACTTTTCAAGCGTCAGTGCCTCGACCGGATAGAAATCGAACCGAATGGTTGAAGACAATCCAGAAGGCGTGTTAATTCTATTAGACAAATTTATGCCATAATCGCAGCTTAGCAAAACAAATAGCAAGACGAATACGTCATAAGTCCATTAATTTTAGGATGCACCAAGAGGTCTATCGGGTAAATGTCAAAATTTTCGCTTTTTCTGCTGTTCCTGATTGCTGCCGTGGTCGTTGGTGGAGGTGTATTCCTTTCAGCATGGGATATTCCAGCACCGACAGTCCCTGTTGAGAGGGTAATTCCCAATGATCAGTTCCCAAGCTAGGCTTATTCTTAGTCGTTTGACCATTTCATTGGTCGGGGCGGTGTTAATGGTAGCCCCGGCTTCTGCGCAGAATAAACCGCGTAGCCTGGTGCCGTCACTGAACCAAGATCAAACGCAACCGGTTCCGTCAGCCGATAATCAAACGCAACCGGAAACCTCAACAAATACAAGGGATCTGTTTGCACCGCAGTCATCCTCAGGTTTACAGGTTCAGTCTCTGAGTGCAGTCCATCCTGCGTCTGTTAATTTAATTTCCGTAGATCAAGGTGGCTTGGGATTTGATTTGTGGAATAGAACGCGCCCAGAAATCATTTCTGAGCTTCTTCTAAAGCTTGCGGCTCCGGTTAAATCTCCTGCCATGATGACTGTTTATCGGAAATTGCTCCTCACTGGTGGTGATTTGCCAGCAGGTGCCCGAAATGCAGATAAGATTATGGAGCTCCGGATCCGCAAGATAATGGATCAGGGCTGGTTTGAGGCTGCAAAAGATTATTTTGCCCGCATTCCAGCTAACCGGCGAACTCCCGCTATTAATCAGCTGGAGGCAGAATTAAATCTACTGGTGGGTAGGGATTTAGAAGCTTGTGCTGATCTTAGGCAACCACTGGATAGAGACTCCAACTCCACATTCTGGGCCAAGCTGGACATATTCTGTAAGCTTGCAAATCAGGATTTTGATCGGGCGGATCTGGAGATTGCCCTGCTAGAGGAAAAAGGAGAGAAGGATCCTCTGTTCTTTTCGCTCGCAGCGGCAATACAAGGGAGCCAAATTGATTTTTCAGAACGAAGCGAGCCATTGAGCCCAGTTCATTTTGCTCTGTTGAAGAAATTAGACGCAGCGTTTCCGAAAATGTTAGTCCAAAATGCAAGTGCCGCCGTCCAAAACGCGATGTTGGCAACGCCAAATCGTATTCAGGATGCGAAGTTAGACATTATTCTGGATGTCTTAGAGAGCGGAAATTCAGTTTCTTTAGCAGCAGATTTTTTAAATCCAACAGAAGCAGCGCCAGCAGCTGAAACCCCACTAGAAGATGACACTCTTGTTTATTCGCGCTTGTTGCAGGCCATTACATTGGCGCAGGCACCAGAAGAAAAAGCGCAACTGTTAAGTCAACTTTGGGAAGAAGCTAAAGCACAGGGTGATCTTTTTGCAGTCTCCAAGGTGACATTACCTGTTTTGGAAAACTTGCAGGTTGCTGCGCAATCTCAGGAATTTATGCGCAAAGCTGCCTCCTTACTTTTGATGAACGGGAAACCAGGTCTAGCCCTACAGTGGGAGCGAGCTAGTCGCCGGGCAGCTATTCAGGGAACCGCTGAAGATCGATTGCAAGCTCGTAAAGATATTAGCCGACTTGATGTTTATGTTTTACTTTCTGGTAAAGACGGTATTGCACGATGGAATAGCCAAAGTTTTACGACATGGCTGGATGCGGTGAAGGAAGATCCTAATGCTGCAAAGAAGGGTGCTTATCTGCTTATGGCAATGGAGGTTTTCGGCTATTCGGTAAGTGAAGCTGACTGGGACCGTCTTCTTTATCTTGAACAGTCTCCCGCTCAGTCCTACAGCAATCACACGTATGAAAATATACTTGTGAATTCAGCATTGAGAAAAGCGAAGGGCAAAACGGTTAGTCTTGGTCTTCTCTCTGTAGGTTCGGAGTCGCCAGACAAGATTTCTCTTACATCCACACGGGCAGTTCTTTCCGCCTTGAAAGCCGTTGGATTACAAGAGGATGCTCGCAAACTGGCGCTTGAGATTGCTATTCTAATGGACCTTTAATCATGTCGCAGCATCTCTTGGAAAATTTCCTGGAAATGCTGGTCCTGGAGCGAAATGCGGCGGCAAACACATGTGACGCCTATCGCCGGGATTTAGAAGATTTCTGCGATTTTCTCTCTGGCACAGAACGGGATTTTACGACAGCCACACAAGAGGATATTAGCAAATATATCCGCTCCATCGCGGCATCAGGGCTGAGCAGTTCAACTCAGTCACGGCGCTTAAGCGCATTGAAACAGTTTTCAGCATTTTTGTTGTTGGAAGGTGTTCGGGATGATGATCCTGCCATGAACGTGGATGCTCCGAAACTAGGGAAAAGGCTACCTAAGTATCTAAACGAGCAGGAAGTGGATCTATTGCTGCAGAGCGCAGAAGGAGACGAGCCTGAGAAAGTTCGTCTCTACGCCTTGCTACAGCTGTTATATGCAACGGGAATGCGCGTGTCAGAGCTTGTTTCCCTTAAATATCCTCCCATGGGAGAAGACGATAACTTTCTGATCATCATTGGCAAGGGCAACAAGGAACGGTTGGTTCCAGTTAATGAAGCTGCAAAAGACGCTTTAAAATCCTATCTTGTGATCCGGGAGAATTTCATGAGCGGCGCGGATCATTCTCCCTGGCTTTTTCCTAGCCACGGAAAAGGTGGGCATCTTACACGACAACGATTTGGGCAGATGTTGAAGGATTTGGCGGTGGATTCGGGATTGCAGCCATCACGGGTATCACCCCATGTGCTCCGGCATGCTTTTGCAAGTCATTTACTTGCGAATGGAGCAGATCTGAGATCGTTACAAAAGATGTTGGGGCATGCAGATATCTCAACGACACAAATCTATACCCATGTTCTTTCTGAACGAATGATCAGCCTGGTGAAGTCTCATCATCCTCTCGCAAATGCAAAATAAATACAGCTATTCTTGACTCTTTTGCGCAGTTGCAGCAATTTCGCAAAATAAAAATCAAGAATAACTGTGTAATCAATGAAAAGAGAGATGCTGCCATGAGCTTTACGATCCCTGAACTTTGCCCATCGCGCCTAAACCGGTGTGAACTTGCAGTCCCGGGTTCCAGCCCGAAGTTTTTCGAAAAAGCTGCGAAATCCGACGCGGATGCAATTTTCCTGGATCTAGAGGATGCAGTTGCGCCAAGCGATAAGGAACAGGCCCGCAAGAATATCATCGAAGCCTTGAACGATGTGGATTGGGGCGACAAAGTTATGTCCGTTCGCATTAACGGCCTTGATACTCATTACATGTATCGCGATGTGGTTGATATTTTGGAAAATGCGGGTGAGCGTCTCGATCTTATCATGATTCCAAAAGTTGGAACTGCCGCTGACATCTATGCGCTGGATATGCTGGCGACACAGATTGAAACAGCAAAAGGCCGCAAGAAAAAAATTGGCTTTGAGCTGATTATCGAAACGGCTTTGGGTATGCAGAATATTCATGAAATTGCTGCTGCCAGTAAACGGAATGAAAGCCTGCATTTCGGCGTTGCTGATTATGCGGCATCTACTAAAGCCCGGACAACCTCAATTGGTGGTCCAAACCCGCTTTACGGCGTGCTAACCGATCCAGCTGAAGATGGAAGCCGGGATTATCACTGGGGTGATATGTGGCATTATGCGATTGCCCGCATGGTTGTTGCCGCTCGTGCCAATGGCCTTCGCGCGATCGATGGTCCTTTTGGTGACTTTTCTGACCCAGATGGATATCGGGCACATGGTAACCGGGCGGCTATTCTGGGCTGTGAAGGAAAATGGGCAATTCATCCAAGCCAAATTCCGCTTGCCAATGAGATTTTTACTCCTGATGAAAAAGAAGTGGCGAAAGCACGCCGGATTCTGGAAGCCATGGAAAAAGCTCAAGCTGAAGGTTCTGGCGCCGTGGCACTCGACGGCGGTTTGATTGATATTGCATCCATCAAACAGGCAGAAGCATTGGTGGCGCAGGCCGATATCATTGCAGCACGGAACGCAGGCTGATCCGGATTGACCCGGAGAATTTGCCGCAACAATAAAAAAATAGGTGGAACGGTTTGTTGACTGAATCGTTCCGCCTATTTATTACTCACACACTGAATAACCTGTTTTAGTGGGTGAGAATTGAAAATGGATAACTTTCTCGATTTTGAAAAACCGATTGCTGACCTAGAAGGCAAGATCCGTGAGCTGGAAAGCCTGGATAGTGGCAGTGATTTGGAAATCAATGAAGATGTTTCCAAGCTCCGCCAAAAGGCGACACAGCTCCTAAAATCCACTTATAGCAAACTCACCCCGTGGCAGAAAACGCAGGTGGCTCGGCACGTGGACCGTCCAAAGCTTTTTCAAATTATTGAACAGCTGATAGATGATTTCACTCCGCTTGCTGGCGATCGCGGTTTTGCCGAAGACCACGCGATCGTTGGTGGAATTGGCCGTTTTCGGGGACGTACAGTCATGGTCATTGGAACCGAAAAGGGATATGACCTGGAAACTCGATTAAAGCATAATTTTGGGATGGCGCGTCCTGAAGGTTACCGGAAAGCCCAGCGTCTGATGAAAATGGCTGATCAGTTCGGTATTCCTGTAGTGACGTTTGTGGATACTTCCGGTGCATACCCAGGTATTGGCGCTGAGGAGCGGGGGCAGGCTGAGGCGATTGCCCGCTCTATTCAGGTTAGCATGGATCTGCGTGTTCCTGTAATCGCATGTATCGTCGGAGAAGGTGGGTCTGGTGGTGCAGTTGCTCTTGCCACTGCAAACTCTGTTCTCATGTATGAAAATGCCATCTATTCAGTGATTTCTCCGGAAGGCTGTGCAGCTATTCTTTGGAAAACTCGAGAAAAAGCTCAGGATGCGGCGACTGCCATGAAGCTAACGGCGCAGGATCTGAAAGCACTAGGTATCATTGACCGTATTGTTGAGGAGCCACTTGGCGGCGCACAAAGGGATGTTGAAGGTGCTATTGAAAAGCTTGGTGATGCGGTTGAAGAAGAACTGAAGGTTCTATCCCAAAAAGAGCCCGGGGAGCTTCGAGAAGGTCGCCGCCGGAAATTCCTCGCCATGGGTCGGCTTGAAGGTGTTGAATAATTAAATTTAGAGTTTGTATTTTATAAGGGGGCTGTTGGCCCCCTTATTGTTTTAGATCCCGGCTTTGCCCTTAAAGGCAATCCCCATGGCTTTTACGGATTCCTGATGCGGCGTCCAGTGACGCCCCCCGATCATTCCACCATCCACGACCAAATCAGCCGCATTGATAAAACTTGCTTCATCAGAGGCGAAAAAGACTGCGGCATTTGCAATATCATTGGGAAGACCCGCCCGAGGGATTGGTTGGGCTTTGGATAGCAACTCGCCAGCGATGGTCGAGGTGTCATCGGCCGCTTCTGCTGAGAGACCCAAAGCCTTTCCGAAAATGCCGGTTGCCGTTGCGCCTGGAGAAATGGAGTTGACCCTTACGTTGCTCTCACCCAGTTCCATTGCAGTGCTGCGGGTTAATTGAAGAACTGCAGCTTTGGCAGAGCTGTAAATCATAGAGGTGGAATAGCCGGCAAGATGTCCAGCAATACTGGCATTATTAATGATGCTGCCAGATCCCTGTTTCTTCATAATAGGAGCTACGTGTTTAATGCCGAGCATGACACCACCGAACAGGACAGCGACAGCCGCCATGGCTTTTTCATAATCAACTGTTTCAATACTGCCGACAGGAGCGGGCCCGCCTGCATTATTGAAAAGGGCATCAATTCGACCAAATTTATCAGCGGTGCCGTTGATGAGGTTTTTGACATCTTCTTCTACCGCGACATCCGCGCGAACAAAATGAGCCTTGTCGCCAAGACGCTTGGAAATTTCATTGCCAGCACTTTCACGCCGTCCTGAAAAGACGACGGTTGCGCCTTCTTCGATAAAGCGCTCGACGGACCTAAGCCCAATGCCGCTGGTTCCACCTGTAATGATTGTCACTTTTCCCTGTAGTCTTCCCATTTTGAACCCTCTTATAAAATTTTTGTCTTGGGATGGTTTATTGTATAATTCACTGATAGGCTATCAAAGGGAAAAGCTGTTAAAAATTTATTTTATGGATGAATTACTTAGCTAAGCTTAGACTAGAGATTATTCTAGAGTGGTATTCGCCAGTACAGTTGAGAAGGCAAGAAAAGGGGAAATAGAGGTGCTTTATCATTTAGTGATTATTGCCGCCTATGCCATGACATCTCTTGTGATTGGTCGGCAACTCCCCGCTTTTATTCCAAACTTAGATCCGATGACTGGTTATTGGGTTGGGGGCTGTTTCTTCCTCGGCTGTGCATTGTTGCATGAGTTTGTTATGCGCAGAGTTGAGCGGGTGGAGCTTCAAAAGGAGATCCGGAACATCAGGCGGGACCTTTCAACTGCGGAAAGTGGTCTCGAGCGTTTTGAGGGGATTCTGGGGGGGATCGCTGGCGAAGATGAAAGCCTAGATGGTTTTGCTGACGATATGAAAATTCTGCGTAAACTTTTGAACCAGTTGTCGCAGGAAATGAAGAAGGGACCCGTCAGCAAAATTCCAGAGGGGGTCGCTCCTGAAAAGCCAAAAGCTAAAGCAAACACGAGGCCTCACCTGGTGGCAGTTCCAAAAGAAGCTGATCATGTTGAGGATCCAGAACGGGATGAAGTCCGAAAAAGCGAAATACTCGAAATTGTTCGCTCTGGGCTACAAGAAAATCGGGTTGATCTCTATCTGCAGCCGATCGTGCGACTGCCACAACGACGTGCTAAATTCTATGAAGCTTTTTCTCGTATCCGGGGACCAGAGGGAGAGATAATAACGCCACGCCAGTACCTTTCCATTGCTGAGGAAGCAGGTCTTGTGGGAACGATTGATAATCTGCTTCTTATTCGGTGTGTTCAACTCATTCGGCGTGTTCGCCAACGCAACAATGAGGTGGGATTCTTTGTAAATGTGTCTGCGCGAACCATGCGGGACTCCAATTTCTTTCATCAGTTCGTCGAATTTCTGGACCGGAACTCAGATTTGACTGAAAATTTGATTTTGGAGTTTGCGCAAGA
This sequence comes from Sneathiella limimaris, assembly GCF_012932565.1. Classification (NCBI taxonomy): domain Bacteria; kingdom Pseudomonadati; phylum Pseudomonadota; class Alphaproteobacteria; order Sneathiellales; family Sneathiellaceae; genus Sneathiella; species Sneathiella limimaris. Next base: position 1,324,688 of record NZ_JABBYJ010000001.1, read on the forward strand.
GGACATTGATAATGCGACGGAGCAGGTTAAAACCGGATTGAAAATGCTCTCTGATATGGGTTTTGTTTTTTCCATGGATCAGGTTGTTCGCCTGGATATGGATTTCAATCAGCTTGCCAAGGATAATTTCAAGTATTTGAAAGTCTCTGCGTCAGACCTCTTGCCGGGTGGCTTCGGCTTGCCAATGAACATCCATCCAGAAGACCTTCATGAAGCCCTTGCACGCGCTGAGGTGGAGCTGATCGCAAGCCAGGTTGAAGATGAAGATACTGTTATCGGATTGTTGGATGCGGATGTGAGCTTTGGCCAGGGTTATCTCTTTGGTGTTCCAAAACCACCTCAAACTACAAACTGATCATTTGCTTGCAATCTTTATCCTCTGCTAAGACCTCGTTAAAATCGAGCCATTAACCCTAGCTGACAAAACATGCCACGAAAGAAGAACTTATGACATTTCGGATTGTTCCGGGACTTGCGGATTTTGCTGAAAATTACGAAGCCTACATTCTGGATTTATGGGGCGTTGTCCATAATGGGCTGGAACCATACCCTGGAGTGCTAGAATGTATGGCGAAACTTCGAGAGAATGGTCGGAAAATTCTTCTATTATCCAATGCACCCAGGACCAGCAATTTCGTTCAAGATTTTCTGGAGAATATAGGCGTGGATCGGGATGTCTATGACTTAATTCTGACGTCTGGAGACATGACGCGCATGATACTGGAAGACAAAAGGTTTCCATATCTGGAAGGGGAAAGTAAGGCTTTCTATCAATTTGGTGCCGAACGGGATAAAGGCTTAGAGGATGGTCTGGACTACCGGAAAGTTGATAAACTTGCTGAGGCAGATTTTGTGATTTGTACCGGCCTCGCTGATGACGAAACTGAAACACCTGAACATTACCGCGCTCTTTTAACTGAGGCGGCAGAGTATAAACTCCCAATGATCTGCGCAAATCCGGACTTAACGGTAATGCGGGGAGTTAACATGCATTATTGTGCGGGGTCGTTAGCCCAACTTTACGAAACTTTGGGCGGCGAGGTTACTCTCTTCGGAAAGCCATATCCCTGGGCCTATAAACTTGCAATGGAAAAGCTGGATGTCTCTGACCCGAGCAAGATTTTAGCTGTTGGGGACAGTATGAGAACCGACATTAAAGGGGCAACAGGCGCAGGCATTGATTGTGTTCTCGTAAGCGGGGGCATCCATGCTGAGGAATGGGGACTTGTTGAGGGGGATATTCCGACAAATCATCAAGTGGAGGATCTTGTTTCTCAACATGGTATTGCCCCGACATTTGTAACCGGCCATATGATTTGGGCATAAAAAAACCGCCTGAAGATCAAGCGGTTTTTGAACTTAAGTTTTCAAGTCCTAATTAAATAAGGCGTCTATATCGTCCTGATCAATTGACTCGTCGGCGGCAGGCAGAGGCTTGTTCGCTTTTTTCTCTGACTTTTCAGAAGTTTCTGCTTCGTCAGATTTTGCTTCACCTTCTACGGCTGGGCCGTTGTCGAACATACTGTCTACAAAGTCCTGATCAATGCCTTCACCCGCAAGCGCCGGACCATTCAAGAGGGATGCCTCTTCATCAGTCTCTGCAGATTCACTTTGGGCAGCGTCTTCGTCATGACCCCAGGCGGATGTCAGTTTGTCTAGGTATGTTTCAATATATTCGAGTGTTGAAACAACTTTGCTGATTCGCTGACCCGTAATGTCTTGGAAGGAACAAGCTTCGAAGATTTCCATGCATGCGTCGTTGACAACGTCGGCATCAGTCACTTTAGCAGACAGAATTTTCTCTGTGGCTTCCATGATCTGGTTCGTTGCAGACTCCGTTGCTTCCACAATCGCATCAAGTTCTTTGCCTGCTCTTGGGAGCTTATCTTGTTTTAGATCTTTTGGGCGGATCTGAGAAATCTCAGATCGCGCCGAAACGATAAAGGTTACAAGATCTCGGCAATCTGCATGCAGACTATTGATCTCTGCTCGAAGCGCTGTGACTTCATCCTGCGGGACCATTAGAAGTCGCCCAGAACCGCCGACATTTTTGTTTTCAAAGTTGCAGCGTTAAATGGTTTCACAATGTAGTTGTTCACGCCTGCTTTTTTCGCAGCGATCACATTCTCTGTTTTGGATTCAGCTGTGATCATAATGAACGGAGTATCTTTTAAGGCTTCGTCTTTACGAACTTCCTGAAGCAGTTGGTAGCCCGTCATCGGCTCCATATTCCAGTCAGAAATAACTAAGCCATATTTGGAGGTCCGCATTTTCGCTAATGCCTGTGACCCGTCCGTAGCTTCGTCTACGTTATCAAAACCAAGCTGTTTCAGCAGGTTGCGAATGATGCGCAACATGGTCTTGTAGTCATCGATGATCAGGATCGGCATCTTCATGTCGACGGCCATTGAAATACCCTCTTTAAATTCTATTTTCTACCATACAAGATGAGATCCACCGGACGGGGGTGGAACAATCATGAGCCAACATTACGGTTGGAAACTAAAAAAATGGTTAATGTCAGTGGTAACAAATCGAATTTAAATAAATTTCGAATATAAGCTGATTAAAACTCTTCAATCTTCGATAACTGTCTGCAAAAGAATGTCAAATTCATTGGATTTGCTTGCGGTGACTCACCTTTCCCCCCTATATTGCATCGCAAAAATAAAGCAATAGAGGGCCGAATGTCTGAGTTTGAAAAGTTACACGGTTATTTCCTGGAGGATTTAAGTGTAGGAATGACCGAAATGTTCGCCAAAACCGTGACCGAAGCAGACATCGTTATGTTTGCGGGGGTGTCTGGCGATACAAATCCCGTCCATTTGAATGCTGAGTTTGCTGAGCAGACAATGTTTAAGGAGCGGATTGCTCACGGTATGTTGTCGGCGAGTTTGATCTCCACAGTTTTTGGAACCAAGTTGCCAGGACCTGGCGCTATTTATATGAATCAAACCCTGAATTTTAAGGCACCCGTTTGTATCGGTGATACAGTGGTTGCCAAGGTTGAGCTTCGGGAAATCAATGGTCGCCGCGTAACTTTTGACTGTGTCTGCGCCGTAGGAGATACTGTCGTGCTTGACGGTGAAGCTACCTTAATGGTTGCTAAAAAACCTTCTTAAGGTCAGGCGGAGTAATAGATGGAAATCCAAAGACGGTATAGGGACGTTCCCGATGACCTAAAAGGGGCGGTTCTCGCAATTGGAAATTTTGATGGGGTTCATTTGGGGCACCAAGCTGTAATCGGGCAGGCTCAGAAGATCGCGGCGGAGCTTGATGTTAAGTCTGGTGTTTTAACGTTTGAACCTCACCCGAGAGAATTTTTTGCGCCAGATGCCCCAGCTTTCAGGCTTTCCATGCTGGATACCAGAGCCGCCCACTTAAATTGGCTCGGGGTCGACATAATGGCGGCTTTGGAATTTGATAAATCTTTTTCGGAAAAGTCCGCAGAAGCCTTCGTTAAAGATGTTTTAGTCGATGGGTTCGCCGTCTCTCATGTTGTGGTTGGATATGATTTCATTTTCGGCCACAAGCGTCAGGGAACGACTGTTGTTCTCTCTGAATTGGGAAAGAAATACGGTTTTGGTGTGAGTGTCGTTGAACCTGTTGGTGAAAAACAGGTTATCTATTCATCGACCGCAATCCGTAACCTCCTAAGCGAAGGCAATCCCCTAGTTGCTGCCAGTTTGCTTGGACATTGGTGGGAGGTTGATGGCGTTGTGATTAAAGGAGATCAGCGCGGCCGAACAATTGGGTTTCCCACCGCCAATATTCCAATAACTCACTATCATCAGCCCAAACAGGGCGTATATGCTGTGCGGGTTGGAATGACCTCAGAAGACGGTGCGACCTCATGGGTGGACGGTGTCGCAAACTTTGGGAGCCGGCCAACTTTTGATAAAAAGGATGTCCTTCTTGAGGTTCATTTACTGGATTTTGATGGCGATCTCTATGGAAAGAAAATTCGAGTTGCCTTTGTTGATTTTATTCGTCCTGAAATGAAGTTCGGTGGAATTGAGGAACTTGAAGCCCAGATCAAAAAAGATGAGGGCTCTGCCAGGGAGATCCTTTCGCGAGCGGAATGTCGTCAGGATAAGTATGCTGACAAGAAAATGAAGCGGCGGTTAGCTGGCTAAAACGACAAAATCTGGCAGCTATGAATAGTTTGCTCGACACCGATCTAATGACTTGATAAAAAAGGCGCCATGAATTCTCTACGGAATAAAAGGATCTGCTGCCACCGAATAGGCGGCGCGATCAGTCGAATTAGCAACCCGGCCTTAGACAAATAAGGCCGGGTAATATTGTCTGAACATACCGCCTCGGACAATGAAAGAGAATGACCGTATCAAGGTCCCATTTTGATTATGATTAATACTGTTAGGATCAGTTTGCCAAAATGAGCACTGACTATAAACCAACACTATTCCTGCCGAAGACCGATTTTCCGATGAAGGCAGGATTGCCGAATAAGGAACCTGGGTTGTTGGAGCGCTGGAATGAGATGCGCTTGTTCGACAAACTGCGCGAGCAATCCAAAGATCGGGAACAGTTTGTTCTTCATGATGGCCCTCCATATGCAAACGGACATTTGCATATGGGTCATGCTTTTAACAAAATCCTTAAAGACGTGATCAATCGTAGCCAGCAGATGATGGGTAAGAATGCCCATTACGTGCCGGGCTGGGACTGCCATGGTTTGCCAATCGAGTGGAAAATCGAGGAAAAATACCGCAAGGAAGGCAAGAACAAGGACGAAGTCCCTATTAACGAATTCCGGCAGGAATGCCGCGACTTTGCAGAGCACTGGATTAATATCCAGCGCGAAGAGTTTAAGCGTCTTGGGGTTCTGGGTGATTGGGAAAATCCCTATCTGACCATGAGTTTTGATGCTGAAGCGCAGATTGTTAAAGAGCTATTGAAATTTGCCATGAACGGCGGTCTTTACCGGGGATCAAAACCGGTTATGTGGTCGCCGGTTGAGAAAACAGCGCTGGCAGAAGCCGAAATTGAATATCACGATCATACATCCACAACCATCTATGTGCGTTTTCCGGTGAAGTTTGGTGGCGCTCCATTTGAGGGTGGCAGCGTCGTAATCTGGACGACAACACCTTGGACAATGCCAGGTAACCGGGCTATCGCCTACGGAAATGATATCTCATATGTTGGTATCGAGGTGAAATCTGTTACAGAAACATCTCTTGGGAAAGTGGGTGAGAAGCTGTTTGTAGCTGCTGATCTTTTGGAAGAGCTGAAATCTGTTTGTGGAATTGAAGAGGTCGAAGTTGTCTGGCAGGGGTCAGGGAGCGAGCTTAAAGGTGTAACCTGTAGCCATCCGTTTGCTGGGCAAGGATATGAGTTTGATGTTCCCCTCTTAGATGGTGACCACGTAACAGTGGATGCGGGTACAGGTTTTGTACATACCGCGCCGGGACATGGTCAGGAAGACTATGAGGTTGGCCTCAAATATAATCTGGAAGTTCCGCAAACTGTTGATGAGGATGGTACATTCTATATGCATGTTCCCATGTTTGCAGGTGAGCATGTCTATAAGTGCAACGATCATGTTGCTGATGAGCTTGAAGCCGCAGGAGCGCTTCTCAAGCGAGGCAAGATCAAGCATTCCTACCCTCATTCCTGGCGCTCTAAAGCTCCATTGATTTTCCGGAATACAAGCCAGTGGTTCATCTCCATGGAGACCAACTCTCTTCGGGAAAAAGCGTTGAAGGCCATTGACGATACGAAATGGTATCCGAAATCTGGACACCGCCGCTTGTATAGTATGGTTGAAAACCGCCCTGACTGGGTTCTCTCTCGTCAGCGGGCTTGGGGCGTTCCAATCACTGTTTTTGTAAACAAGGAAACCGGTGAGATCTTGCGGGACCCAGACGTAAATGCCCGCATTGCCCAGATCACTGAGGAAGAAGGTTCAGACGCGTGGTTTGATTCCGAACCGTCCCGTTTCCTTGGAAACAAATATGATCCTGCTGATTATGAAATGGTGAAGGATATCCTGGATGTCTGGTTTGACTCAGGAAGTACCCATGCCTTTACTCTTGAGAACCGTCCAGAAATGAAATGGCCGGCTGATCTTTATCTAGAAGGTACTGATCAGCATCGGGGCTGGTTCCACTCCTCCTTGCTAGAATCTTGCGGAACCCGTGGCCGTGCGCCCTATGATGGCGTTCTAACGCATGGTTTTGTGTTGGATGGCAAGGGCCGTAAGATGTCCAAGTCACTTGGAAACATCGTAGCGCCTGAAAAAATCATCAAGCAAAGCGGGGCAGATATCCTGCGACTTTGGACGATTGCTTCTGATTATACTGATGATATGCGCATCGGGGATGAGATTATCCGCACACAGGTTGATAGCTACCGTCGGCTTCGGAACACATTGCGGTTCATTCTGGGTAATCTGTCAGAATGGGATGAAAGCGAACGCTTGGATGTTTCTGAAATGCCTGAGCTGGAACGTTGGGTGTTGCATCGCCTGGCGGAGTTAGATCAGCAAATTCGGGATAACACTTCAAGATATGAATTCAGCCGTCTTTTCCAGGCGATTCATAACTTCTGTACGTTGGAACTCTCCGCATTCTATTTCGATATTCGAAAAGATGTTCTTTATTGTGATGCTGTAACCAGCACGCGTCGCCGGGCCGCTCGTACAGTTTTGGACCATTTGTTCCATTGCTTGACTTCGTGGCTTGCACCGATCCTTGTGTTTACAGCCGAAGAAACTTGGTTGGCTCGTTTTCCGGGCGATGACAGTTCTGTACACTTGAACCTCTTCCCGACCATTCCTGCCGAATGGACCGATGCTAAACTTCATGACAAATGGTCCAAGATCCGCGCGTTCCGGCGTGTTGTAACCGGAGCTTTGGAAATTGAGCGCCGAGAAAAACGGATAGGGGCCAGCTTGCAGGCCGCGCCAACTGTTTATGTTAGTTCAGACTATGCGGCTTTGTTGAAAGACCTGCCGCTTGATGATCTTTGCATTACTTCTGGGCTTGTCTTGAGCGAGGAAACTGCCCCTGCGGATGCCTTCACGCTAGAAGAAGTGGAAGGTGTAGCCGTGGTTCCCGCGCTCGCTGATGGCGAAAAATGTGGTCGTTGTTGGAAGATTTTGGATGATGTTGGCAGCCATGAAGCCCATCCAGAACTGTGTTCTCGATGTGCTGAGGTTGTGGATACTCTTGATGTGGATCTCGAAGCCTCGTGAATAGCGCATCCCTCAAAGGCATCGTTCTTGCGGGCCTGATCATTGCAATAGATCAGGCCTTCAAGATCTATATGGTCGATTTCATGGCCAATCACCCTTTTGGAATTGAAGTGACTTCTTTTTTTCGACTGGTGATGGTCTGGAACAGTGGTGTGAGTTTTGGGATGTTCTCAGGGGGAGAGACAACCCGTTGGATTCTAATTGGTGTTTCAAGCTGTGTAACCGTTGGATTGCTTGTGTGGCTTACTAGAGTTTCCCAAACATTTCTGGCCATCGGACTTGGCTCTGTAATTGGCGGTGCGGTGGGAAATATTATCGATCGGATTCATTTCGGAAAAGTGGCTGATTTTTTTGATTTCGATCTTATCTTTATGAGGTGGCCTGCGTTTAATATTGCAGATATGGCTATTGTTTTCGGGGTCTGTGTCCTATTGGTGGACAGCTTGTTTTTTGACGATAAATCGTCTAAAAAAGAAATCTGATCTTAAAAGGTGGGGAAATGACATCTTCGGGTAAAATTATAGTCGCCTCAGCGCTGGTGGCAGGATCGATGGTTCTGTCTGGCTGCGAAGGCACGCGTCAAGCCCTCGGCCTTGAAGGAAAGAAAGCGCCTGACGAGTTTGCTGTTGTCACGAAAGCGCCTCTGATTATTCCTCCTGATTTTTCATTGCGTCCCCCTAGCCCTGGGCAGCAAAGCCCTCGTGAAGAGGCTGCTAGAACTTCTGCGCGCGAGGCTTTATTTGGTCAGCAGGCACCAAGTGGGGTGATTACACAGGAACAGGCTGCCAAGGCAGGAACTTCAGCTGGTGAGTTGGCTCTTCTTCGGCAGGCTGATGCCGTTGATGTTGATCCTTCTATCCGGCGGATTGTCGATGAAGAGACAAGTGTTCTTGCTGAAGAGGATAAAACACTGATCGAGCGGATCATGTTCTGGCAGGATCAGCCGGAATACGGAACTGTAGTTGACGCCGAAAAAGAGCGTAAGCGTATTCAGGAAAATGCGGCCCTGGGCAACTCACCAAGTGATGGTGGAGATACTCCGACGATTGAACGCAAAAAGAAAGCGTTGCTCGAAGGTCTTTTCAATTAAATTTGAAAACTCCTAAAATCTGAATTTTTTTAGCGTGGTTCACAATTTGGCCACGCTATTTTTGTTAATGAGAGGTTCGCTCTTGTAATGGCAGCTTAAAGTGCCTTTATTAAGAATAGCTGTTGAATAACAAAAGTTCAGGGATCTCCATGCTACGAACCGGTGTTGCCACACGACTACTGTTCGGACTTATTTTCGGTCTGTATATCTCCACCGCCGCTCAGGCAAATATTGATATTCCAAAATTATTCGATCCAAAGACAACTACCCTTGAAAATGGTATGCAAGTCGTTGTGATCGAGGATGATCGGGCGCCTGTCGTGACACATATGGTTTGGTATAAAATCGGCGCGGCTGACGAGCCAAGAGGGAAAGCGGGTATTGCTCACTTCTTGGAGCATCTGATGTTCAAGGGTACCGATAAGTATGGTCCCGGTGAATTTTCCCGTATCGTTGCTGAGCTTGGTGGTCAGGATAACGCTTTTACCTCTCAAGACTATACTGCCTATTACCAACGGGCGAATGTAATGCATCTTCCGCTCCTGATGGAGATGGAGGCGGATAGAATGCAGGGCCTCAAGCTAAATGATGAAGTGGTTGGTGCGGAGCTCCAGGTCATACTTGAGGAGAGATCTCAAAGAACAGACAATAATCCTGGGGCCCAGTTTGGGGAACAGTTGGATGCTGCCCAGTATCTGGCACACCCTTATGGAACGCCTGTTATTGGATGGCGCCACGAAATGGAGGGGCTAACAACACAGGATGCCATAGACTGGTACAAGACCTATTATTCGCCGAATAACGCAATATTGATTGTTGCTGGTCACGTGAAAGCCGAAGAAGTTTTTGAGCTTGCCAAGCGCTACTACGGGCCGAAAGTGCCTCAGTCACTTCCAAAACGGGAACGTATTCAGGAACCGCCTCAATTGGCGAAGAGAACTCTTGAGATGCGGGATAAGAGAGTTCGTGAACCTTCTTGGCGGCAGTCATTTATGGCGCCAGTAGCTCGGACTGGAGATTTGAAAGAAGTTCGTGCTCTTGAGGTTTTGGATGAAATCTTAAGTGGTGGAACCACCAGTCGCCTTTATTCAGAACTCGTGAGGAAACAGAAAGTCGCTGCAGGCGCTGGTTGCTATTACGATTCAGGATCATATGACCCATCGATATTTGTGTTTTGGGCAGCTCCCGTAAATGGTTCCTCTTTGCAGGATGTTGAAAAAGCAGTTTGGAATGTTATCAATGACGTTCTTGAAAAAGGCGTAACAGAGAGCGAACTGTCTGAAGCGAAAGATCGAATGCTTGCAGCGGCGATTTATGCTCGTGATGATCTCAATGGTGCAGCCAATCTTTTTGGTCGGGCATTGACCAGCGGGGTCAAAATGCAAGATATCGTGAATTGGCCCGAACAGATTTCGAAGGTTACTCAGGAAGATATTCTTAGAGCGGCTCGTAAGGTCTTTGATGAGAGGACTTCGGTTGTCGGAAAATTGATGCCGGAGGAGAAATAGGATGTCGATATATTTTGCATTTCTCAAAACTCATCTCGTGCAGCACTTGCGTCTAACAGTTTTGTCTTTGATTACAATTGTCATGAGCACTTCTTACGTCGTAGCTGCTGATATACAAGAGATAGTGAGCCCTGGTGGTATCAAAGCTTGGTTTGTTGAGGAAAGCTCTATTCCGATTGTAAATATGGAAGTTCTCTGGAAGGGTGGCGGGAGCATAGTCCCGAGAGACAAAGCCGGTCTTGCGGATTTAATGTCTGCGACGATGGATGAGGGGGCCGATGAACTTGATAGTGATGAATTTCAAAAAAAGCTGGCAGAGTTATCGATTTCTTTGAGTTTTGACGCGCGCCTGGACAGTTACAGCGGTTCTTTGAAAACGCTTTCCTCGAATGCAGATGTAGCTTTTGACCTATTTTCCAAAGCTGTGACAAAGCCACGTTTCGATCCAGAGCCAGTCGAGCGGATCAAGAACCAATTACTTGCAAGTTTAAGCCGAAAGCAATCGAACCCAAGGGATCTGGTTGGAGATGCGTGGTTTGAACTGGCCTTTCCAGATCATCCCTATGCTATTCCTGTTGAAGGAACGATTGAGACTGTTTCTGCACTAACTTCAACAGACCTGCAGTCTTTTTACAAAACTCAGATCGCCAAAGATAATATGATTATATCGGTGATCGGAGATATCACGCCTGAAAAGCTTGGAAAGTTGTTGGATAAGACATTTGGTTCTTTGCCTGAAACAACTAATCGGCCAAACGTACCAGTGGTCAACGAAATTCCAGGACCGGCTCATAAAATTATTGATCTTGAGATCCCACAAAGCGTTATCATTTTTGGCGGCAATGGTTTGAAACGCGAGGATCCAGATTACTATGCAGCCTATCTGCTCAACTACATATTGGGAGGAGGGAGCTTTGAATCTCGGCTCTTTGAAGAGGTGCGCGAAAAACGGGGGCTCGTCTATACGATTTATAGCTATCTCTATCCCCTAAAATCTGCTGGTTTAATGCTGGGGTCATTTGGAACGGATGGCAGTACAACTTTAGAAGCGATCAATTTGGTAAAATCCGAAATTCGAAAAATTCGGGAACATGGTGTCACAAAGGCTGAACTTGAATCGGCTAAAAAATACCTGAATGGATCTTTTCCGCTAAGTTTATCTTCAAACGCTCGGATAGCCGGGATAATGACCAGCATGCAATATAGTAATCTGCCAATTACTTATTTAGATCAACGGGCTGAATTGATAAATGCTGTGACAATAGAAGACGTTCAGAGAGTAGCTCAAATGTTATTAGATCCAGAAAAGTTGATAATAACGATTGCGGGTAAATCGACCTATCATAAAGAGTGGGATGAGGGTCTAAAAATTCCTTAGGTTGCATCTCATGAATTTGTTAGGTTCCGTGGGGTAGGGTGATGGACTTGGGGTACCATCAGGAAACTTGGACAACTTAAAATGACTTACAGACAAACTTTTGAGAACTGCTTCTCTGTGGACAGTGGGGATCAGGATTGGGTTCGCACTGCTTTTATGAAGGCTCTCACCCGAACTGAGACGATCGTTGCGCAAATGGAGTCTCTGAAGGATCAGGGGCGACTGCCCATTCTATCACTCCCGGAGCAAACAGATGACCTGGAGATGCTTTCCCGGCATCCGTTTGTGACTGATAAGGAGTATGAGCGGTTCGTGGTTGTTGGTATCGGTGGCTCTTCCTTGGGTGGTCAGGTTCTGGTGAGTTTGAGGGAACGTGACGAGGCACCATATCTCAATTTTTGGGACACACTCGATTATCATGTGATGCTGCCGTATCTCAAGAAGGGGAAAAAACTCCGCTCGACCCGCTTTTTGCTGATTTCTAAATCTGGAACCACCCCTGAAATTATGGCTCAAACCCTTATGGTGATTGAGGCCTTGAATAATATGGGCGGTGCTGATGCTGTCAAAAATCAGTGCCTCGCGATTTGCGAGCCCGGCGACAATCCACTTGGCTACATTGCTGACAAATGGGGTATTGAGCGGTTGGATCATGACCCAAATGTCGGAGGGCGCTACTCTGGGCTCTCCCTGGTTGGGGCATTGCCAGCGCTTATTGCCGGTATTGATATGTGCAAAGTCCGCGAAGGTGCTAAAGAGGTATTGGACGATACCCTGAATAACCCAGAATCTGCTGCGCGGGTCGGGGCCTCTATGTCACATGCGCTCAATGAGCTTTGTGGTGTCTCCATGAATGTGATCATGCCTTATGCAAAACAGCTTGAGCCTTTCACGCACTGGTACCGCCAGCTTTGGGCGGAGAGTATTGGTAAAGAAGGACGCGGCACTACACCTTTGAACGCTCTTGGGCCCATTGATCAACATAGCCAGTTGCAACTTTGGTTGGATGGACCAAATGACAAGTTTTTTAGCCTGATTATTAACCGGGCAACAGATAGTAGCCCCCTGATGGATGTCGGGATTGCTGATAACATCCCTGCGCTTGATTACCTTAAAGATCACAAGATTAGCGATGTTGTGCAGGCAGAGGCCAATGCAACAGCAAAAACGCTGGCCGATCGGGGAAAATATCTCCGATGCATTTATATCGACAAGCTGGACGAAAAAACCATCGGTTCACTCTTGATGCATTTCATGTTGGAGACGATAATTGCCTGTCATCTTCTGGGGGTTAATCCGTTTGATCAGCCCGCCGTTGAAGAAGGCAAGAAACTGACCAAGATGTATCTTAAAGGTGATTAATGACCCTCCGGAAGCTACCGGACAATATCGTCAACCAAATCGCGGCAGGTGAAGTTGTTGAACGACCTGCTTCAGCCGTAAAAGAACTTGTTGAAAATGCCATTGATGCTGGTGCAGATCGGATCGACGTGGTTATGCGAAATGGCGGTCGATCACTTATCTCGATTACGGACAATGGTAAGGGGATGACCCCAGAGGAGCTGGATCTCTGTTTTGAGCGGCATGCCACTTCAAAACTACCAGATGAGGATCTGGTTAATATCCAGCACCTGGGCTTTCGCGGAGAAGCTATCCCCTCGATCGCTTCGGTCAGTCGGATGACTATCACGACCCGGACTGAAAATGCTGACACAGCTTGGAAATTATCAGTCGAAGGTGGCAGAAAGGGAGATCTGGAGCCTGCAGCTTTGTCTCAAGGGACGCGTGTTGAAGTTCGCGATATTTTCTATGCTACGCCTGCCCGCTTGAAGTTTCTAAAATCAGAGCGGGCAGAGTTTGGCGCCGCCCTTGATGTCATGCGACGACTTGCAATGGCCTATCCGGCAATTGCCTTTTCGCTTGCGGATGAAAAGCGCACAGCTCTTAAAGTCTCCGCAGCGCAGGGTGATCTGTTCGAAGCATGGCTTGACCGGCTTGGATCCATTATGGGACGGGAGTTTGCGGATAATGCCTTGAAGATTGAGGCGGAACGTAACGGCGTTATTCTGACCGGTTATGCAGGTGTTCCGACGTTCAATCGTGGGAATGCGGCTATGCAGTTCATGTTCGTGAATGGCCGGCCAGTAAAAGATAAAACCTTCACTGGCGCAGTTCGCGCTGCATATATGGATTTGCTTGCCCGAAATCGGCACCCGTTGATGGCCTTGTTTCTTGAGCTGCCAGCCGATCAGGTGGATGTCAACGTGCATCCCGCGAAAGCAGAAGTTCGTTTTCGGGATTCCGGTGGTGTGAGGGGTCTGATTATTGGGGCGCTTAGAAATGCATTAGCTGAAAATGGTCACAGGGCATCTTCTACGGTCAGCCAACAAGCTCTTGGCTCCTTTAAACCAGAACATTCACAGCTTTCTCTCCATTCTCGTCCATCACGGCCCGCTGGTATGGGGAACTGGTCTGACGTTAGAACTGAACCAGTGTATCACTCGGGAGTTGCCGAAGAAGCTTCCAGGTTCCATCATCCTCTGAATTCGGATCAATCTGCGTCTCCTTCAGTAGGCTCTTTTGCCTATCCAGATGACTATGCCACAGGACAGCCGATCGAACCATCCGCCAGAGATTTACAAGCAGATCAAGCTCAGCCAAGTTCTGATGATGCCATGTCTTACCCTCTTGGCGCTGCTCGGGGACAGCTCCATGAAACCTATATCGTTTCTCAAACCCAAAACGGGATGGTCTTGGTAGATCAACATGCAGCGCATGAGCGGCTGGTGATGGAGCGGATGAAAAAGGCTTATGCGGAAAAATCCGTTAGTCGGCAATTGTTGCTTCTACCAGACGTTATTGAAATCGATGAAGCGGCTGCCGAACGGGTCTGTGAACGGGCTGAAGAGCTGGCAGAAATGGGTCTCGTGATCGAACCTTTCGGTCATGGTGCTATTGTCGTGCGCGAAACACCCGCAATGCTTGGAACCTGCGATGTGAAAGGCCTTATTCAGGATCTTGCCGATGATCTCGCTGAATTTGATACGGCGCTTGCCTTGAAAGATCGGATTGACGATGTTTTCGCAACAATGGCCTGTCATGGCTCAGTGCGTTCTGGCCGAAGGCTCACCATTGAGGAAATGAATGCTTTGTTGCGGGAGATGGAGGTTACCCCTCATTCTGGGCAGTGTAATCACGGTCGTCCAACCTATGTGGAATTACAGCTTCCAGAGATTGAAAAACTCTTTGGTCGACGCTGATCATCATTGATTAGCCTATTTTTTCCCGATATGAACGGGCATCTTTAGTATCGGAAAGATCCATGATTTTTGATGTGGTAGTGATTGGAGCTGGTGCGGCCGGACTCATGTGTGCCTGGCAGGCAGGAAAGCGGGGACGAAATGTTCTGCTTCTGGAAAAGGCCGAGAAAGTAGGGAAGAAAATCCTTATTTCTGGTGGTGGGCGTTGCAATTTCACCAACTTACAGGCGGCCGCTGATCGATATGTTTCTGATAACAAGCATTTTTGTAAATCAGCACTGAAGGCATATACCCAGACAGATTTTATCAAGCTCGTTGAATCCCATAATATTCCCTATCATGAGAAGAAACTGGGGCAGCTTTTTTGTGACGAGAGTGCTCGCCAGATAACAGATCTACTTCTTAAAGAATGTGATCAGGCTGACGTCAAACTTGAGGTGAATAACGGAGTTCAGCGCGTTACTAAAACTGAAAAAGGCACTTTTCTTGTTGAGACCGATAATGGGCGGGTCGATGCAAATACTGTCGTTGTCGCAACCGGGGGACTCTCAATCCCTAAAATGGGCGCAAATGATATAGCCTACCGGATTGCCGCATCCTTTGGCCTGTCTTTGACCGAGACAAGACCAGGTTTGGTGCCCTTCACTTTTGAGCAGGCGGACATGGATCGGTTTCAGGGGCTTTCTGGGGTGTCTGCAGAGGTTATCACGCGGGTTGGCAAAATTGCCTTTCGTGAGAATGTGCTTTTTACTCACAAGGGAGTTAGCGGTCCCGCTATCCTGCAAATTTCCTCTTTCTGGCATCCTGGCGATATTGTCCGGATTAATTTTTTACCGGATCATGATCTTTTCGAAATGTTGAGAGAGGCGAGATCTCAAACACCGAAAGGCAGCGTTTATAAAGTCTTGACCCAGTTTCTGGCAAACCGCTTGGTGGACCGCCTGCTAACGCCATTAGGAGTGTTACCTGAACTTGGCAATTGTTCAGACAAGATATTTCGAAAAATTCATCAAGCGGTGTGTGAGGTTGAGATCAAACCCAACGGAACAGAGGGCTACCGCAAGGCTGAAGTCACTGTTGGCGGTGTTTCGACGGATAATCTCAGTTCAAAAACAATGGAATGCAAGACAGTTCCGGGCCTTTTCTTTATTGGAGAAGCCGTTGATGTAACCGGTTTCTTGGGTGGGTACAATTTTCAGTGGGCCTGGTCTTCCGGTTTTGTGGCAGGTCAGAATGCTTAATTGGTCTAAAGATGAATGGCTTCATCTATGTCCAGAATTAACAATTGAAGGAGATGTTACTCCTGATCATTATTGCCAATGGGATGGATGGGAACTGGAAGAAATCTCTACCGGATTTCATAAAGATGGGTATCTAAATCTTTCGTCAGTTCTGCCTTCATCTCTATGTGAGCAGCTTTCTGATGCCATGGAAATACTTGCTAATAACAATATTCCAGCGGTTTATATCTATATCTATGATCAACCCTGGCAGTTATTTGAAAGCCTGCGTCAGCTGATCAGTCACTTTTTGGGTGAAGATTATGCGCTTCTTCCAAATTTTTGGGCCTGGAACCTGTCTGCGGCAGGTGAAGCAGGATGGTCGCCTCATCGCGATTGTGATGCGGAAACAGTATTTGATATCGGCGGCGATACTCTCTTGATGAGCTTATCTTTATGGGTGCCACTTACCGAAGTGGATGAACGAAATGGCTGTATGTTTGTAATTCCGCGATCTGAGGAGAACAATATACAAAAGCTTATGGAACTGGATCGGGAAAACCTTTTGCCCTTTGCAAAGCCGTTACCAGCAAAAGCCGGATCCGTTTTGGGCTGGCCGCAGGATCTGTATCATTTCGGTGGAGAGTATCGAGACGGGGCGAAAACTCCTCGTCGCAGCTTGTCATTTGAGTTTCAAAACACAAGCTTTGATCCTCTCGCAAAGCCCCTTCTGTCAACACGGCAGATGCCTGATTTTGAAACGCGCCTGCGCCTTATGTCAGAGCAGTTTGAAAAATATCGGCATATTGATCCGACGGTTCAGAAAACTAGACTGTTTTCAGAATCAGAAGTTTCGCTGCGCCATATTTCCGCTCCTCCAGCAGATTAAGGCCTTCTGGGATCTCGAACGGTTCTTTGGCTGCCAGTTCCAGTGCAACAACTGTTTTATCGCCAATCCACCCGCCCTTTTGCAAACTTTCAAGTGCTGGTCCCGCAAGGTTCATCTTATAGGGAGGATCCATCATGATGAGGTCCATAGGCTTTGAGCTTTGACCCGCAAATGTCCCGTCCCTGTTTAGGATTGAGGCATTGCGTTGACCACCGACAAGCGCAACATTTTGTTTGATGAGTTTGAGGCTGTCGGGATGATTATCCATAAATGTGACATGCGCCGCCCCACGGGAGAGAGCTTCAACCCCGAGGGCTCCTGTGCCTGCAAAAACATCCAAAACCGTTGCGCCCCTGGGCATGGGGCCGGTATCTAAGCGAAAGTCAGCATTGTGGGCTAAAATGTTGAAAAGTGCCTCTCGGGTGCGGTCCGCAGTTGGGCGTATCCGCTTGTCTTCCGGAAGATAAAGCCGCTTCCCTTTGTAGGTCCCACCAACGATCCGCATTAGGGTCTCCGGGGTTTTCTGCCTTTAGGTGCCGGGCGACCTTTGCCTTCGCCTGTTGGCTTTGCTTTCCCGCGTGTGACAACTTTAACCGATTTGCCTTTGCGGCTTTCAACGGTTTTACCCTTCAGGTTCAATTTGCCCTGCATTCTAGGTTTGCGGCTGGCGGGGGCTTTGGGCTCCTCAGTTGAGACTTCCATCTTTTTGACGCCCATCTGCTCGCGCAAGACTTTGGCGCGAACTTCGTCAACTTCCCCAGATGCCAATTCACCCAGTTGTAGTGGGCCGTAGGAGACCCTGATTAGCCGGAGTACTGGATACCCCAGGTGTTCCATAATTTTACGGACTTCGCGGTTCTTGCCTTCCCGAATGGAGATTGTCAGCCAGGAATTAGCGCCTTTGGTGCTATCCAACACGGCTTCTACAGATCCGTATTTAACGCCTTCGATTGTAACTCCGTCGGCAAGGCGGCTTAGTTCCCGTTCCTTCGGATGCCCATGAACGCGAACCCGATATTTCCGTTTCCAGCCAGTTGCAGGAAGTTCAAGACGACGGGCGAGTTCTCCATCATTAGTGAGGAGTAATAGCCCTTCGGAATTCAGATCAAGGCGCCCGACAGAAATAACGCGAGGCATGTCATCAGGGAGTTTGCTGAAAACAGTATCCCGCCCTTTTTCGTCCTTGTGGCTTGTTACGAGACCCGCTGGTTTATGATACCGCCACAGACGAGCTCTCTCTTTTTGGGGTAATGGGTTGCCGTCAACGAGGATATCATCTTCATCACTAACGGTTACTGCGGGAGTTGTCAGGACCTGACCATTAAGTTTGACCCTGCCGTCCAGGATCCATTTTTCTGCATCCCGACGGGAACAGAGACCCGCCCTGGCCATCCGTTTGGCAATCCGCTCTTTCGTTTCTTCAACTGGCTCAGTCATTTGGGTTTTGTGCCTCTTTGATAAAAGCATCGAAAATTTTTCGATCGCCATCAGAGATCAAATATTCAGGATGCCACTGCACACCCAAGCAGAATTTATATCGCGGATCTTCAATGCCTTCGATGACACCATCGGATGCCCATGCATTGACGACGATATTTTCTGAAATATCTTTGGCGGCCTGATGATGGGCGCTATTTACAGGAAGTGTGGTTGTCCCAACAATCCGATGGAGCAAAGTCCCTTCTTTGACATCCACATCATGCCCTGCTTCTGTCCGAGGGTTTGGTTGTTCGTGGGCAAGGGGGCTATCCACTTCATCAGGGATATGCTGGATAAGGGTTCCCCCGAGGATTACATGCAAAAGCTGTTGCCCTCCACAAATCCCCAAAACGGGTTTGTCTTTGGCCAGCATGGCTTCTGTAACCGATTTTTCAAATTCAGTGCGGCGGTCTTTGGTGACGACCGTTGCGTGGCGATTAGCGGCTCCAAACATAGTAGGATCCACATCAAATGCACCGCCCGTGACCACAAGGCCGTCCAACAACTCGCCATAAGTTTCCGCAAGTTCGGGTTCATGGGGAAGGGGCATAGGAACACCGCCAGCAGCGGTAATCACGTCTGCATAATTTTGACGCAAGGCGTACCATGGCATGTTGGAATAGCCGCCAGGATCCTCTGAATCGAGGGTAATGCCGATAACTGGTTTTTTCATGCTTCCTTTTAAGCCTGCTTGAGGTACAACTCAACTAGAACATACAATTTAAAAAACAAATTAGGAAATGGCTTGATGCTTGACGGAGCCGTTTTCTGCCGTCACTTTTGAGCCATGGATTTCGAGTTAACCAACTATATGGAAGATGCGCTGCACACAGCAGAGCTTTCCGCGAAGCGCGGTGAAGTGCCTGTTGGTGCTGTTATTGTGGACAGCAAGACAGGTCGGGTGATTGCACGTAGCGGAAATCAGATGAAAAACCGGTTCGATCCAACAGCACATGCTGAGATGCTGGCTATTCGTGCTGCGGCGAACATGGTCGGCAGTCAAAGGCTGGTGGATTGCGATCTCTATGTTACGCTTGAGCCTTGCCCGATGTGTGCGGCTGCCATCTCGCTGGCCCGGCTGAGAAGAGTCTATTTTGGGGCGTTTGACCCTAAAGGCGGCGGGGTGGAATATGGCCCTCGTATCTTTGATCATCCAACTTGTCATCATAAACCTGAAATTTATGGTGGCGTAGGAGAGGCTCAGGCCGCTAAACTACTGAAAGAATTTTTCGCCGCCCGGCGGTAAGATAAATCTAGAAATAAAAAACAAGAATAAAGGGGAGAAAAATGAATTTCGAATATTCTGATAAAGTGAAGGATCTTCAAGCGCGCGTTCAGGCGTTTATGGATGAACATGTTTATCCAAATGAAGAAGTCTTTGAAGAGCAGGTTGATGAAGGCGATCGTTGGCAGCCCACTCCGATTGTTGAGGAGCTGAAAGAAAAAGCCAAGGCCGCAGGTCTTTGGAACTTGTTTCTACCAGAAAGTGATCGCGGTGCGGGCCTAACTAATCTGGAATATGCGCCGCTCTGTGAAATCATGGGACGGGTTCACTTCGCACCAGAAGTCTTTAACTGTTCAGCACCAGATACTGGCAACATGGAAGTGTTGGAGAGGTATGCCTCTGAAGAGCTGAAAGAGCGCTGGCTTACACCATTGTTGGCAGGCGAGATTCGCTCAGCCTTTGCCATGACCGAGCCTCGGGTTGCCTCTTCGGATGCAACGAACATCGAATCAGACATTATTCGTGATGGTGACGAGTATGTCATTAATGGTCGCAAATGGTGGACATCCGGCGCTATGGACCCTCGCTGTAAAGTTCTTATCTTTATGGGAAAAACCGATAAAAGCGCAGCCGTCTATAACCAGCAGTCCATGATTGTTGTTCCGCTTGATACACCCGGTATTACCATTAAGCGTTTCCTGCCTGTGTTTGGATATGATCATGCGCCACATGGTCATGCAGAAGTGGACTTCGAAAATGTCCGTGTTCCCGCTGATCATATTTTGCTCGGTGAAGGCCGTGGTTTTGAAATTGCCCAAGGGCGTCTTGGCCCAGGACGGATCCATCATTGCATGCGCCTGATCGGTGTTGCAGAACGTGCACTTGAGAAAATGTGTAAACGGGTAAGCTCTCGTGTTGCTTTCGGTAAAAAGGTGTCAGAACAGACAGTTACCCTTGAACGGATTGCCGAATCCCGTGCCATGATCGAGCAAGCACGGCTGCTGACGCTGAAAGCGGCTTATATGATGGACACAGTTGGCAATAAGCAGGCAAAAGCTGAAATCGCCATGATCAAAGTTGTCGCGCCAAATATGGCTTGCCAGGTTATCGACTGGGCAATTCAGGCGCATGGTGGCGGTGGTGTCACCAGTGATTTTGGTCTTGCTGCAGCCTATGCCGGAGCCCGGACATTGCGATTGGCAGATGGTCCAGATGAGGTTCATCGCAACCAGATCGGTCGTCTGGAATTGAAGAAATATATGTGATCCTTGTAACTTCAAAATCTGATCACATTTAGGAATTAGAAGAAGTCCTTGAGGTCCTCAGGGGCTTTTTCTTTTGCAATGCAACATACGCTCTTATATACAGAATTTGTCTGAGTAGTTCTTTTCAGGATATCTATCGAATGGTCAAGACCGCAGGCTGGTTTTTAGCCGCAATTGTCATCGTAGTTGGTGGCTTTCAATATCGTTATAACAGTCTTGATCCTTGCGAATGGTTGACACAGGATTTGACCCAGTTCGCAAGCTTACCCGGTATTTCTGGTCTTGGGGGCGCGGCTGGAACCGTCATGAGCACGGGGCAGTGCCTGCAGAACTGGATGGACCTACGGGTGAAAGAAAAAGAGGCTGAAGCGGAAGCGCACGCCCAGTAAAAAAGAAAAGGCCGGAAATTCCGGCCTTTTGGTTTTTCCAGAACTGGAAACTTACCTATTTTTCAGCCAACAAGATGTTTTTAGCGCCAAGATCTGCCAGCATCCGTGCAAAAGTGCCGTAGGTTTTGGCTTTCTCTGAACTGGCATTACCGTCAAGTCCGCGTTTGTAAACTCCTTGTACAATTGCGGCCAGGCGGAAGAAGGAAAAGGCAATATAAAAAGGCCATTTTTCAATTCCATCCCGACCCGTGCGACGGCAGTAAGCAGCGATATACTCTTCTTCTGACGGGATACCACTTTCCTTGAAGTTGGTCGTCACCAATCCGCCTGCCGATGGGTGCATGAAATGGTAAGTCATGCAGTTATAGGCAAGGTCAGCCAAAGGATGTCCGATCGTACAAAGCTCCCAATCCAGCACAGCCACGACTTCAGGTTTTGTCGGATGAATGATCATGTTTTCAAGCCGGTAGTCCCCATGGCAAATCGTGTTCTCAAGCTTGGTTGGCATATTTTCAGGAAGCCATTCGATAAGCTTTTCCATGGTCGGAATGGTTTCTGTTTCCGAGGCCCGATATTGTTTGGTCCAGCGACCGATTTGGCGCTCAAAGTAATTTCCTTTTTTGCCAAAATCGCCAAGGCCTACTGCATCAATGTCTACATTATGCATCTTGGCAAGGGTATCGTTCATGGCATCGTAAATTGCTGATCGCTCAGCAGGGTCCATGCCAGGGAGTTCAGGTTTGCGAAGCACCCGACCTGCAACTTTTTCCATAATATAGAAGGCTGTGCCGATTACCTCTGGATCCTCACAAAGGGCATAGGTTCTTGCGACAGGGACATCCGTCTCCTGAAGTGCGGACATAACCCGGTATTCCCGATCCACGGCATGGGCAGACGGCAGAAGGTTTCCTGGCGGCTTTTTGCGCATGACATATTCCTGATCCGGTGTCCTCAAAAGGAATGTCGGATTGGATTGCCCGCCTTCAAATTGTTCTACACTTAAAGGTCCCTTGAAGCCGTCTACATGCGCTTGCATATAGTCAGCCAAGCGATTTTCATCAAATTTATGTGCGTCGCGCACAGGTGTTACATCACCAGTATCCGCCATTCGTCTCCCCGATCTTTTTTGTTTTCGTTTTTTAGGCGTTGAGGATTAATTCTACCTGTTGCCAGCCTTTTTTGGCAAGAGGCTTGGCCTTTTTGCCCATTTCAACAGCGTGCGCGCTGGAGGCTGTTCCGTCAACCACTCGGCCCATAATCCCTTGTAAAATAGCTGACAGGCGGAACATGTTGTAGGCCATGTAGAAATCCCAGTTTTCAATTCCCTCTCGACCTGTCCGTTCACAATACATGCGCACATATTCTTCTTCGGTTGGAATCCCGAGGGACTTGAGATCCAGACCACCTAAACCTCTGAAAAGTTCAGGCTCCAGCCGCCAAGTCATGCAATGGTATGAAAAATCGGCAAGTGGATGACCCAGCGTGGAAAGTTCCCAATCCAGCATGGCTATGACTTCCTTGCTGTCACGATCGATAATCGCATTGTCGAGCCGGAAGTCACCATGAACTACAGACGTCTCATCCCCCGCGGGTATATTTTCAGGTAACCACTCCATAAGGCGGTTCATTTCCTCAATCGTTTCAGTCTCTGATGCCTTATATTGTTTCGTCCAACGATTGATCTGCCGGGCAAGATAGTCTGTCGGTTTGCCAAAATCCTCAAGCCCGATCGCCTTGTAGTCGGCCATATGAAGTTTGGCGAGCGCAGAATTCATGGAGTTAAAGGCTGCGAAACGTTGCTCGTTGGTGAAATGGGGCAGGGCAGGATCCCATTCCACATCTCCATCGACAAATTCCATCACATAGAAGATGGTACCGATAATGCTTTCATCTTCGCAAAGTGTGTAGGCTTTTGGAACAGGAACATCCGTTTGTCCGAGGGCCTTGATGACCTTATATTCCCGATCAACCGCATGGGCGGAAGGTAGCAATTTTCCAGGTGGTTTTTTCCGAAGGACGTATTTTTGTTTTGGCGTGACCAGAAAATAACTGGGATTGGATTGTCCACCCTTGAACTGGCGGACTTCCAGCGGACCTTCAAAGCCTTCAATATTTACTTTCAAGTAGGCTTCAAGGGCTGCTTCATCCAGCTTGTGAGTTTCCTGGACTTCCATCGTGCCTGAAAATTGTGCTGAGGAATCCGTCATGTTTCTTCCTTCTTGTTATTATTGCGCCGCCTTATTTTTCGCGTTTGATGGCCCTCCAGCCGATATCTTTTCGGCAGAACCCGTCAGGCCAATCAATCTCCCTAATAGCAGCATATGCTTTTTCAGCAGTTTCGGTAACCGTTTTTCCGCGCGCCGTGACGCCCAATACACGTCCACCTGTGGCGAGAAGTTTATCACCTTCCTTTTTGGTGCCCGCATGTAAAACGATGACATCATCATGGGCATTGGCTTTAGTTAGACCCTTGATTTCTGTATTTTTCTCATAGGAACCGGGATATCCGTTTGCCGCCATAACAACAACCATTGCGACATCTTCGGCCCAATCAAGGGAAACTTTATCCAGTGTGCCGTCAGCAGTTGCCATAAGAGCTGGTAGCAAATCGCTTGTCAAACGGGCCATCAATACCTGACATTCTGGATCACCAAAGCGCACATTATATTCAATCAGCTTGGGCCCTTCCGATGTAATCATCAGACCAGCATATAATACCCCTGTATAAGTGGCGTTCTCAGCTTCAAGCGCGGCGACAGTCGGTTTAATGATCCGCTCCAGTGTCTGGTTGATCATTTCCTCAGTCATGACAGGCGCTGGTGAATAGGCGCCCATACCGCCTGTATTTGGACCTGTATCGCCATCGCCAACCCGTTTGTGATCCTGGGCCGTGGCAAGCGGTAGAACAGATTTCCCGTCGGTAAGAACAAAGAAGCTGGCTTCTTCACCTTCCATAAATTCTTCAATGACGATTTCTGCGCCTGAGGAGCCAAAGAGTCCCCCAAACATGTCATCGACAGCTTTTTCAGCCTCCGCCAGACTTTCGGCGATAATAACACCTTTACCAGCTGCAAGGCCATCAGCCTTGATGACGATCGGGATTTTCTGGTTTTGCAAATAGGCTTTTGCTGAGGCTGAATCTGTAAAGCGCTCATAGGCGGCGGTCGGGATTTGGTACTTACGGCACAGATCTTTCATGAAGGCTTTAGAACCTTCCAGTTGAGCTGCGGCTGCAGTCGGGCCAAATGCCGGGATACCAGCAGTTTTCAAGGCATCCACTAGGCCAATAACAAGTGGTGCTTCTGGGCCTACAACAACGAAATCAATGCTGTTTTCCTGACAGTATTGCACGACCGCAGAAACATCTTCTCCGTTCAGAGATATGCAGGTGGCAACTTCTTCAATGCCGCCATTTCCGGGTGCGCAGATCAGCTCGTTGATCATGGGTGATTTGCTTAAAGCCCAGCAAAGAGCGTGTTCACGGCCGCCCGATCCGATTACCAGTACCTTCATTCTTCCGACGTGTAATTTTCCTGTTTCGACATCTCGACATGAGCGTGTAAGCTTGTAGCATACCCCTATGATGAAACAAACAGGCGATTGGTGAGGTCGTGTCAGAAATTCCCGAAGCAGGCAGCAATATTCACGAATTTACAGTTTCGGAACTCAGCGGGGCTTTGAAGCGAAGCGTCGAGGAGCAGTTTGGTCACGTTCGGGTCCGGGCAGAAATCTCTGGCTTGAAACGGGCAGCGTCAGGTCACGTCTATTTGGCGTTAAAAGATGAAAATGCGGTTCTCGACGGGGTTATGTGGAAGGGGACTGCTGGACGCTTGACATTCAAACCCGAGGATGGCTTGGAGGTTGTCTGTACCGGCAAGCTGACAACCTATCCTGGGCGTTCCAAATATCAGATTGTGATCACCAGTATGGAGCCAGCTGGCGTTGGCGCCTTGATGGCACTTCTGGAGGAGCGAAAGAAAAAGCTCGCCGCTGAGGGGCTTTTCGCGCCAGAGAGAAAAAAGCCACTTCCCTATCTGCCAAGTGTGATTGGCGTTGTGACGTCCCCAACAGGGGCTGTGATCCGTGATATTTTGCATCGTTTGCGAGATCGCTTTCCAAGCCATGTTCTCCTTTGGCCTGTTCTTGTGCAGGGGGACACAGCAGCTGGTCAGATTGCAGCCGCTATTCGGGGCTTTGGTGAGATCGAGGTAGGCGGTGATATTCCAAGGCCCGATTTGTTAATTGTTGCCCGAGGCGGCGGTAGTCTTGAAGATCTATGGGCTTTTAATGAAGAAGAAGTTGTTCGGGCGGTCGCTGAATGCGAGATACCGGTTATCTCCGCTGTGGGACATGAGACGGATACAACCTTGATCGACTATGTCTCTGACCGCCGTGTTCCAACCCCGACCGCTGCAGCGGAAATGGCTGTACCCGTCCGATCAGAATTATTGATGTATGTTGAGGATCAGGATCGTCGTATTCGCCGGGGCCTGATGCGCTCCATTTCCGATAAAAAAGAGCGCCTTTCTGGTCTATCGCGAGGACTTCGGGACCCGCAATCCATGATTTTGGAGAAAACCCAGCATTTGGATCATCTGGAAAGCCGTCTCAGAAGCAATATGATGAACCTTGTCAATCTACGCGCACAGCAATTTACGTCAGTGCAGGGTCGACTGCGGCCAGATCTCTTACGCCGGGGTATTGATCAAAGTTTGGAGCGATTGGACGGATATGGCGGGCGAATGCAGCGCGCTGTGAGCACAATTGGGACCCGTTCAGAAGATCGATTGAAGGCTGCAACTCGACTGTTGGAGAGCCTCTCCTTTAAACGGGTTCTTTCTCGCGGATACGCCATTGTGAAAGGTGAGGATGGTCAGGTAATTTCATCCGCAGCAGGTGTAGTGGCGGGTCAGGTTGCCACTGTTGAATTTGTGGATGACACCCGCCAGGCACGGTTTGAGGAGGGTGACGCTGCAGCTCGAAAAGTAAAGGCGACACCCAGCCGTAAATCAAAGCCCACCAAGGTTGAAAAGCCAGAACAAGGGACACTTCTCTAATGTCACTAATGAAATTAGCATTTTCTGTTGTGGTGCTTGGTTTTCTTACCTTAGCTGGGTGGGTGCAGGCGGATGAGCGAATTGAGTTGCAGGGCAACCTTACCCAAGGTGGCATGGTGCTTGGGAAAACGGATCCTGCCGCCCAGGTTTATCTGAAAGGTGAGCCTGTGCGAGTCTCCAGTAAAGGGCAGTTTGTATTCGGTTTCGGCCGCGATCATAGACCTTCTGCTGACTTAAAAATTGTCCTTCCGACCGGGGAGGAACTTAATCGTACGCTGGAGATCAAATCCCGAAAATATAAAGTTGAGCGGATTGATGGATTGCCGCCTTCCAAGGTGACGCCAAAGCCTGATGTGATTGCCCGTATCCGCAAAGAGAATGCAGAAATCGCCCGTATTCGAGCTATCTTTACAGAGGAAAATTGGTTTAATTCCGGCTGGATATGGCCGGCCAAGGGCCGGGTGAGCGGTGTTTACGGTAGTCAGCGGGTCCTCAATGGGATCCCAAAGCGACCTCATTTTGGGCTTGATGTAGCCGCTCCGGTGGGCACCGAAGTGGTTGCGACAACTGACGGCATGGTCCGGATGGCGGAAAAAGACCTCTACTACACAGGTGGGACCATCATGATTGACCATGGGTTTGGCTTGGTCTCAGTTTATTCCCATCTCTCAAAGCTCACGGTTGAGCCGGGAACCTTCGTCCGCCAAGGCGAAAAGATTGGAGAGATCGGTTCGACAGGTCGCTCCAGCGGCCCGCATCTGGATTGGCGGCTCAACTGGTTTAAAGAGCGCCTGGATCCAGAACTTTTACTCCCTGAATTACCAGCCACTAATTGACAGATTTCAGCTTTTTGGCGTGAAATCTTTCAAGAGATCCATCAATGCAGGATGTAGGGATTGGCCACTTGAAATGACCGTGTCATGAACCGGGTTTTCCCGGTTGTACTGGATTTCGCCGCCTTTTGAGGTTGTTGAAATGCCGCCAGCCTCGGAAAGAATGAGGTCAGCCGCTGCAATGTCCCAATCACTTTTTGCAGAGAGGGAAAGGGATGCATCATAATTCTGGTTGGCGACGACGGCGATCCTGTAGGCTATTGAGTTTAAATGATCAAACTTGGCGCCCGGTACATCTTCGAGCCAGTTATGCCATTCAAACGCTTTTCGGCTAGCCAAAAGCTTGCTGTGCTCTAAGTCGGATCGATCGCTACAGCGCAGCAATTCACCGTTTAGATAAGATCCTTGACCCACAACCGCTTCAAAGAATTCTTCGGTAACCGGGTTAAAAAGAACCGCGACAACGGGTTTTCCATCCTCAATCAGGGCTGCAGAAATTGTAAACTCTGGCTTACCCGCGATGAAAGATCGGGTGCCGTCAATCGGATCAACTATCCATAAGCGACTTTTGTGAAGACGCGCTGGATTATCAGCTGTTTCTTCTGACAGCCAACCGTAATCAGGGTGAGAGTTTAGCAGGTGTTCTTTCAGATATGTGTCGATTGCCAGATCTGCCTCACTCACCGGGTCGCCGGGCTTCTTATCCCAACTTTTGACATCGCCGTGAAAGTATTTCAGGGCAATTTCCCCGGCAGCGCGAACGGCCTTGATAAGCTCTTCTTCTTCCTTGGCGTATCGGTGGGTCACGTGCCAGCCACCATCATGCCTTCAACCCGAATGGAGGGGGCATTAGTGCCAAAACGGAATTCCAGGTCGCTGGCTGGCGTTAGGTTTTTGAACATGTCTTTCAGGTTACCGGCAACCGTCAACTCAGAGACAGGGAATGCAATTTCCCCATCCTCAATCCAGAAGCCAGAGGCGCCCCGGCTATAGTCACCGGTAACACCATTAACGCCAAACCCGATCAGGCTTGTGATATAAAGACCCGACTTGATGTCCTTGATTAAGTCCTCAAGGCTGAGGTCACCTGCTTCCATATAAAGGTTCGTTGTGGAGGAGCCGGGAGGGGATGAGGTACCCCGTGTTGCCCGCCCATTGGTCTGAAGACCCAGTTGCTTGGCAGAGGAAGTATTGAGGATCCAAGTTGTCAGGCGTCCCTGATCAATCAGGTTCAAACGCTCATTCTTGACACCTTCGCCGTCAAAAGCCTTGGAGGCGATCCCACGAATGCGGTGGGGGTCATCAACAATCGTGATGTTCTCGTCGAAGACTGGTTTGTCCATATGGTCTTTGAGAAAACTGGTTCCCCTCGCCACAGCCGCACCGGAAATGGCACCGGCAAAATGACTGAGAAGGCTGGCCGAAACCCGGGTGCTATAAACAACGGGGACATGAGCGCTCGGCATTTTTCGGGAGTTTAGATTTTTAACGGCTCGCTCACCCGCACTTTTGCCTATCTCTGCCGCAGTTCTCAGATCTGAATAATGTCGCTTGCTGTCATAGTCATAGTCCCGCTCCATCGTCGTGCCTTCTCCTGCAATTACGGAGACACCGACTGAATAGCTGGAGCCGGAGTAGGTACCCCGAAACCCGTTTGAGGAGGCAAGCGCAACTGAGCTGTGACCAAAGCTGGAGGATGCACCCTCTGAATTGGTAACGCCATCCACGGCCCTTGCAGCTTCTTCTGCAATGCGAGCATTTTCTTCCAGCTCTTCCGGGCTGCATTCGGTCGCATCATAAAGATCCAAGTCTGGAATATCGGTTGCCAGAAGGGCCGGATCAGCAATGTCACAATAAGGATCATCCGGCATGTTTTTAGCCATGGAGATGGCGCGGTCCACTAACTCATCCAGCAGCTCAGGTTTCGTGTCATTGGAGGAGACAAAAGCCTGTTTTTTGCCGATGAGAACTCGAAGCCCAAGGTCATGAGCTTCTGATCTTTCCACTTCCTCAACTTCGCCAAGGCGATAGGAAATGCTGGTCGAAGCTCCCTGTATGCGGACAGCCTCTACTGCTTCGGCGCCTTTGTTTAGGCCTTTGGCAATAAGATCTTCCAGGATATTAAGCGAATTTTGTTCGTTTTGTTTATGATCAGGCATGAGTTCTCGGCATGATTGAAGGTCTTGTTCTTCTTATAAGGTAAGAAGCCTCCAATGAAAATAAAATCAGAAAAATTGAATGAGGCCCGCGCGCCCATCCCAAAGGAGTTTTAAACCGGTAATAAACAGCAAAACATATGCTAGTTTATAAAAAAGCTCCTCCGGGACCAGTTTATGTAACTTGACCCCAAGCCAGATGCCAATTGGGGCGAGAGGTGCAAGGAGCAGCGATGTTCCCAGATTTTCAGTCGAAAATTGCCCCAGATAGGCATAAGGGATCAGCTTCACGTAATTGATGATGAAGAAAAACCAGACTGAAGTTCCAACAAATAGTGTCTTGTTAATTTTCTGGGGCAGCATGTAAAACTGTAGTGGTGGCCCGCCCGCATGGGCAATGAAGCTCGTAAACCCTGAAAGGCTTCCCCAGAAACTACCTTTGAGGAAGCTCGGACCTACTTCCCCCTTGGCGATTTTGATTTTTAGCCAATGGTTTAGTGTAAATAACAGAGCGATCACGCCGACTAATATCCGTATGAAGTCATCATTCAGATATTTGAAGAAAACGGCGCCTAAGAAAATTCCGACAATAGCGCCAGGCACCATGCAGGACAGGTTGACCCAATCTGCTTTTCGTCGGTAAGCGATTAAGCCCAGAATATCCATAGTACAGAGGATTGGCAGGATAATCGCCGCTGCCTGAATGGGGGAGATAACCAAGGTAATAATAGGCACCCCAAGCATACCAAGGGTCCCGGCAAAACCACCTTTTGAAATGCCAACGATCAGCATGGCCGGAACAGCGGCCATGTAAAAAATGGGGTCAGTAATATAGGTTATTTCCATATGGGCTTGCCGCTCCCGGGAAGGCCCAAACGCTCCCACATATCGCTGACTTTATCTACAACTTCGCTGTCCATCTGGATTTTCTCCCCCCATTCTCGATGTGTTTCTGGGGGCAGCTTATTTGTGGCATCAAGAGCAAGTTTCCCGCCAAGCCCAGATTCTGGGGAAGCGAAATCCAGATAATCAATCGGTGTGCCTTCAATGGTTGTGATGTCACGAACCGGATCCATACGGGTGGAGACTGCCCACATCACATCTTTCCAGTCGCGGGCATCAATATCATCATCCACAATAATCAGGAACTTTGTGTACATAAACTGGCGGAGGAATGACCAAGCTCCCATCATCACTCTTTTCGCATGCCCTGCATAAGCCTTCTTCATAGAAATTACGGCAATTCGGTAACTGCATCCCTCCGGCGGAAGCCAGAAATCCACAATTTCAGGAAACTGCTGCTGCAAAAGCGGGATGAAAACCTCATTGAGGGCTTCCCCTAAAACACTTGGCTCATCCGGTGGGCGTCCTGTGAACGTTGACAGGTAAACAGGTTTTTTGCGCATGGTAATTGCGCTGATGGTAAACACTGGAAATGGTTCTACTGAATTGTAGTACCCTGTATGATCTCCATAAGGGCCTTCATCAGCATACTCCTCTAAAGAGACATGGCCTTCCAAGACAATCTCAGCTGATGCCGGCACTTTTAAGGGAATGGTTTTACAATCCACCAGTTCGACTTTCTGGCCGCGCAAAAGACCAGCGAATTGATATTCTGATAGTGTATCCGGTACCGGTGTTACCGCGGCAAGGATGGTTCCAGGATCTGCGCCGATCACGGCCGCAACTGGAAGCGGCTCAATTTTTTCTTTCTTCCAACGCTGGAAATGCTGGGCGCCGCCGCGATGTTTCAACCACCGCATGATGGTTTTGTTTTTACCTAATTTCTGCATCCGATAGATGCCGAGATTAAAATTATCCTCTTTGCCTTTGCTGGGACCTTTCGTGACGACCAGCGGCCACGTGATCAGGGGGGCGGGCTCTCCCGGCCAACAGGTCTGGATTGGCAGCTTATCAAGGTCGATGTCATCGCCGGTCAGAACAACCTCCTGACAGGGGCCCGAACGGGTTGTCTTTGGCCGCATGGTCATAGCCGTTTTCAAAACCGGCAACATACCCATGGCTTCGCGCAGGTTTGCAGGTGGTTCTGGCTGGCGCAAAAATGCAAGAGTCTCACCAACTTCGCGAAGCTCCTCGGGCTTTCGTTGCATGCCCATGGCTACTCGATCGACGGTTCCAAAAAGGTTCACCAGCACTGGCATGTTGGTCGGTTCGCCTTTTTCGTTAACTGGATTTTCGAAGAGAACAGCGGGTCCCCCCTCGGCAAGCAAGCGGGTTTGGATTTCCGTCATCTCAAGATCGGTGGAAACGGGCTCGCTGACCCGAACCAATTTGTCTTCACGCTCCAACTGAGCCATGAAATCCCGAAGAGAGGCGAAAGGCATGCCGAAATCCTCATAGTGGCAGGTTAAATTTTCCAGCTACAATAGCGAAAAGTACGATGGCACCAAATATTTTGTTGGACTTGAAGAGGATAAGGCAACGATCCCCATCATCAATATCCAGCGTCTTGATTTGCCAGATTAAGTGCGCAGTCGCTCCTGCCATTATGATGTAGAAGCTAAGGGACAACTGCATCAATAAGCCACACATGACAATCAACGCAATTGTCAGGGTATAGAACGCAGTCAGCCAATGAACCGTGCTTTCCCCAAATTTTAGCGCAGTGGATTTTACTCCGATCAATGCATCATCTTCTTTATCTTGATGGGCATAAATGGTGTCATAGCCGAGGGTCCAGAATATACCCGCCACATAAAGAATAGGGGGGACGATACCCAGTTCACCCCGCTCCGCAGCCCAGCCCAGCCAGGCGCCATAGTTAAAGGCAAGACCCAAAAAGAATTGCGGCCAGTAGGTAAAGCGTTTGGCAAAAGGGTATATGGCAACAAAAACCAGGCTAAAAATACCAACATAGACTGCAAACAAGTTGAACTGCAGCAGGATGACAAGACCGATCAGACATTGAATTCCCAGCCAGATGAAGGCTTGGAGAACCGAGACCTGTCCACTTGGGATAGGGCGCTTTTTGGTCCGTTCCACCTTGCCATCAAAATCGCGATCGGCAAGATCGTTGACAGTGCAACCTGCACCTCGCATGACAAGAGCGCCAACAGCAAAAAGTAAAAACAGCTTCGGATCCGGAAAGGCGCCAGCAGGAGTTGCCAAGGCGAGTGACCACCAACAAGGAAACAATAGGAGCCATGTCCCAATGGGCCGATCAATCCGGGTCAGCTTCAGATAGGGCTGGATATTTTCCGGCGCGTATTTGTCGACCCAGTTCTGGCGGCTGGCATCCGCAATGATCCGGTCTTGATCCTGTTGACTGAAATTTTGCATAAATCGCCTGCAATTTACTTTGGTCTTGCTAGGGTTTACCTGAATGATCGGATGACATCAAATAGTGATTAGGGCTATATCAAGCCATATGCGATCAAGGATTGGATTTTAGATGGCGCAAAAACAGTTTCAGGTTCGCTTATTTGTGGATGCAGATCTTGGAGTTGATGTTGGAATTGCTCTCGATCAGGCGCAAGCTCACTATGTGGGAACGGTCATGCGCAAGAGCGTTGGTGATGAGCTGCTTCTATTCAACGGTCGAGATGGTGAATGGCTGGGTGAGATTCAGGATATTCGTAAAAAGCAGGTTCTCGTTCATATTAAAGAGCAAATCCGCTCTCAGTCAGCAGGACCCGACATCCGTCTTTACTTCGCTCCGGTAAAAAAGATACAGACAAACCTTATCCTTCAAAAAGCAACAGAGCTGGGTGTGAGTGAACTTGTCCCTGTACAGACAACTCGGACCAATGCCGATCGATTGCGGGAAGATAAGATGCTTGCTCAAGTGATTGAGGCGGCAGAACAATGTGAGCGGCTAACAGTTCCAACTATCCGGCCACTGGTAAAACTGGATAAGGCTTTGCAGGAGATGGAGGCAGATAGGCCATTGATTTTCTGCCATGAGCGATTTGACGGAAAAGATCCGATTTCAGGACTTGCGACTATAAAAGGTGCAGGTCGCTATGCGGTTCTGATCGGACCAGAGGGCGGTTTTACAGATGAAGAGCGGGAAAAAATCATGTCTTGTGATGGGGCGCACACTCTATCA
The DNA here is from genome assembly GCF_012932565.1 of Sneathiella limimaris. Classification (NCBI taxonomy): domain Bacteria; kingdom Pseudomonadati; phylum Pseudomonadota; class Alphaproteobacteria; order Sneathiellales; family Sneathiellaceae; genus Sneathiella; species Sneathiella limimaris. The sequence continues at coordinate 1,357,728 of NZ_JABBYJ010000001.1, forward strand.
TTGGGCCCTAGAATTTTGAGAGCAGAGACGGCTGTCGCCGCCTCTTTAACCCTTTTACAGGCCGTATGTGGTGACTGGACCTGAATAACTCTTCGGTGAAATAGTCGTATTATGACTTGATGCGTTAATTTCTTTCTATTAATTGAAAGAATTGTCGGCGAGTGGGCGCTCAAACCGGCAGGGTAACCAAAAGGAAACGATATGTCAGGACCAGCTACAGGAAAGGCGACCGAGATCGCCAATAAAGCCCAGCTCGTAGAATTTGCGGAAAGCGGATCAAAGCCAAAGGAAAACTGGCGCATTGGGACCGAACACGAAAAGTTCGGTTTTAATCTAGAGACTCTAGAGCCGCTTCCATATGAAGGGCCGAGTGGCATCCGCGCCATGCTGGAGGGATTGCAACGCTTTGGCTGGCAACCCCAGTATGAAGGCGACAATGTGATCGCACTGACTATGAAGGGCCATTCTGTCAGTCTGGAGCCAGGGGGTCAGCTTGAGCTCTCTGGTGAGGCGCTCGAAAATCTTCACCAAACCTGTAGTGAAGTTCATACGCATCTGGCTCAGGTGCGTGAAGTTGGTGATGAAATTGGTGTTGGTTTCTTAGGACTGGGGTTCAGCCCTAAATGGACGCGCGAAGAAACACCAATTATGCCTAAGGGTCGATATGGCATCATGAAGGCCTATATGCCGAAAAAAGGCGACCATGGTCTTGATATGATGTTCCGTTCCTGCACGGTTCAGGTCAATCTTGATTATGGTAGCGAAGCAGACATGATTAAAAAGTTTCGCACCAGCCTTGCTTTGCAGCCTTTGGCAACAGCCCTTTTTGCCAACTCTCCGTTCACAGAAGGTAAACCCAACGGGCATCTCAGTCACCGTAGCTTTATCTGGACAGACACAGATCCAGACCGAACCGGTATGCTCCCATTTGTTTTTGAGGATGGTTTCTCATTTGAACAATATGTGGATTATGCCCTCGATGTTCCGATGTATTTTGTCTATCGGGACGGCACCTATATTGATGTTTCCGGGCAATCGTTCCGTGATTTTCTGAAAGGGGAATTGCCAGGTTTGCCAGGCGAGAAGCCAACTCTGGTCGATTGGGACAATCACCTGACAACCCTTTTCCCTGAAGTGCGAATGAAACGGTTCCTTGAGATGCGGGGGGCTGACGGCGGACCTTGGCGCCGTTTATGCGCGTTACCTGCTTTCTGGGTGGGGCTGCTTTATGATCAAGGCGCGCTGGATGCAGCTTGGGATCTGGTTAAGAACTGGACTGCAGAAGACCGGATGCAGATGCGCAACGACGTTTTCACAGAAGCTTTGCAAACGAAAGTCCCTGATGGGCGCACCATGCGTGAGTTGGCGGCAGAGGTTCTAGATATTGCAAGTGCTGGTCTGAAGGCGCGTAAACGCCTTGATAGCTTTGGTGAGGATGAGGTTCATTTCCTCAATGCACTGAAAACAACGGTTGAAACCGGGATCACACCAGCCGAAGAACTGCTCTCCAAATACTATGGTGAGTGGGCTGGTGATATCGATCAGGTTTTCCGTGAATACGCTTATTGATCTTCTGCTAGTTCAATCATCTCGTTTAGAATAACAGCTGCATTTTCCTGATCACGGGTCATCACATTGGCAAGTTGCCGAAGTTTATTGGCCAATAGGTGCAGCTGTTTTTCAGATTTTCCCTGTGTTGCCCGCCGTGCCAGTTCCTCTCGCAATAGGACGGCGCGCTGTCGAACTTTATCAATATTTCCTTCCGCAATTGGGTCTTCTAAAAGACGAAGGTAGTTTGCAAAGGGGATTGGGCTGTCAATCTGATCGCCTGAGTCTGGTGTCCTTAATAAACCCATGTAAGTGACTAGGGCATCAATGGTCTCAGATTTTGGTTCAGGGCCAGCGAATTCATTGACGATCACATGCCGGGTAAAGTCGCTAAGCGTTGTGAACTCAAGCACCGTTCCAAAGGGAGCTGTCTGACTGACATTCTGTAAGCTTGGTATCTCAACAGGATCAAAAGCTTTGTTGTCTTCTTGATCTGTCCAGAAGCGGTGGCTGATATCAATATGTCCGGGCTTATTGGATAAACCAGGAATAAAAAAGTTCGGATTTTTATGTCCCGCCGGATGGCAACTGTTACAGGAAAGGCCCATGCGTGTGGCCCGCTCTCCTAAAATACCCGGTGTATTGAAGAGCAGTTTGCCGAGAAGGGCTTGACCTAATAGCTGATGCCCGGGTGAAACGTATTCGACTTCTACGGAGGAAGTTGAAACCTGAGCGCCACTGGGCATCCAGTCTTCGGGCGCAGAATATACGTTTCCAGAAGTGAAGAAGGCGAGCCCTGCAAACAGGAGAAGAGTGTGAGCTCGCCACATTCTGTCAGGTCCTAGCTGGCAGTACCGCCTACGGTGAGGCCGCCCAGCAGCATAGTTGGTTGCCCCACACCAACTGGAACGCTTTGTCCACCCTTACCACAGGTGCCAACACCGCTGTCCAGCTCCATATCGTTACCAACAGCCTTTACTTTCTTCAAAGCTTCGCTGCCGGTTCCAATCAGAGTCGCCCCTTTGACGGGAGCTGTTAATTTTCCATCTTCGATCAGATAGGCTTCTGTGCAGGAGAACACAAACTTGCCAGAGGTAATGTCAACTTGACCGCCCCCAAAGTTAATGGCGTAGAGGCCTTTCTTGACGGAAGAAAGAATTTCTCCTGGATCTTCTTTGCCATTTGTCATGTAGGTGTTTGTCATGCGGGGCATCGGCAAATGGGCAAAGCTTTCGCGCCGACCGTTGCCAGTTGGGTCCACACCCATCAACCGGGCATTTTGTCGGTCCTGCATATAACCAACCAGAATGCCATCTTCGATTAGGGTTGTGCAGCTGCTGGCAGTGCCTTCATCATCTACACTTAAGGACCCACGGCGATCTGGAATTGTCCCATCATCAACGACTGTAACCCCTGGTGCGGCAACACGCTCCCCAATCAGCCCAGAAAAGACAGAAGTTTTCTTTCGGTTGAAATCACCTTCAAGGCCATGACCGACAGCTTCATGAAGAATGATGCCAGGCCAGCCAGGACCAACGATAACGTCCATTTCGCCTGCTGGAGCATCCACACTATCCAAATTTACAACTGCCTGACGAAGGGCTTCATCTACGGCTGATTTCCAGGTGTCTTCCTGCAGATAAAAATCATAACCGGTTCGGCCGCCAGTTCCATGGCTACCGCTTTCCCTGCGGCCATCTTTCTCAACAACAATTGATACATTCAATCGGACGAGTGGCCGAATATCTCCGGCACGCTCACCGCCTGAGCGGATAATTTCAATAGCTTGCCAGGAACCGGATAAAGATGCCGATACTTGGACAACACGCGGATCTTTCGATCGAGCATAAGCGTCAATTTCACCAAGAGTTTTGACCTTGGTATCAAACGGAATTTCACTCAATGGGTTTTCATCAGAGTAAAGAGCCCGATTGCCACCAGCAGGGGCGAGGGCCATCTTGCCTGATTTGCCTTGGGTGACGGCACGAACAGTTTCAGCTGCTTTTTCGATCGCCTGCTCACTCAGCTCAGAGGCGTGGGCAAAACCAATTGCCTCGCCAGAAACGGCGCGTAGCCCAAATCCTTGAGTTGTGTCGAAACTGGCGCTCTTAAGACGGCCATCATCAAAACTAAATCCTTCAGACTGGCGGTATTCCAGAAACAACTCCCCATCATCGGCGTGGTTAAGGGCGTCAGAAACAATCTTCTCCGCTGCCTGCCTGTCCATGCCTGTTGATTCAAAAAAGAGTTTGTCTGCTGTTTTACTATCCGTCACGTGTTGCTCCACTCAATCGCTGGCGATGAAAGTCCTTTTCAGGTCCTATCTTGAGAATATGTGCGGTGCCAATACAAATGTCGAGGGGAGAGTTTTTCAATTTTGAATCAAACAGTCGCACTTTATCCGAGGTTATCATGCGACAAAATGACACATCTTGACAGATGAATACCCGTAAATTTCATAGTTGATTTGTCTGATATGGAAAACCAGTATTGCGTTAAGTTGTTGTTTTTTATTATTCTTTGTGCGTTATAGGGTGTTGGTCTGGCAACAGATTTCATATCCTTTGCTTTTATTTCCACTAAGCATCTTGTTCTTTTGCCATTCCATAGTGTAATTTCCGCACCAAATTGATCTGAATCATTTTTGATTTGCACGAACAGACTGGCTATAAAAGCATATTCATGCGAAATTTGTCCAAGTGTGTTGTGTGAATTAAATAACAAGAAGTAATGAGCTATTCGAGACGGGAACTTATGATGGCTATGGTTAAAAATATTGTCGGCGTTGTTGCAACTCTTGCAACTCTCGTTCTGACAATGGGAAGTGCTGCGGCTCAGGGTCAGCCTGAACCTTGGCAGTTTGGTTTTCAGGAAGCGTTTTCACCTGTTGCCCATTTGATGCATGATTTCCACAATCTGTTGCTGGTTATCATCACTCTGATTTCACTCTTCGTTTTGGGGTTGTTGATTTATGTGGTGCTGCGGTTCAACCGCAAGGCCAATCCAACGCCATCCAAGACTTCCCACAACACCTTGATTGAGGTGATTTGGACCGTTGTTCCAGTCATTATCCTGGTGATCATTGCAATTCCTTCCATGCAGCTCCTGTATTTTGGAGATCGTGTGGAGAAAGCTGACATGACTCTGAAAGCCATCGGTTATCAGTGGTACTGGGGTTACGAATATGTCGATCATGAAGGATTGGCTTTCGACGCCGTGATGCTTGAAGAGGATCAGCTTAAAGAAGGTCAGCCTCGTTTGTTGGCAACCGACAACACAATCGTTCTTCCTGTAGATACAAATATCCGTCTCCTTGTGACTGCAGAAGATGTGCTTCATTCATGGGCGCTGCCTGCATTCGGTGTTAAAATGGATGCGGTTCCAGGTCGGATTAACGAAACCTGGATGCGGATTGAAAAGGAAGGCATGTATTACGGACAGTGTTCCGAGCTTTGTGGTGCCCGCCACGGCTTTATGCCAATCATGATCAAGGCGGTCAGCAAAGAAGAATATGAAAACTGGCTGGTTAAGGCCAAAGAACAGTACGCAGGTATCGCGCCGGCAACCAAAGTTGCTTCCGCTGCACCTGTAATTCAGTAATCGGCTAGAGAGAGGCAAGAAAATGGCGAACACTGCAGCAGCCGCTCACGACGATCATACCCCTTCAGGGTGGAAGCGTTGGGTATACTCAACAAACCATAAAGACATCGGAACAATGTATCTGATCTTCTCCATTATGGCGGGGATCATCGGTGGTGCGATGTCAGTCTTCATTCGTGCCGAGTTGCAGGTCCCTGGTGACCAGTTCCTCAATGGCAATTTCCACTTCTTTAACGTTGTGGTCACCGGCCATGGACTCATCATGGTCTTCTTTATGGTGATGCCAGCTGTGATCGGCGGTTTTGGTAACTGGATTGTACCGTTGATGATCGGTGCGCCAGATATGGCCTTCCCGCGGATGAACAACATTTCCTTCTGGTTGTTGCCACCTGCCTTTGGTCTTCTTCTGATTTCTATCTTTGTTGAAGGTCCTGCGGGCGCAAATGGTGTCGGTGGTGGCTGGACAATGTATCCGCCGCTTGCCTCTTCGATTGGTCAGCCTGGTATGGCGGTGGACTTCGCGATCCTGAGCCTTCACGTTGCCGGTGCATCCTCAATTCTGGGTGCGATCAACTTCATTACAACCATCTTCAACATGCGTGCACCTGGCATGACTATGCATAAGATGCCGCTGTTTGTATGGTCTGTTCTTGTGACAGCTTTCCTTCTGCTTCTGTCTTTGCCTGTCCTGGCTGGTGCGATCACCATGCTGCTGACAGACCGGAACTTTGGTACAAGCTTCTTCGTTCCAGATGGAGGCGGTGATCCGCTCTTGTTCCAGCACTTGTTCTGGTTCTTCGGTCATCCAGAAGTGTACATCATGATTTTGCCAGGCTTTGGCATCATCAGTCAGATTATCTCGACCTTTAGCCGCAAACCTGTCTTTGGTTACCTCGGAATGGCTTACGCCATGGTTGCTATCGGCGGTGTCGGATTTATCGTTTGGGCCCATCATATGTTTACAGTTGGTATGGACGTCGATACTCGGGCGTACTTCCTGGGCGCAACACTGGTGATCGCGGTTCCAACTGGTGTGAAAATCTTCTCTTGGATTGCCACAATGTGGGGCGGCTCCATCGAATTTAAGGCACCAATGATCTGGGCTCTCGGCTTTATCTTCCTGTTCACCGTTGGTGGTGTGACCGGTGTGGTTCTGGCCAATGGTGGTCTGGATGTGATCCTGCACGATACATACTATGTGGTAGCTCACTTCCATTATGTTCTGAGCCTGGGTGCCGTGTTTGCGATCTTCGCAGGTTTCTATTACTGGTTTGGCAAAATGTTCGGTGTTACTTACTCCGAAACACTTGCGAAACTGCACTTCTTCGTCACCTTCATCGGGGTGAACCTGATCTTCTTCCCGATGCATTTCTTGGGACTGGCCGGTATGCCACGTCGTATTCCGGATTATCCGGATGCCTATGCAGGCTTTAATGCGATTGCATCATATGGCTCCTACATCTCTGCTTTTGGTGTCTTGATCTTCCTGTACACTGTAGTTCACGCCTTTATGCGCGGTGAAAAAGCAGCTGATAACCCATGGGGTGAAGGTGCAACAACACTGGAATGGACTTTGTCTTCTCCACCTCCATTCCATCAGTTCAATGAACTGCCAGTTGTTAAGTAAGTAAACGGAGTCTCTTGTGTCTGACACAAGCTTGTTACAGGACAGCACAGCCCGGGCGTATCAAGGCGCCCGGGCAAGTGACTATTTCGCCCTTCTGAAACCACGGGTGATGTCACTTGTTGTGTTTACGGGAATTGTTGGACTGGCCGTTGCGCCAGGTGACATTCACCCTGTCCTTGCCTTTACAGCATTGTTATGTATCGCTGTTGGAGCAGGTGCCTCTGGTGCCATCAACATGTGGTACGATGCAGATATCGACCAGATTATGGAACGGACGAAGAACCGTCCCATCCCTGCTGGCAAGGTAACTGCAGGAGAAGCCCTTGGCATTGGAGTAGCCCTTTCGGTTGCTTCGGTCCTTCTGATGGGCCTCGCGGTTAATATGGTTGCAGCTACGTTGCTAGCAATCACTATTGCCTTCTACATTTTCGTTTACACTATGTGGCTGAAACGTCGGACACCGCAGAACATTGTCATTGGTGGTGCCGCCGGCGCATTCCCTCCCATGATCGGGTGGGCTGCCGTAACAGGTGACGTCAGCATCGAAAGCCTTGTGCTTTTTGCTGTTATTTTCTTCTGGACACCTCCGCATTTCTGGGCCCTGTCACTTTGGCGGGATATTGATTATGCGAACGCTGGTGTTCCGATGCTGCCCGTAGTGGCTGGTCGAGAAGCTACTCGCCGCCAAGTGCTGATTTACAGCGTTCTTTTGCTGCCCATTGGTGTTTCACCATATTTCCTGGGTTTTGCAGGACCAGTCTTCGGCGCAGGTGCAGCTATTCTTGGAGCAATATTCCTTTATGGTGCCGTGAAAGTCTGGCTCAAGAAGGATGAGAAAAGTGCCAAGCAGCTTTTTGCTTTCTCTTTGCTTTACCTGTTTTTGATCTTCGCTTTGCTTCTCGGTGAAGCCATCGTCAAAGGAGTGATCTAATGGATCGGGAAGAAGAGAGAAAACGCCTGAAAACCCGGAACTATGTCGTCGGTGGAATTTTAGCGGCGATCGTTATTCTGTTTTACCTGATTACTCTAGTGAAGCTGGAGGTGGGTGTCATATGAGTTCATCTTCCAAAACATCGCGTCGGATGGCAATTGGACTGGTTGTTGTTGTGGTCGGTATGCTGGGGCTTTCCTATGCAGCTGTTCCGCTTTATGACCTCTTTTGCCGTGTGACCGGATTTGGTGGAACAACTCAGCGGGCGGACATGGGCTCTGATGTGATTCTGGATAAGGACATCACTATCGATTTCGATGCCAACACATCACGGGATATGCCTTGGGAATTCAAGCCTGTCGAACGAAAAGTAACCCTGAAAATTGGACAGACTGGTCTGGCCTATTATGAGGCCTATAATCCAACTGATAAGCCGATCACGGGTACAGCATCTTTTAATGTGTCACCTTTGAAGGTGGGACAGTATTTTACCAAGATTGAGTGTTTCTGCTTCACAGAGCAGACGCTTCAACCAGGTCAACGTGTTGATATGCCGGTTACATTCTATGTTGATCCGGCGATTCAGGAAGATATCAACACGAAAGAAGTCGAAACGATTACGTTGTCTTACACTTTCTTTGTGGTTGAGAGTTCAGCCTCATTGGAAGATGAAGATAAAAACAAAAAACTGGCGGAAAATACTTCCGCTTCGGTTAACTGATCTGTAAAAGGTCATTGGTTTAATTGCTCTGGGGGGAACTGGAGCTATTGCAGGAGTTAAAAAATGGCAGATGCTCACGCTAAAAAGCATGACTATCATCTCGTAGACCCAAGTCCATGGCCGGCTCTGGCGTCTATTTCTGCGTTCGTTGCAGCTATTGGTGCTGTTATGTGGATGCATGACAAAGGATATGCAGTTTTCACAATTGGCATGATCCTTCTTTGTTATACAGCCTTTGCCTGGTGGCGGGATGTTGTGAAAGAAGGCGAACATCAGGGTTATCATACACCGGTTGTTCAGCTAGGCCTTCGCTATGGCATGATCATGTTCATTGCCTCTGAAGTGATGTTCTTCGTTGCTTGGTTCTGGGCATATTTCAATGCTGCGTTATTCCCAACTGAGGCAATTGGTGCGGTTTGGCCGCCAGAAGGCATTGAGGTTTTTGATCCATGGCATTTGCCTTTTGTGAACACACTGATCCTGTTGACATCTGGTACAACAGTGACCTGGGCACATCACGCGCTTCAGCATGGTGATCGCAAAGGTCTTATCCAGGGTCTGACTTTGACAGTTATTCTGGGCGTTGTCTTCAGTATCGTTCAGGGATACGAGTACTCTCACGCGGCATTTGCGTTCGATGAAACTGTTTACGCTTCGACTTTCTACATGGCGACTGGTTTCCATGGTGCACATGTGATCATCGGAACCATCTTCTTGCTGGTTTGCTTGATCCGCGCAGCTAAAGGCCACTTTACCGCAAACCATCATTTTGGCTTCGAGGCTGCAGCTTGGTACTGGCACTTTGTGGACGTTGTTTGGCTGTTCCTTTTCGTTGCCATCTACTGGTGGGGTGCAGCGTAACCACGGAAAAGGTGATGTAGATTTGTCTTCTACGCCATCAAAAGAAGTTTTTTCCCCTTTCCTCACCGGCATTACCTGCAAATGTCCGGCTTGTGGAAAGGGGAAATTGTTTTCCGGCTATATCGATGTACAGCCGGTCTGTAGTGAATGCGGTCAGGATCTTAAATCGATTGATAGCGGTGATGGTCCGGCCGTTTTTGTTATTTTTATAGTCGGCTTTGTGGTCATTGCTTTGTGCTTTTGGGTGCAACTTGCGTTCAGACCGCCATTTTGGCTGCAGCTTTTAATATGGATTCCTGCAATTCTTGGCCTATCTTTGGGTTTACTGAAACCCTTGAAAGGCGTGATGATTGCGCTCCACTACAAACATATTACCAGCCAGCAAGAGGCCGAGAACCAGGCCGATGAAACGCAAGCAGATAAAGAAACCCCTGACACATGAAAAAGTTTTCCCCCGGAATTTTGCCAACCCTGATGACCATTCCCCTGGTTTTGATTCTATTAGGGTTAAGTCTCTGGCAAATTAATCGTTATAGCTGGAAAGTAGACCTCCTCGATAATCTGGAGCAGCAGTTAGCGGAACAGCCGCAGCAACTGCCTTCTGTGGTCGATGATATCGAAGAATGGAATTATCGTCGGGTTTTCCTGACGGGTGAATTCCTGCATGACAAAGAAATTCATCTTTTTGCCCATGCCGAAAAGGGCCTTAAAGGCTTTCAGATCATTACGCCTTTCAAACGGTCTGATGCGGATACAATCGTGTTGGTAAATAGAGGTTGGGTGCCTGAATATAAGAAAGAAGCCGATGATCGAGCTGAGGGTAATATCACCGGCGAAATTCGAATCTCCGGTATTGTTCGGAAACCCTGGGAAAAGAGTTATTCGTTTTTGCCAGAAAGCAACGCTGAGAGTAATGTCTGGCTCTATGGTGAGCTGGATGCTATGGCAGCCCATCTGAATTTGACTGTTGAGCCAGTTTTTGTTGAACTGGATAAAATGGACGTCCCGGGAGGGTTTCCAAAGGGGGGGCAGACCCGAATTACGGTTCCAAATAATCACGTTGAATATGCGATCACATGGTTTGGTCTTGCGGTGGCCATGCTGGTTATTTACGGTTTGTACGGGATGCGTAAGGCTAAAAATAAAACTGGATAAGGGATATCCCATGTCTGCCTATGAAGATCTTCAAAACCGCTTTGCCCGGATGGCAACTCTTGACGGTGCCGTGGCAACATTGAGTTGGGACTACGCGACCATGATGCCAAACGGTGGGGCTGAGGCGCGATCTGACCAGATGGCGTTGCTTGGAGTGCTGAAACACGAAATGCAAACGGCTCCAGAACTATCGGATCTGCTCGATGAGGCTGAAGAAGACGTTCGCAGTCTTTCAAATTGGCAGAAGGCAAATTTACAGGAAATGCGGCGAAACTGGCGGCATGCTTCTGCTGTGGATGCTGACCTCGTGGAGGCTTTATCCCGCGCGACTTCCGAATGTGAGATGATTTGGCGAAGCGCTCGGCAAGAAAACAGGTTTTCAGACCTTTTACCTTCCTTGGAAGAGGTTGTTTCCTTAACTCAGAAACTGGCAGCGGTTAAATCTGAGGCCTTTGGCCTCAGCCCTTACGACGCGCTACTTGATCAGTATGAACCTGGATGCACAGAGCAAAAGATTGAAACTCTGTTTTCGGGTTTAAAAGCATTTTTGCCCAATTTTCTGGATCAGGTTCTGGACAAACAGGATAAAGACGGAACTTATATCAAGCCGAAAGGCATGTATCCCATTCCAAACCAGAAAGAGGTTGGACTGGAATTCATGACAGCCCTTGGCTTTGATTTTAATCATGGGCGGCTTGATATCAGCCATCACCCTTTTACGGGCGGGATCCCTGACGATGTGCGCCTGACAACCCGGTATGAGGAAGATGACTTTACCCAAAGCCTGATGGGTACACTTCACGAGACTGGACATGCCTTATATGAGCAGCATCTACCGAAAGAGTGGCGAGGACAACCGGTTGGGGATGCCCGGGGTATGGCATTGCACGAAAGCCAATCGCTCCTTGTAGAAATGCAGCTTTCCCGGAGCGAGCCTTTCCTCCGCTATGCTTATCCGATACTGGAAAGGGCTTTTGGAAATGGTGGCGACGCTTGGACATTTGATAATCTCAAGAAACTTTATCACCATGTAGAGCGAGGTTTTATTCGCGTTGATGCTGATGAAGTCACCTATCCCTTGCACATCATCTTACGATTTGATCTTGAGAGGGCGTTGCTGGATGGTGGGTTGAAGGTTGCGGATCTGCCAGGTGCCTGGAATGACGAAATGTATAAGTTGTTGAGGGTATCACCGCCTACAGATAGCCTTGGCTGCATGCAGGATATCCATTGGCCGGGTGGGGCAATTGGTTACTTCCCGACCTATACCCTTGGGGCGTTGGCTGCAGCACAGATTTTCAAGGCAGCGTCTGATGCAATTCCTGATCTGGATCAGCAAATTGAAAAGGGATCGTTCCAGCCATTGATGAATTGGCTGAAGACCAATATCCATGAAAAGGCTTCTTCGCTCACGACCGATGAAATTCTATTGGAGGCCACTGGCTCGGAGCTCGGCTCGCAAGCTTTCATCGATCATTTGATCAGCCGCTATCTGTAGGGTTGAATTCTCTGTCCATTTGCGTCAAGCCAGTATAGAAAGACATTATATGCTGACGGGAGAAATTCCCTCATTTTTGAGCCCAAAAGACAAATAGTGGGTGGAGAGATAAAGTGCGATATATCAGTACGCGCGGTGAAGCGCCGTCGCTGAATTTTGAAGAGGTTGTATTGACCGGTCTGGCACGGGATGGTGGATTATATGTCCCAGAAACCTGGCCGCAATTATCTCATGAAGAAATCAGGGAATTGGCTGGTAAAACCTATGCTGAGGCCGCTGAGATTATTCTCTATCCTTTTGTCGAGGGAAGTATCTCTCGTGAAGAGTTTCGGGCTATGACAGAGAAAGCCTATGGTGCTTTCTCTCACAAAGCTGTCGTCCCTCTCTCGCAGCTCGCAGAAAATGATTTTCTGATGGAGCTGTATCACGGACCCACTCTGGCATTTAAGGATGTTGCCCTTCAGCTACTGGGGCTTTTATATGATCACCTGCTCGGAAAACAAGGCAAGAAGGTAACCATTGTTGGCGCGACCTCTGGTGATACCGGCTCTGCTGCGATTGAAGCTTGTCGGGGCCGGGATGCGGTTGACATTTTTATCCTTCATCCAAAGGGCCGGGTGTCAGATGTCCAGCGGCGACAAATGACAACAGTGCTGGATGGCAATGTCCATAATATTGCGATCGAAGGGGATTTTGATGATTGTCAGGCCTTGGTAAAGGCTATGTTTAACGATCATGATTTCCGCGACCAACTGGCAGTCTCAGCTGTTAATTCGATTAACTGGGCTCGGGTTATGGCTCAGATCGTATATTATTTCACGACTGCAGTCTCTTTAGGTGGGCCGGATCGTCCGATCTCTTTCTCGGTTCCAAGCGGGAACTTCGGGGATGTATATGCTGGATTCTGTGCCTATAAGATGGGATTACCCATCGAACAATTGATTGTTGCCACAAACCGTAACGATATTTTGTCCCGGTTCTTCAATCAGGGCAGTTATCGCAAAGAAGGGGTTGATCCAACAATTAGCCCCAGTATGGATATTCAAGTCTCCAGTAATTTTGAGCGGTTTTTGTTCGATCTGTGTGGTCGCGATGCCAGTGCGGTTCGCGGCTTTATGCAACAACTGGATGAGGATGGTGGGTTCGAAGTTGATCTTAAAACCCTCAATAAAGTCATCTTCGCTGCGGGTGCCTGTAGCGAGGAAGAAACCCTCGCGACGATCCAGAAAACATTGGCTGAAAGCGCAAAGCTGGTTGATCCACATACCGCAGTTGGTCTTAAGGTTGCAGCCGACTGTAGGTCTGATAAAACAGTGCCGATGGTGACCCTCTCAACGGCGCACCCGGCGAAATTCCCTGCAGCAGTCGAAAAAGCATCTGGTATCTATCCGGAGTTGCCAGCCCATATGCAGGATTTGTTTGATCGGCCTGAACGCCTTGATGCGTTGCCAAATGACTTGGAAACTGTACAAAATTACATATCTGGTAAAGCACGGATATTAAATCGTTAGGAGTGAAAGTTAGGTTCTGAATGACAGTAGAGGTAACAACGCTGGATAATGGTCTTCGGGTCATTTCCGACAGTATGCCCCATCTTGAAACCGCAGCAGTTGGTGTCTGGGTTGATACAGGGGCACGCCACGAAACACCGGAACAGAACGGCATCTCACATGTCCTGGAGCATATGGCCTTCAAGGGGACAACAACCCGCTCGGCACTCGATATTGCGGAGAGCATTGAGGCCGTTGGCGGCCATTTGAACGCTTATACCAGCCGCGACCAGACGGCTTACTACGCCCGCATTCTGGATAAGGATATGGACCTCGCCGTGGATATCCTGAGTGATATCCTGCAAAACTCCACCTTTGATGAGCAAGAACTCAGCCGTGAAAAAGAAGTGATTGTCCAGGAAATCGGGCAAACACATGATACGCCGGATGACATAATTTTTGATCATTTACAGGAAACAGCCTATCCGGATCAGGCGTTAGGTCGATCTATTCTCGGGACGTCAGAAGGTGTGCGGGGCTTCAGCCGGGAGAAAGTCTCGGACTATATGTCTTCCCGTTATTTGGCGCCTAAAATGGTATTGAGCGCTTCTGGGTCGGTCAACCATGATGAACTGGTTCGGATTGCGACTGAAAAGTTCGGCGCCCTTGCCGTTGATGGCCAATCGAATATGGATGCAGCAGATTATCAGGGCGGCGACTATCGGGAAGCCCGGGATCTGGAGCAGGTGCATTTCGCGCTAACGGTTCCAGGTGTTTCCTATAAGGATGAGGATTTCTATACCAGTCAGATCCTTGCAGGTTTGCTTGGCGGCGGTATGTCCTCCAGGTTGTTTCAAGAGGTTCGGGAACGCCGCGGTCTTTGCTACAGTATCTTTTCTTTTGCATCGTCTTTTGCGGATACGGGCCTTTTCACCGTTTATGCGGGGACCGGTCCAGATCAGATCGGTGACTTAAGCCGAGTTGTTGTTGATGAGCTTTTGAAAGCGACAGAAGCGATTACGGAAGAAGAAGTTATCCGGGCGAAAGCGCAGCATAAAGCCGGCTTGTTGATGGGGCAGGAAAGTCCTGCGGCCCGCTGTGAAGTTCATGCTCGGCAGATGTTGATTTATGATCGGGTTATTTCCGCGACTGAGATTGCAGAGACCATCGATGCAATTACGGCTGAACAGCTTCGGCAGGTTGCGGAAAGGCTTTTTGTGGGGGCAACACCTACCATCGCATCAATGGGACCTGTAAAAAATCTTGAAAGCTATGATCGGTTTGCGGCAAGATTTAACTAGGGAATTCATAATCTAGCGATAAACACGGGAGGTCTGGAGTTCCATGTTACTGGACAGTTTTTGGAACAGGGAACGCAACCGGACCATTGACGCGGAGAGGGTTTATCTCCGCTATCCCGTATTAGAAGACTGGCGACAGTGGTCTACGGTGCGAGAAATCAGTCGCCAGCATCTTGTCCCGTGGGAGCCGGTTTGGGCGCTTGATAGTTTGACCCGGCGAAATTTTCGCGATCGCTTGCGCCGTTATTCTGCAGATGCCAAAGCAGATAACGGCTACGCTTTCTTCATTTTTCGAAAATCTGATGACCAGCTTTTGGGGAGCATCACGCTCAGCAACATCCGGCGCGGTGTTTCCCAAACGGGTACAATGGGGTATTGGACAGGTCTGCCATTTGTTCGTAATGGATATATGCTGGAAGCAGTTTGCGCGCTTTTGCCCACTTTATTTGAGGATTATGCTCTCCGACGAATAGAAGCAGCTTGCCTTGTGGAGAATGAACCCAGTGCCAATTTGCTCAGGAAGGCTGGCTTCACCTCTGAAGGTCTGGCGCGGCAGTATCTATGCATTAATGGGATCTGGCAGGATCATCTGTTGTTTGCGATCTTGAAAGGTGATCAGATTGGGCAAGAGAATTCCCATAATGCCGCTCTTCACAAAGCGTCAGGCGTGACCGATCTCGCCTGAAAGCGCACTTGGATCAAACCCGAGTTTCCGGATCGCATTTTGCCATTTACAGCTGACAGCTTTGCCAAAAACCAGATCCGTGTCCGCATCAACAACTAGCCAACCGTTTTCCTGAATTTCCCGTTCCAGCTGACCGGGGCCCCAACCAGAATACCCAAGTGCCAGTAAGCAATCTTGCGGCCCAGTTCCTTCTGCTACAGACTTTAACATATCCATGGTAGCGGTCAGGGCGATATCCTTATCAATCATGATAGAGGTTTCGTGCACATGATCGGTCGTGTGAAGTAGAAAACCACGCTCAGCCTCAACTGGGCCGCCGAAATGCACCTTAAGGTCACCAAGATATTCCTCATAGGAAATGTTTAATTGGTCCAGCAGGTCCTCAAAGGAGAGCGTGTCCAGGTTCTTGTTCAGAACGATTCCCATCGCGCCGTCCTCACCATGGGCACATAGGAGGATAATCGATTTTTCAAAACGGGGATCAGACATGGTCGGCATTGCGATCAGGATTTGACCATCCAGATAACCATCCTTATCTGGCTCCATATCTTTACTGATGTCTTCATTCATACGCTTACTCTTTTCTGTGACAGTTCAGATGACACAATTGTGATAGTCCTTCACAGTTGAACCCGACTATACTACATGAATAGAAGGGTTATTCTTTTCATGTGGTGAAAATTACAAAAAAATGAAGATTAAACTTGGTATTTTTGTTCTACTTTTGGTGCTAGTCAGCGGTTTGGGACCGACCTCAACTGTTTCAGCGGACACCAGTTTTACAAGTGAATGGATTGAGACTGATGTCTCAAAAACCCGTTTGATAGCGGGTCAATATGCAGACGGTGAAAAGAATACTTTACTGCTGGGACTGCAGATAAAGTTGGCGGCGGGTTGGAAAACCTATTGGCGGAGCCCCGGCGATTCTGGCATCCCACCGAGGTTTAACTGGCAAGGGTCTGAAAATATCGAACGGGTTTCTGTAAAATGGCCTGTGCCGAGTGCTTTTGATAGTTTTGGTTATTTAACCTGGGGGTATGAAGACGAAGTTGTCCTGCCCCTGATCGTTAAGTTGAAGGACAGTGCCAATCCGGTTCAAGCGCGCCTGACAGTTGACTATGGTGTTTGCGAGAAAATCTGCATCCCACTGACCCAGGAATTTGCGTTGGAAATTCCGGCAGGAGCAAGTTCTGGTCTTGATCAATCTTTGCTGGCAACTGCATTTTTAGACAAAGCACCAACAAGCCTGAAGACTTCTGATCTGGTGACCCGGTTCGCTTTAAGTGAAGCGAAGAGTGGTCAGTTGCAATTACAGGTGACCTCAACCGTTCCATTAAAAGATCCGGTGTTGATTTTGGAGGGTGAGGATGGCGATTTCTTCACAATTGAGCAGACGAATATTGCGTCAGATCACAAACGTGCTGATTTTTTGATTAAGGCAGAAGTCGTTCGCAAGACCCCCTCTTTGAGCGGAAGGTACCTGTTTGCAACGTTTTTTGACCATGGTTTTGCCGTAGAAGGCATCGCAAAAGTGAATTAAGCGCGGTTCAAGCAGTTCTTGATTTTGAGAAGCGTATGCACAACTATAATCTCAGACCTAATAAATACTCCATTTGATATACGTACGGGGAACAGAAAATGACAATCTCAATTGGCGACAAAATTCCAGCAGGGGAACTGATGGAAATGACTTCCAGCGGGCCGGCGAAAGTCTCTACTGCTGACGTTTTTGCTGGGAAGAAAGTGGCTCTTTTTGCAGTGCCAGGCGCCTTTACACCAACTTGCTCAGCCAAACATCTTCCAGGATTTGTTGAAAATCTGGATGCGTTGAAGTCAAAAGGCGTAGATGAAGTGATTTGTCTGTCTGTAAATGATCCATTTGTTATGGCAGCTTGGGGTAAGGCTCAAGAGGCTGGTCAGGTTCGTATGATGGCAGACCCAGACGCTGCACTGACGAAAGCCATGAATGTGGAATTTGATGCGTCTGGTGCTGGACTTGGCGTTCGTTCACGTCGGTATTCCATGCTGGTGGATGATGGAACCGTAAGCCAGCTCAACCTGGAAGAAACAGGTGGTTTCGAAGTATCTGATGCAAATACACTGCTTGGTCAACTCTAAGAGCTGCAGGCATTTTATGTATTGGGGGGAAGATCAGTCTTCCCCCTTTTTATTTTGATTTAAAATCTTCCATCCCTTTATTAGCAAGCTCATCGGCCCGTTCATTTCCAGGATGGCCCGCATGCCCTTTGACCCAATGCCAGTTAATCTTGTGACGATTGATAGCTGTATCCAGTTCTTCCCAAAGATCCTGATTTTTGACAGGCTTTTTCGCCGCCGTTTTCCAGCCGTTTTTCTTCCAGTTGGCCATCCATTTGGTAATGCCGTCGCGCACATAAGTGCTGTCGGTATAAAGCTCGACCGTGCTGGCCCGTTTCAACGCGTTGAGTGCGTTGATTGCAGCGCTTAACTCCATGCGATTATTGGTGGTTTCCGCTTCCCCGCCGAAAAGTTCTTTTTCTTTACCCTGATATTCCATCAAGGCGCCCCAACCACCAGGACCAGGGTTCCCGGAACAAGCTCCATCGGTATAAATCGTCACGCTTTTGTCAGTCACTCTTGTCTCTTTTCAACGCTTGCTTTTGATTGTGAAGAACAGCTTATGCCAGATAAATCAAGCAACATCAATTTGTGACAAATTAACTTTATATTAGGCGCTCATAAGCAGAATGCGAATATAGACCTGTTTGGATTCTGTATTTGGGAGCTCTCGAACTTATATGCAAAAAAAAATGTTTACCGCTGAATTGAAGCAAATGCAAAATGGTGGGGGCTTTGCAGCAACTCCGGCAGAAACAGGTGCCGGTATCAGTCAGGATCAATATAACGATATCATGGAGGCAATTCAGTCTCTGCGCCAGGATATTACGAGCGGTGTTGCTGTTCAGGAAGCAGCCGCGCCAGCGATCAACGAGGATTTACTTGAGCAGTTTCGCAAGGAGTTTGCAGAATCTCTTGAGCTTAAACGGGAACTGGAAGAGCTTTCTCGTGTCATTATGGAAACTCGTCGGGAAATTTCCTCGATTAATAGCCAGGATGAGGGACCAAAAATTCACGCAATGACTGACCAGTTGGATGCTGTTGTCGGTGATACTGAGACTGCAACCAATGCCATTCTTGCCGCCGTTGAGACCATTGAGGATAAAAACGAGAGCCTTGAGCTTAACGCAACGGATCCTGAAGAGCTGGAAATTACCGAAGCTATTGGTAATGCCGTTATGAAGATATACGAAGCTTGTAACTTCCAGGACATTACTGGTCAGCGCATTTCAAAGGTTGTTGGAACCCTTAAATTTGTTGAAGATCGCATCGCTGCCATGATTGATATTCTGGGTGGGGAAGAACAGTTTGCAGCGCTTGAAGGAATCGCTCAAGACCTGCAAATGGACGGTGAGGTTGCCTTGAGCGGCCCAACACCTGAAGGTCATGAAATTACCCAGGCTGAAATTGACGCCCTTTTTGACTAGGGTCGCGGCTTAAAGCCCATAGGATGCAATGCTTTTTACATCCTGATGGAAGCGAATTTTTCGCAAATATTCTGAAGGGTCCTTGGGTTTGACAAGGGCCCCTTCAATTTGATTTATCCAATCATATAAACGGGTTAGATAAAAGCGCATGGCTGCTCCCCGACAAAGAAGGGGCAGCATATCTAATTCTGTCTGACTTAAATCGCGCCGTGCAGAATAAGACTGAAGAAGTTTGCGGGCTTTTGTAATATTGAAGCTATGATCAGTTTCAAAACACCAGGCGTTAAGACAGATGGCAATGTCGTATGCGAGAAAGTCATTACAGGCGAAATAATAATCGATGACACCGCTCACCTTGCCGCCCAGGAAAAAGATATTATCGGGAAACAGGTCTGCGTGAATAACGCCTGATGGTAAATCAGTCGGCCAATTTGCGGCGAGGTAATCCAGTTCACGTTGAATTTCCTGCCGTTCATCATCGAGAAGAATGCCATCAGTCGCTGAGGCGATGCTGTTATCGAAAAGCTCCTGCCAACTGGACTGGTTCAGCGAGTTGTCCCGGCTCAGCTTGAAACTGGCGGCGCTTTGATGCAGATCAGCCAGACTGTCACCCAGTAGGCCACAATGTTCGGGCGTGATCCGCTTGATGGAGCGACCTTCGAGAAATTCAATAATGGCTGCCGGGCGGCCAGCCACCTGTGTCAGAGATGATCCTGTCTTGTCGGAAATCGGCCTAGGAGAGACATATCCGTGCGTGGCCAGATGGTCCATCAACCCCAAAAAGAAGGGAAGATCATCTGCATTGACGCGTTTTTCATAGAGGGTCAGGATATAAAATCCTTTTTCCGTATGCAGGAGGAAATTGGAATTCTCAACGCCTTCGGCGATCCCTTTGCAGGACAGCAATTCACCTAGATCGTACTGCTCTAGTAACTGATCCAGTTCATCATCTGAAATTTCTGTATAGACCGCCACGGTTTCGCCTCTCCCCCTGAAAGACCGGGATTAATTTTCCAGAACGCGGGGCAGCTTGAAGGTCACATTCTCCTCGCTGGTAACCACTTCCTCGATGGATACTGTAAATCGTTTTGAGAATGCCTCAATGACTTCTTCAACCAATGTTTCTGGGGCTGAGGCACCAGCGGTAATGCCAATTACATTGCATCCCTCCAGAAGGTCCCAGGGAATATCGGCAGCCCGTTGCACAAGACTGACCCGCTCACACCCATTTTTCTTGGCCACCTCAACCAATCGCATGGAATTTGATGAGTTGGGTGCCCCGATGACCAGCATGCCGTCACATTTTTCTGCAAGCTTTTTGGCGGCCGCTTGCCGGTTTGTGGTGGCGTAGCAGATATCCTCCTTTTTAGGGGAGGCAATGTCAGGAAACTTTTCCCGCAGTTTTTCGACAATATCTTTTGTTTCATCTACGGAAAGGGTTGTCTGTGTCAAATACGCAAGTTGGGCGCCTGGCTGGCGCGGCTCAAAACTGGCAGCATCTTCGACAGTTTCAACCAGTGAGATGCGACCTTCTTCGAGCTGACCCATGGTGCCGATGACTTCCGGGTGTCCTTTATGTCCGATGAGGATCAATTCCATTCCATCCTTGTCGTGGCGTTCAGCTTCCCGGTGAACTTTGCTGACCAGTGGACAGGTCGCATCGATATAGAACATCTGCCGGCTTTCGGCTTCTGCCGGGACAGATTTTGCCACACCGTGAGCAGAAAAGATAACGGGCGCGTCTTTGGGAACTTCGTTCAGCTCATCAACAAAAACGGCGCCTTTTTGCTCAAGATTTTCCACTACGTAGCGGTTATGAACGATCTCATGACGGACGTAGACGGGAGCCCCGTATTTTTCCAGTGTTTTTTCAACAATCTGGATTGCCCGGTCTACGCCGGCACAGAACCCACGAGGGGCCGCTAGAAGAAGCTTTTTTTCCGGTACTGACATGTTCACAAAACCTGGGTTGTTCCCAAAAATGCAACGGTAGATGGTTCTATCTGCGACTTTGGCAAGAGCCGGGTTGCTAAATAAATGAGACCATCCTAAATTCGGCGAATTAGTATATCAAAACCCCGATGATTACCAGTGTTGTCACATAAATCAGATCAAGGGGCAACCATCAGATGAAAGGGCAGATCAACCTGTCATGAAAAAGACGCTCAGAACATTTGCTGTCCTGATGGGACCTTTGTTTGTATCAGCCTGTGGGGGCAATTTTTCGACAGACCTGTTTGGGTCAGATCAAGCACCTCTGCCATGTCCGAATGTGACCGTTTTGCCAGGTGCGGAAAATATTACTATTTTCAGAGAAGGCCCCGGGCGAGACCTGGTAGACGTTACCTTTGAGGGTGTGATCGAGCCTATTGGTGGTGAATGCGTTTATGAAGATGATGATGCGCTAGTTGTTGCTGAACTGCTGTTGCAGGTCTCTGTCGTGAAAGGACCCGCGGCGAATACGGAAACACCAACTGTTCCTTTCTTTGTGGCGATTGCCGATCGCGACAAGAAAGTTCTTAGTAAGAAGGTATTCGATACGACTATTCAAATTCCAGCGGGCCAGAAGCGCGGTGCGGTTCAGGAAGAAATGATCCAGCGGATCCCGATCTTGAGCGGCCGCACAGGTGCGGACTATGCCATTGTAATTGGGTTCCAGTTATCAGGTGAACAGCTGGAATATAACCGGAAGACAATCCGCTAAGACTTATTCATTAAGCAATAAAAAACCCGCCTTTCGGCGGGTTTTTTTGCTGTTGGTTTGGCTCTATCAAACGACTTTTCGAACCTGAGAGAGGAAGCCTGCCACATTGTGTTCCAGCTCTTCGGATTTGTTCTGAAGGCCTGTGGCTTCCTGTAACAAGGCATTGCTAGTGGACGATGTCTGATCTGCTGAACTTTCGACACTTGCAATATTCTGGGAGACTTCCTCAGTGTTGTTGGAAGCGCTCAGAACGCTTTGTGAAATTTCCCTCGTTGCAGTGCTTTGCTCATCAACCGCGGTGGCAATGGTCTGAACCGCGTTGTTGATGTCTTCGATAGATGCGTTGATTGTATCCATGGATTGAACCGCATCAGTGGTCGCTGCCTGAATGTCAACGATCTGGCGACTGATGTCTTCTGTCGCTTTAGCTGTCTGGTTCGCCAGGTTTTTCACTTCATTGGCAACAACGGCGAAGCCTTTGCCGGCATCACCTGCACGAGCAGCCTCAATTGTCGCATTCAGTGCGAGAAGGTTAGTCTGGCTGGCGATATCTTCAATCAGTTTGACCACTTCACCGATAGACTGGGCAGCATCAGCAAGGCCTTTAATCTTGATATTGCCGCTTTGCGCTGTTTCACGTGCAGTATTGGTATTGTTCATGGAATGCTGGATCTGGCGGCCGATTTCCTGAATGGAGGCTGCCATTTCTTCTGCAGAACTTGCCACTGTCTGTACCGCTTGAGAAGCACTATGGGCCGCAGTGCTAACCCGTTTTGCCTGATCCGCAGTGCTACCCGCATTATCTGAAAGGTTGTGGGCAGATCCTTGAACGGTTCTTGAGCTTTCTGAGATTGCATGTGCAACAGAACCAATTTGTTGTTCGAACTGCAGGATAACTGTCTCGAACTGTTTGGTTCGCTCATCGAAAGACGTTGTGCAGGCGTTGATCCGGTTAGCTGTTTTCTTGAAAGATCCGGACATATCGAATTCAAGGATTTTCCGGTAGTATTTCTGGTCAACTACATGCTGCATGGAGGCTTCAGCCTCGCGCATGAAGGCGTCAATGCGGTCTACCAGTTCGTTGACAGACCACTGCAAGTTGGCGAGTGGGCCACTCGGATCAATATTAAGGATCCGGGCCTCAAAATTCCCCTCGGATATAGTTTTGCAGACCTCTGCGGTTCTGGAAAGTTCCTCAAGTATGCTG
This sequence comes from Sneathiella limimaris, assembly GCF_012932565.1. NCBI lineage: Bacteria > Pseudomonadati > Pseudomonadota > Alphaproteobacteria > Sneathiellales > Sneathiellaceae > Sneathiella > Sneathiella limimaris. The sequence goes on from NZ_JABBYJ010000001.1 coordinate 1,380,580, forward strand.
CCGGTACCAGATGCGACTGCGGAAGTGGCATCATAGTCAGACGCTCTTGATTCCAGCATAAGAAGCATATTGTCCCGCTCTTTGGCAGCTTTAACAGCTTTAGAGCGATAGAACAGGGCGACCCCTGCTGGGATTAGGAAGGCAATAACGATTAGGGCAATTGTAGTAATAGTCATGTCGGTAACAGTCTTTCAAAGTCCAATGGAAACTTGTCTTGGGTTGATCATATGATCTGCTTCAAGAAAGCCGGCTCCTATAAAGAGAAGATCCAGCGGTCGTAGTTTCCTCCTTTTTCGGCGATGAAAGCTTTGAGGACCTCCATGCTGTCAGCCAGTCCCTGCTTTGGGGAACTGGCAGCATTCTCAACTTGTTTCAGTTGTGCATAAACTGGGGCAATGACATTCTTTACAACCTCTGGGTTCACAGCCCGTCGGTTTGAATGATATCCAAGGACATTTCCACTTTCGTCCATGGACGGGGTGACATGTGCCAACACCCAATAATGATCGCCTTCTTTACAAAGATTGATCACGTAGGCGAACACCTCGTTCCCGGACTTTAACCGATCCCAGAGAAACTGAAATATAGAGCGAGGCATATCCGGGTGCCGGATACAGTTATGCTGAACCCCAAGGACTTCGTCCTCACTATATCCTGAAATTTCAAGGAACTGCTTGTTAGCATAAGTGATTTTACCGGTCAGATCTGTCTTACTGACGATAATTTCTTTTGTATGAAGAACTCTTTCGGTTCCTGTGGGGGTGACTGAGGGTCTCATTAAATGGCACCGTAGATTTGTTTTACTGTGGAGGTATATATCGTTTGACATGCATCATTACTGAAATTGGTTAATACAAAGTAAGCGCTAGACCGAGATTCAAAACAAACGAAGAAAAAGCACAGTATTAATTAACCTAGGGCAGTAAATCGAAACATTGACCCTAAAGATGTTTGACAGAAAGGAAAGCATGCCTATGATCTTTCCTCATTCATACAGAAGATCCCTGCGGGAGAGTCAGGTTAGCCTGACGCCGAAGGAGCAACCGCCCCGGAAACTCTCAGGCACCCGGACCGCAGGGGGATGAAACTCTGGAAAGCAGATCGAGTAATCGATTTCACCGAAGGGGTAAGCAGGATCCTCTAGATTCTGTCAAATCTCTCAGGTCCATAAGACAGAGGGGGTGTTCCTGCAGCAGTTTTGCGGGAGCTTTTAGACTCCTTTGCGGACTGAGAGAGAGATGGGCGACATTTCTGAAATAAAACAAACTATTCTCCATGACTTGCACTTGGAATTGGGTGCAAAAATGGTTCCGTTTGCCGGTTATGATATGCCGGTTCAGTATTCTGATGGCATTATGAAAGAGCATCTGCAGACCCGCGAATCTGCCGGACTGTTTGATGTCTCCCATATGGGCCAGGTTGTTATCCGCGGTGATGATCCCGCTGCCGCTATTGAGAAACTGGTTCCAGGCGATATCCAGTCCCTGAAAGATGGGGAAATGCGATACAGCTTCCTGACGAACGAAGCAGGCGGTATCCTTGACGATCTGATCATCACTCGCCGAAGTGCGCGAGAGCTATTTGTCGTGGTGAACGCTGCGTGTAAGGATCAGGATATTGCGCATTTCAAATCAGCTCTTTCCGGTGAGGTCACTGTTGAGGTGCTGGAAGATCGGGCTCTGGTTGCCTTGCAGGGACCTAAAGCTGCCGAAGTGCTGGCCCGCTACAATCCAGATGTCGCAACGATGCCGTTCATGACCTACCAGGAAATGGAAATTGGGGGCTTCCCTTGCTTTGTAACCCGGTCCGGCTATACGGGCGAAGATGGATACGAAATTTCAATTCCGAATGCCGCTGCTGATGTGCTCTGTCGGAAATTGTTGAGCGAAACTGAAGTTGCTCCGATCGGATTGGGCGCTCGGGACAGCTTGCGTTTAGAGGCGGGGCTATGCCTTTACGGTCATGACCTGACAACTGAAACAACACCTGTATCTGCAGGGCTCCTCTGGGCGATCGGGAAACGGCGCCGCGAAGAGGGGGGCTTTCCAGGAGCTGACATTATTTTGGCAGAAATTGCCAATAAGCCGAAAATGAAGCGTGTCGGGATCTTGCCAGAAGGTCGAGCCCCTGCTCGGGAGCATACTGAGATTGCTGACCTGGACGGCAATGTGATCGGAGAGGTGACCTCAGGCGGTTTTGCACCAAGTCTGCAGGCCCCCATCGCCATGGGATATGTTCCGCTGGAACTGTCGTCTGTGGGAACTGAAATTCAATTGATCGTCCGCGGGAAGCCAAGGGCGGCAAAAGTTGTTAAAATGCCATTTGTTGAGCAACGTTATTATCGCGGCTGAGGGCCGGTTTTTAGGGGAAAAGAGTAATGAGCATCAAATATACCAAAGATCATGAATGGGTAACCGTTGACGGCGATGTCGCAACTATCGGCATTAGCGTCTATGCACAGGAACAGCTTGGCGACGTTGTCTTCGTTGAAGTGCCTGAAATGGATCAATCTCTTGGTAAATCTGACAGCCTGGCTGTTGTTGAAAGCGTGAAAGCGGCTTCAGACGTCTACACACCGGTGAGCGGTGAAGTGGTTGAGGTCAATTCCGAGCTTGAAGACAACCCGTCTCTTGTCAATGAAGATGCAGAAGGCAGCGGTTGGTTCGCAAAGCTTAAAATCTCCGATGCCGGAGAGCTGGACGAGCTGATGAGTGCCGATGAGTATAAAGAATATGTGGAAGGTCTTGGCTAATGAGATATATGCCGCATACCGCCGAGGATCGTGCGGAAATGCTGAAAAAGGTTGGTGTGGGATCTGTTGATGATCTCTTCGCTGATATCCCTGAAGAAGCCCGCCTGAAAGGGCTTCTGGATCTGCCGACCCATGCACCAGAAATGGATGTGGACAGAAAAATGCAGGCTTATGGCCTGAAGAACCTGTCGCCATCTGAAAATCCGTGTTTCCTTGGGGCAGGGGCTTATCGCCACCATGTTCCTTCTGTTGTGGATCACCTGATCCAGCGGTCTGAGTTTTTAACCGCCTACACGCCTTACCAGCCGGAAATCAGTCAGGGAACCTTGCAAGCCCTGTTTGAATTTCAAACACAAGTGGCCATGATCACTGGTATGGATGTGGCAAACGCCTCTATGTATGATGGGGCAACAGCCTGCGCAGAAGCTGTTCTGATGGCTTGCCGGGCGACCCGTCGGAAAAAGGCTATTCTCTCCGGTAACCTTCATCCCCATTACCGGGAAGTGACAGAAACAACCGTTCAGTTCACCGAGTTTGAAGTCGCGTCTGATGCGCCTGTGCTGGATGGTGTCGAAGATCTGACTGCCAACCTGGATAAAGATATTGCTTGTGTTGTGGTTCAGAACCCGGATTTCTTTGGTCGCCTCCAGGACTTGAGCGATCTTGCCGATAAATGTCATGAAGTGGGTGCACTTCTGGTCGTTGTGGTCACAGAAATCGTCTCCCTCGGTCTGGTGAAATCACCTGGGGAAATGGGCGCCGATATCGTTGTGGGCGAAGGCCAGTCCATTGGTGTGGCCCTGTCCTACGGTGGACCGTATGTCGGTCTTTTTGCAACGCGCCAGAAATATGTGCGGCAGATGCCCGGCCGTCTGTGCGGTGAAACGGTTGACCAGGAAGGCAACCGTGGCTTTGTGTTGACCCTGTCAACGCGGGAGCAGCATATCCGCCGGGAAAAAGCGACCAGTAACATTTGTACCAACGCTGGTCTCTGTTCACTGGCTTTCAGTATTCACATGAGCCTCCTTGGTCAATCTGGCTTTAAACAACTGGCTGAGATCAACCACGGCGAAGCCGTCACGGCGGCTGAAAAGCTGGAAGCTGCTGGCCTTGAAATTCTCAATGACAGTTTTTTCAATGAATTCACGGTCAAGCTGCCGGGCTCTGCTGAGAAAGCGGTTGAGGCACTTGCTGATAAGGGAATTCTGGGCGGCGTCCCTGTTTCCCGTCTGATTCCGGGTGAAGCTGCTTTTGAAAATCTGCTGCTGGTTACGGTGACAGAGACGAATACAGATGAAGAAGTGGACCAGTTGGTTGCCGCACTGAAGGAGATCGCCAATGCTGAATAATGTTGGACGTCCAACCCGGCCTGAAGGCACTTCTGGCAATGTGGATCTGGATGGGACCTTTACAGGTAACAAAGCCCTCAACCTCGAAACGCCACTGATTTTTGAGCAAGGGGTCAAGGGACGCGTTGGAGTTGACCTGCGTGCGCCTAAGAAGGTGAAGAACCGCCTTGGTGGACTTGAACGCCCCGAAGATCCTGAATTGCCAGATCTGTCGGAACCTCAGGTCCTTCGCCATTACGTGCGTCTGAGCCGCCAGAATTATTCTATTGATGCCGGGTTCTATCCGCTTGGCTCCTGCACCATGAAGCACAACCCCCGCATTAACGAAAAAGCGGCACGCATGAAAGGTCTTGGGGATATTCATCCTATGCAGCCTGTCAGCACCGTTCAGGGGGCGCTGGAACTGATTGATGATCTTGGCCATTGGCTAAAGACCATCACCGGCATGCCTGCCGTTGCCATGTCACCTGCCGCGGGCGCCCATGGGGAACTCTGCGGTGTGATGGCAATCCGGGCCGCTCATGATGCCAAGGGCGAAAGCCGGACCCGTATTCTGGTCCCTGAATCAGCTCATGGCACCAACCCGGCAACGGCTGCTCTTTGTGGGTATAAGGTAGAATCAGTGCCTGCCCGTGCAGACGGCCGGATGGATCTGGAGGCATTTGAAGCTGCCCTCGGACCTGATGTTGCGGGTGTCATGCTGACCAACCCGAACACTTGTGGTCTTTTTGAAAATGACATCAAGAAAATCGCAGATTTGGTTCACGCTGCCGGTGGGTACTTCTATTGCGATGGTGCCAACCTCAACGCCATTCTGGGCCGGACACGGCCGGGTGACCTGGGTGTGGATGCCATGCATATCAACCTGCACAAAACCTTTTCCACGCCTCATGGCGGCGGCGGACCGGGTTCTGGTCCTGTTGTACTCTCTGAGGCATTGGCTGACTTTGCGCCGGTTCCCTATGTCGTCAATGGCAAGGATGGCTATGGGCTACAGGAGCATGTCAGCGGCGATGCCACGGCAAGCTTTGGCCGGATGAAGACTTTCCATGGACAGATGGGTATGTTTATCCGGGCTATGGCGTATATGCTGAGCCATGGATCAGATGGCCTTCGCCAGATTGCTGAGGATGCAGTTCTGAACGCCAACTATGTTCGGGTCGGCTTGAACGATCTGCTGCATTCACCGTTCGATGGGATTTGCATGCATGAAGCGCTCTTCGATGACAGCACCTTGAAGGATACAGGGGTGACCACCCTTGATATCGCCAAGGCAATGATTGATGAGGGCTATCATCCTATGACCATGTATTTCCCACTGGTCGTGCATGGCGCCATGCTGATCGAGCCAACAGAAAGCGAAACCAAGGAAACATTGGATCTCTTTATTGGTAGTCTTCGCCATCTCATTGAGAAAGCAAAGACCAGCAATGATCCGGACTTCTTCAAGCAGGCACCGCACTTTGCACCGCGTCGTCGCCTTGATGAAACGGCTGCTGCCCGTAAACCAATCCTCCGTTGGAGTGCGGAAAACGACGCAGCCTGATCCTCGGTCAGATCAAAGAAACGAGAAAAGCCCCGCAGATAGCGGGGCTTTTTTTGTGCGTGAGTGTCGGGGCAGGGGGGACTTGTATTCAGGCAAGAAAAAACCCCGCGAGGTAAACCTTGCGGGGCTGTTCTTTGACGGGAACACCGAATTTAGTTCAATTGGGAACCCAGATCCTTGATAGATTGATCAATCAGCGCACCAGCTTCCTTGGCTTTGAGATTGTCCTTCATCAGCTTTTCAGCAGCTGCGATGGAGATCTCAACGGCAACGTTCTGGACTTCTGACAGAGCTTTTTCTTCCGCCTGGCGAATTTTGGCTTCAGCCAGTTCCTGACGACGTGTCAGGGCAGCTGCAAGCTCAGCTTCGCTTTCCTTGCGGATGATTTCAGCATCTTCCTTAGCCTTAGCGACGATTTCCTCGGCAGTTGCCAGGGCATCACGCTGACGGCGCTGGTAATCGGCAAACATGGCTTGTGCTTCTTCACGCAAGCGCTGTGCTTCTTCCAGCTCGTTTTTGATCCGATCTGCGCGGGCATCCAACTGCTTGGCAATGACACCTGGTACTTTGAAGTACACAAGTACACCCAAGAAGATGAAGAATGCGACGGCGACCCAAAAAGCATCATAATGCATTAGGCACGTCCTTTCGCATTTGCTTCCACAGCAGCTTCAACATCTTTGTCAGTGACTTCCACAGAAATCAGCTTGGCAACAGTCGCTTTCGCGGCCTCACCAGCGATTGTCCGAACGTTGGACAGTGCTGTTTCCCGTGCAGATGCGATACTGGCTTCCGCAGCTTTGGCTTTTTCGGCCAATTGGGCTTCAAGATCGGCCTGGCTAGCTTCCTGCTCTTTAGCAAGGTCAGCTTTCAGCTCGGAAACCATGGCATGTGCCTCGCTCCGGGCTTTGTCCAGTGCAGCTTCATAATCCGCTTTTGCCTTGTCGGATTCCTCGCTGAGGCGCTTGGCTTCATCGAGATCCCGGGCAATACGGTCTTGACGATTTTCCAGAACCTCAGAGATGCGTGGCACAGCAACCTTCGCCATCATGATGTATAAGATCACGAAGGAGATTACCAGCCACACAAGCTGTGGAGGAAAGTCTGCAATATTTAATTGCGGCATAACCGTTCCTAAATCCTAGTGTTCAAGTCTTCTTTAACGATGAGGTTAAAGAGATTAAACGAACAGGATGATCAGAGCGATAACCAGTGCGAACAGAGCAACAGCTTCTGTCAGAGCAAAGCCGAGCAGAACGTTACCAAATACTTTTGGTGCAGCTGCTGGGTTGCGTAGAGAACCTGAGATGTAAGATCCGAAGATGTTACCCAGACCCAGACCAACACCAGCAAGGGCGATAGTTGCAAGGCCGGCACCAATCATTCTAGCGGCTTCTAATTCCATGATATTCTTCCTTCTTTAAAGAACAATCTAATCGTTTTGAGTAATCAGTGATGCAGGTGAATTGCATCGTTCAGGTACAGGCAAGACAGGATTGCGAATACGTAGGCCTGCAGGAATGCAACCAGGAATTCAAGGCCTGTCAGGCCCACGATAAAGGCAAGCGGCAGCCAGCCTCCCAACCAACCAAGTCCAACCACGAACGCACCAAATACTTTCAAGAGCGCATGACCCGCCAGCATGTTGGCGAACAAACGAACAGAAAGGCTGATTGGGCGGACAAAGTAGGAAATCACTTCAATGGGAACCAGGATCGGCATCAGGAAGATCGGAACTCCGGATGGCGCAAACAGGGTCAGGAATTTGAACCCGTGGCGCACGATGCCAACGATGGTTACCAGAATGAAGACAGTCAATGCCAAAGCGAAAGTCACAACGATATGACTTGTCACTGTGAAGCTGTAAGGGATCATGCCGATCAGGTTCGCAAAGAGGACGAACATGAAGACAGAGAAGATGAAGGGGAAGTATTTGCGTCCTTCGGACCCCACATTTTCCTTCAGCATATTGGCAATGAATTCATAAGAAAGTTCAGCAACGGATTGCAGGCGACCCGGAACCATGGCCCGGCCGCGCATGCTGAATGTCAGGAAGACAGTAATCGCTGCAATAACGATCAGCATGAACAATGAGGAATTGGTAAAAGAGTAATCAACACCAAATGCTTCCAATTCGACAAATCGTTTGATTTGGAATTGCCCCATCGGGTCGATATGGAGTCCCTGACCTTCTGCCACGATACTTAATCCCGCTTATCTGTTTTTCGCACAAAGAGAAGCAGTTGCCCACTCCCCTTATTCATCAATATTTGCCTGGTTCATTCGAGTGGCAACCTTGATTACGTTATAAACGCCAACAATCATGCCAATCACAACAAACACTAACAAAAATATAGGCCGGGTCTCCAACCAATTGTCGAGCATCCAGCCAAAAACACCGCATACAATCAGAGCCGCTATCATCTCAACCGAGAGACGCCAGGCTCGTCCTAACGCACTGCCTTGCTCAACTTTCAAATTCCCGTCCCAGGACTTTTCTACATGTTCCTTGCGGGCTTTCTCAAGTCGAGCCTTGAATTCTTTCTTCTCGTCCGGGTCAGAGTCTGTCATTTTCGCCACATTCACGAAAATTTAACATCATCTGTGTTCCCCCTACTCAAAGCGCGGGAAACATACGTTCTGCCTCCCGGGCTGTCAAGGTGCAAACGACACCGAAAAATGAACCATTGTGGAAAGCCCAAAATGGCGGAGTTTCAGCCTTTCTTCGTCCCTAGACTGGCTCTTCTGTCATCAGGCGGGCTCGTTGCAGATCAACTGAAACCAGTTGAGAGATTCCCCGCTCAGCCATCGTAACCCCGAACAGCCGATCCATCCGGGCCATTGTAATGGGGTGATGGGTGACGACAAGGAAGCGCGTCTCGGAATTTTTTGCCAGTTGATCCAGCAGGTTACACAGGCGTTCAACGTTCACATCATCCAGTGGGGCGTCCACCTCATCCAGTACACAAATAGGTGCTGGGTTGGTGAGGAACACGGCAAAGAGCAAGGCAACTGCTGTTAATGCCTGTTCCCCACCGGATAAAAGCGACATAAGTTGAAGGCGTTTGCCAGGCGGACTGGCCATAATTTCCAGTCCTGCAGCCAGTGGGTCCTCTGATTCCGTCAGTTTCAGATGAGCATAACCCCCGCCGAACACCTGCTTGAACAGATCCTGAAAATGAGAATCTACCTGTTTGAAAGCGTTGAGGAGCCGCTCCCGACCTTCTTTGTTAAGGCTGGCAATACCTTGCCGCAGGCGGGAGATGGCGGCTTCCAGATCGGCACGCTCTTCCAAAAGGGTAGTGAGCTGCTCATCTACTTCCTTGGCTTCGATTTCCGCTCGCAGGTTCACAGGACCCATGCCATCGCGTTCTTTCTTCAGCCGCTCAACTTTCCGTTCACTGACATCAACGGGGGGAATCTCTTCTCCCTCCTCAATGCCGCCGGCTTCCTTGATCTTGTCAGGCATACATTCCAGCTTTTCATGGATCTGCTCAGCCAGGGATTTCAGGATATCCTCGCTATGTTCTACATCGGCTTGATAGCGAACCCGCTCTTCGCGGCAGGTTGCCAGCGAGTCCTGTGCCTGACGAAGTGCAGCGTCACATTGGGCAAGAACTGATTCGGCCTCTGCCACCTGTTCACGAATAGTCGTGCGCTTGCCTTCTGCCCGGGCCATTTCATCCATCAACTCGCCGCGCAGGCGTTCAAGCTCTTGCGGCTTGGTTTCCAGATCTTTTAGTTCCTGATCAGTGCTGGAAAAGCGGATTTCCAACTGGGCAAAATGATCTGCCATGCCACTGGATCGACGGATCCAGTTTTCCCGCTCCTGAGTCGCGGATTTGATCCGGTCTTTGCGGATCGCCGCATCACGAAGTTTTCGGTCCAGGTCTGATCGGGTGCGGGCAGCCTCTTCGCGTTTTTCCCGCAAGGTGTTTCTCAATCTGTCCAGATCCGCTTGTCCTTCACCAGGATCGCTCATCTCTGCCTGTTGGCGGGTCAGTTCACTCTGGCGGGATTTAGTGTCGCTGATATCTTGAGTGAGGGCCTCTACTTGTTCGTTGAGGACCTGCAGTCGGCTGGTCTTGGTAGCAACTGCGCGCTGCTGTTCGGCTTGTCGGGCGCGCAAGCGATTGAGCTCTTCCTCAACAGCTCTTCGTGATTGCCGGATTTCCTTCTCCTGGGTTCTAACCTCCTGGGCATTACTTTCGGCAACAGAAAGTTTTTCAGCCTGTTGATCTTTTGCAGCTTCCTGTGTCCGCTGTGTTTCTTCTAAATCCTGTAGCCGGTTTTTCTGCTCCAGACGAAGAGCTGCAGCGGATTTGCTCCCGGCTTTTTGCCGATACCCATCCCAGCGATAAAGATCACCTTCTTTGGTGACAGCCCGCTGTCCGGGTTTCAGGCTTTTAACAATAGCGTCCACATCACTTGGATCAACGACCGCAATTTGCGACAGTCTGGCCGCTAGCGCACTTTCACCCTTCACAAATTGGTCTAGTGTCTCAACTTTGTCGGCAAAGCCTTGATCCGGTTTTGCTGCGCCGCTCCAATATCCGGGTGCATCCGCATCCGTTGGAGCATCCAGGTCATCGCCAAGCGCGGCACCAAGCGCCGTCTCGTAACCTGCAGTTACGTCCAGACCTTCAGCAACTCCCGTCCATTCTCCTTGATCAGACGCCGCCAATAGGCTCTTGATCGCTTTGATCTCTGCCTCCGTTGCAGCAAGACTTTTCTCAGAAGTCTGAAGCTGGTTCCGTGCGTCTTTTTCCGCTTGATCCAGTTCTGCCTTTTGGCTTTCCAGTCCGTCCAGTTCTGCTTGAAGATTTTGGGATTTCTCAAGGGCCGTTTTCAGTTCCGCCTCAACCGGTTCATTTTTCTCCAGCTGTTCAAGGCTATTTTTAAGAACAAGCCGTTCTTTTTCGATTTCAGAAAGTTTGCTTTCCTGGCGTTCTTTCTCGCGCGTGGCAGCAGCCAGTTGCTGTTCCAGACTGTTTTGTTCAGCGCGGGCAGCGGCGAGCGCTTCCGTCTTTTCATCCAGTTCTGCTTGCAGGTTGCGGATGATCGCTTGTTTGTCGTCAATTTCTTTGGTGAGGGTTTCTAAGGTCGGGGCCTCAGCTTCCTCAGTTGCGGTCAAGCTCTCGACTTCTTGCGCCAGAGCCTCTATCGCTTCGGCGGCTTCCGTCTCCAGGGATTTTTCCCGTTCCATATCACTGGAAATCTGGGTTTTTCGGTCTTCAAGCTGTTGGCGGGCTTTCAGGATGCGGTCTTCTTCCGTTTGCAAATGATCTTTTTGCAATGTCAGTTTGTTGACTTGTGCCGCTGCAGCAGCATCCGCATCCCGCAAAGGGCCGAGGGCTTCGCCCGCCTTCAAGCTTGCATTTTGGGCAAGGGCTACCTGTTTTGTCAGTTCGGCAACGGCATCGCTTGCCTCTTTCAGTTTTTGGCGGGCATCAGCTTCGGTAGCGGCTGCTTTTTCATATTTCCGAAAGAGCAGCATGGCTTCTGCTTTTCGAATATGACCAGAAATATTGCGATAACGGGTTGCCTGCCGGGCTTGCCGCTTCAGGCTCCCCAATTGGACTTCTAGCTGACCGGAAACATCATCAACCCGTTCAAGGTTATTCTCAGCTGCTTTCAGTCGCAGCTCTGCCTCATGGCGGCGGGAATGCAGGCCGGAAATCCCGGCGGCTTCCTCCAGCAGATGGCGTCGGTCTTTGGGCTTGGCATTAATGAGGGACCCGACGCGGCCTTGACTGACAATCGCTGTTGAATGGGCACCTGTCGCCATATCAGCGAACAGAAGTTGCACATCCCGGGCACGGGTCACTTTCCCGTTGATCCGGTAATCAGATCCGGCTTCTCTGCGGATCCGCCGGGTGATATCCAGCTCTTCAGTGTCATTATAAGCAGGAGGTGCTGCCCGGTCTTTATTGTCCAAGCCCAGGGTAACTTCGGCCCAGCTGCGCGGGGCGCGGCTAGTAGTGCCCGCAAAGATCACATCGTCCATGGCACCGCCGCGCATATTTTTGGCGGATGTCTCCCCCATGACCCAGCGCAGCGCCTCCACAAGATTGGACTTGCCGCACCCGTTGGGTCCGACAATGCCGGTGAGGCCGTCTTTAATCAATAATTCTGTTGGCTCCACAAAGGATTTGAAACCGGACAGACGTAATTGAGAAAATTTCACGGCCCCTCCATCATGGTTTACAGAAGATCTTTGAGGTAATTGTCGACGTTTTCATACTCTTCCCAATCGCCCTCAAATTCTTCACCATTAATGAAGATCGTTGGCGTGGCATTCACGTCATACTCATTGGCGGCAACCATGCGGTCCATAAGAATGGCTTCCCCAAGGGCTTCATCCTTCAGCGCTGCATCAAACTTGGCTGCAGGAACGCCGACCATCTTTCCGATATCTTTCAGCGCCGCAATCACATCGCTTGCGTTGCCCCATTCAGCCTGCTTGGCATAGAGGATTTCCAAAGTTGGGAAAAACCGCTTTTCACCTGCTGTATGTGCAAGGACAGACGCAAAGAACGCATTCTGATCCCAAGGATAGTCCCGATAGATCAGGTAAGCCTTGCCGGTATCGATGTAATCTTTCTTCAGACTAGGCATAACGATCCTGTGAAAGTCAGCGCAATGTGGGCAGGTCAGGGATGCATACTCAACAATGGCAATTGGGGCCGTCCGATCGCCGAGGATCGTGTCATCTTCGCGGATTTCCATAACATCTGCTCTGGCAGGTGTTGCTGCAATCAATGAGGAGGCAGCAAAAGCAACCGGAGTCATGGCGGCGGATGATACAAAATGTCGTCGTGTAAGCTTCAATTTGGACTCTTTCATACTAGATGTTGTGCAATTATAATCTTTCATAATTGATTCCTCAAACATTTCTGTCTTGTTCTGAATTTAGGCGTTAATTCGTTGATTTCAGGTTGTTTTTTGCTTGTTCAGCAGGGCGTTTTTGCTGACCAGTTTTTGCCCAAGACGGGTCAACTGATCCTTCAAATCCGGGTCGGAGACCGACTGAAGGCTGGCATCGAGCCACGCCTCCTGATCCTTATTTAGCGCTGGAAGTGGCTTTTTATCCGCAGATTTCTGCAGTTTTACAGGTGCCTGGATTAATTGTAGACGAGCAACAGCCTTATATCCGAAGAAGCTATTGATTCGCTCAATAATCAAGGGTTCAAACTGTTGAAATTCCGGGGCAAAGCCGGGGGCTACCCGAACTTTCAGTGTTGCCTCATGAGTTTTTGACCTGCCATAGCTCATCCGTTCAGGACTGGACGCACCGGCAAGGGTCGGGCCAACAATGCTCGCCCATTTGGACAGGATGTCAGCCTGGGCAAAGCCCCTCTTTACAAGGGCTGCCTTGGTATTCTTGTCGATAAATCGGCCAATGGCCTGAGGCCCGGCTTTCTGTGCAAACTTTCTCAAATTTCCAAAACTCTTTATCGGACTGACTGATCCTTGTGATATAGGAACCCAAACGGTTCAAAAGAATGATTAATTTCAGGTGAGATGGCTAGTCACAATATCGCGCGCGACAGATTTCCCGAAAAGATCCTGACCTGGTATGACGAACATGCCCGTGAGTTGCCCTGGCGCAGCCAAGGGGGAGAGCGACCGGATCCTTATCATGTCTGGTTGAGCGAGATCATGCTGCAGCAGACGACAGTCGCTACAGTCGGGCCGTATTTTCAGAAATTTCTGGACCAATGGCCGACCGTGAAGCATCTGGCGCTGGCTCCTCTGGATGATGTGCTGACGGCCTGGGCGGGGCTTGGCTATTACGCCCGGGCACGTAATTTACATAAATGTGCGGGGGTAGTTTGGCATAATTATGGCGGGCAATTTCCGGGAAGTGAGGACGAATTGCTGACCTTGCCCGGTGTCGGCCCCTACACCGCCGCCGCCATCGCTGCTATTGCCTTCGATGAGCCCGCCGTTGTCATTGATGGAAATATTGAGCGCATTATTTGCCGGGTTTTTCAGCTTGAGGAAACTTTGCCTGCGGGGCGGCCTGTTATCAAGGAGCATGCCGCCACAGTAACCCCAAAGGACAGACCCGGTGATTATGCACAAGCCTTGATGGATATCGGCTCGCGGATTTGTCGGCCTAAAAAGCCTGCATGTGACAGATGTCCGGTAACTGATCTTTGCCATGTTTCCGGACAGGAAATTGCCGAAGCCTATCCCAAAAAGGCACCTAAAAAGGTCAAGCCTGTTAAATCGGCGTTTGTTCTTTGGATAGAGAATGAAAAAGGTGAGGTTCTGATGCGACGCCGACCCGAAAAGGGTCTTCTTGGTGGAATGATGGAATTTCCGTCCACGGACTGGACAGAAGGGGAAAGTCAGCCTTCTGAGGTTGGTCAATTAAAGGTCGAGTTGGGTCTTGAGGCAGATGAAAATGTTCAGGCAGTTGCGCAGGAGGTAGTTCATACCTTCACCCATTTTCAGCTTAAACTCAGTCCGCAAATCTATCAGGTTGCGGCGGATCAGGTTCGCCCGTCCAATCAGCTCCAATGGATAGCGCCAACCGGTTTTGGGGATATTGCGCTGCCAACCCTGATGAACAAGGTGGTAAAGGTGGTGTCCAAGGGGCAGGGGAGCCTGCCCCTCTAGGCGATTTTAAAGGCCGGGGGCTACGAACTCATCGCGGGAGACGAACCCGTCCCCATCTTTATCCAGCAGTTTGAAATGTGCTTCGCCGACAGCCAGAAATTCAGCCATGGTCAATGTCTTGTCGCCATTGGCGTCGGCCTCTTTGAATTCGTCGGTCATCTTAACCGGTGCATCCGGGTTGGAACTTACACTTTTCAGCTTATTGGCTTCGACATACTCAGCGAAGGAAACCTCGCCATTCCCATCGATATCCAATGTCGTGAAATACCGATGGCGAAAGCCTTGCGCCTCTTCCATCGAGATCATGTTGTCAGCATTACGATCAATGCCGATAAACTGAGCGGAATTAAAGGTAAGCGCGCTGGCCATGGTTGTGCTGGCCAGCAGGAAAAGTGCAGTTCCAAGTAAAGTTTGTTTCATCATGCCCCCTTGCATATGGATGAAAGGGGGCGGACCCCCTGATCAGTTGGTCATTTCGGATCGGACTTGCTGGCGAAGGACGTCGATCGGCACCGTTTTGCCTTCCACGTCGAAATGCCAGAATGTCCATCCGTTACATGTACTCGATCCCTGCAGCTGGGCACCCACTTTATGGATAGACCCGCTGATGTCAGAGGCGACCAGGCTGCCATCAGCCCGGACTTTGGCTTTATATCGTTTGCGGCTGTCAAACAGGACCTGACCGGCATTGAGAAGTCCCCGCTCGACCACGGATCCAAAAGGAACCCTTGGCTCCTGCCGTTTGCCACGTGTGACTTCCAGCTCTTCCCCTTTTAAAGGTTGAACTTTGGCGATCCGTTTTGTCGCAACTTCGATATATTTGTCTTCTCGTTCCAGTCCAATGTACCGCCGGCCCAGTCGCTTGGCAACGGCGCCTGTGGTGCCTGAACCAAAGAAAGGATCCAGGATCACATCACCGGGTTTGGAAGATGTCATCAGAACCCGATAGAGCAGGGCTTCTGGTTTCTGGGTTGTGTGTGCTTTCTCGCCATCAATTTTGAGGCGTTCATTGCCACTGCAAATCGGCAGGTGCCAATCAGAACGCATTTGCACATCATCATTCATCACTTTCAAAGCGTCATAATTGAAGGTGATGTTTTTGGCGTTCTGGTCCTTGGCGCACCAGATCAGCGTTTCATGGGCATTGGTCAGGCGGGTGCCGCGAAAGTTGGGCATTGGGTTACTTTTCCGCCAGATCACATCGTTCAGCATCCAATATCCCAGATCCTGCAATGTCGCGCCGACCCGGAAAATATTGTGATACGAGCCGATCACCCACAGGGTTCCATTGTCTTTCAGGACCCGTTTTGCGGCTTTTAGCCAGTCTCTCGTGAACTGGTCGTAAACCTGGAAACTGTCGAACTGGTCCCAGTGATCGTCAACGGCATCGACCCGGCTGTCATCGGGGCGGCGGAGCTCACCAGAGAGTTGCATGTTATAGGGTGGATCCGCAAAAATCATGTCCACGGATTTTTCTGGCAGACTGTTCATCAGCTCGATGCAGTCGCCTTTCAGGATCTTGTTAAGCGGTATGGTTTTCATGTCTGTCTTCGCAGTTGGTTTTGATATCGCGTGACAGTAATTCTGAGTCGGCCGATTCGCTCCGTCAATAAAATTTGTGGAATCAGTAAGTTAGAGCAAAGAGTTAAATTTAAGACTCAGTGGATTCCAGAAGTTTCCGGATTGGGGCGAAGCTTCGCCTATGTTGTGGCGTGACACCAAATTGCAACAATCCCTTGCGATGCTCGGCTGTCCCGTAACCCGCATTTCGCTCCCATCCATAGTGCGGATATCGCTCAGAAAGAGCCTTCATTTTTCGATCCCGTGTCACTTTTGCAACAATGGATGCCGCCGAAATGGAGAGTGATTTGTTGTCACCTTTTACTATAAGTTGTGTTGAGGGGTGAATTTTCGGATCTCGGTTGCCGTCCACAAGCAGATGATCCGGCTTTTGGGGAAGGGCTTCCACCGCCCGTTTCATAGCCAGAAAAGTGGCTTTCAGGATATTAAATTCATCGATTTCGGGGACGCTGGCCTCTCCAATTCCAACCATTGCAGAGCTGATGATCAGATCGAAAAGGGCCTCTCGGCTTTTTAACGACAGCTTTTTTGAGTCCGTCATTCCCTCCGGTACATTCGTTCGATCCAGGATCACAGCAGCTGCGACAACGGGGCCCGCAAAGGGGCCCCGTCCAACTTCATCCACACCAGCGATCAAACCATCCAGCTGATCCTCAAAGGCAAAGTCCGGCATGGATCAGCGTGGCTCCCGTCCCATGGCGTAAAACTCGTCATTAGGACGCATTGCTGTCAGGTTTGCCATTCGATTGCTCAATCCAAAGAAGGCGGTGATGGCGCCGATATCCCAGATATCCTCGTCATCAAATCCATGGCTACGTAAAATCTCGAAGTCCGCCTCTCCAACCGTGTGGGCTTCGTTGGAAATTTTCAGGGCGAAATCCAGCATGGCTTTTTGCCGCTCTGTAATGTCAGCCTTGTGATAGTTGGTGGCAATCTGATCGGCGATCAGCGGCTCTTTTGCATAAATCCGAAGAAGAGCTCCGTGAGCCACCACACAATAAAGACAGTGATTGTCGGATGAGGTGGCCACAATGATCATTTCTTTTTCTGCCTTGGTCAGGTTGGACCCTTCTCTCAGCATGATCGCATCATGATAATTGAAAAAGGCGCGCAACTCGTCTGGCCGATGGGCGAGGGCGAGAAACACATTGGGAATAAAGCCTGCTTTTTCCTGAACACCAAGGATCAACTCTTTCATATCCTCTGGCAGATCCAGGACATCGGGAACAGAATACCGACTGATGGGTTTTACACTCATTTTAGGATCCTTACCCAATTATGCGTTTACGTTGACGACGACACGGCCTTTGACCTTGCCTTCCAGCAGGGACTTGGCTGTCGGAATGGCTTCTTCCAGGGTGATCTCTTTGGTGATCAGGTCGATATGGGACATATCCAGATCTTTGGCGAGCCGTGCCCAGGCTTTCAAGCGTTTCTCTTTCGGGCACATCACACTGTCCACACCGTTCAGGATCACGCCGCGCAGGATGAAGGGCATAACGGTTGCTGGAAGATCAAACCCTTGTGCAAGACCGCAAGCTGCAACCGCACCGCCATATTTAATACCAGCGCAAACATTGGCGAGGGTGTGACTGCCAACCGTATCAACGGCGCCGGCCCACTGCTCTTTGCCAAGTGGGCGTCCTTTTTCGGATAGCTCCGCACGGTTGATAATCTCAGCAGTGCCAAGGGATTTTAGATAGTCTTCCTCTTCCGGGCGACCTGTGGATGCCACAACCCGGTATCCCAGCTTAGCAAGCAGGGAAACCGCGACACTGCCTACACCGCCAACTGCACCAGTAACCAGAATGTCGCCCTTGTCTGGCGTGACGCCCTGATCTTCAAGGGCCATTACGCACAGCATTGCCGTATAGCCGGCTGTTCCAATTGCCATCGCCTGTTTTGCGCTAAATTTTTCAGGCAGCGGGACCAGCCAGTCACCGTTCAGGCGGATCTTCTCGGCAAGGCCACCCCAATGGACTTCGCCAACACCCCAACCATTCAGAACAACTTTGTCTCCGGCTTTATAGTCAGCGTGACTGCTTTCCTCGACCACGCCGGCAACATCGATACCTGGGATCATCGGGAATTTGCGCACCACAGGTGAGGCGCCTGTAATCGCCAGCCCGTCTTTATAATTCAGGGTCGAATAATCCACCTTGATTTTGACATCTCCCTCCGGCAGATCCTGCTCGTCCACCTCGGTCAGCTTGGCTTCGTACTTATCGTCATCTTTGGTGATGAGAATGGCCTTCATGACAGTTTCCTTTTTTCAGCACATTGAGTTTTGAATTTATTGGGTTGAAATTTTGAGTTGGGAGAAGAACACCTCCCGAAACAGATTAAGCGGTTCGGTCGATTTCACCAGTTTGGCCCGAAGGATCGCGCCCTCCCAGCCTATCCAGAAGAAGGTCGCCATTTTATGGGTCTCAATATCCGGACTTAAATCGCCAATGACCTGAGCCGCGTCAAGGCATCTGGCAATTCGGTTTTGCCAGCCTTCAAACACAGCTTCCAGCCGTTCACTAAACTCGGCGTTCAGGCCGCTGGCTTCCTGTCCCATATTGCCGATCAAGCAACCGCGGCGAAATTCATGTCGCTCGATCCAGCCGATCGCACCATCCATAAAATTCTGCAGGCGTTTGAGCGGCGGGACATCCTCGGCAAGGAGATACCCGTCCAGCAGGTGGTCAAAATACCGGCCATAAGCCTCCAGCACTTCCAGTCCAAACGCGTCTTTGCTCTTAAAATAGTGATAGAAGGACCCTTTGGGAATATCCGTTCCTTCCAGAAGCTCGCTGATTCCGGTGCTGATAAAGCCCTTCTCAGTCAGCAGCTCCATACCCTTACGAACAAGTAAGTCGCGTCCCTCCATCTCCCCAGCAAACTGCTTGGGCGGCCGACCACGTCCTCTTTTTAAGGGTTCTGAATTGCTCATTCCTATTTATAGACCGATCGTCTAGAAAATAGCAAGGGCTGATTTGTTGGGGGGGGCTGCTTTTCCTGCCTTTAAAACAGGCTGAACTGATCCGTTGGTTTTGAGGGGCGGATGAAGCGGTCGGTGGCGAGGTCGTATTTGCGGCCCTTGAAGCCAAGGTCGCGGCAGATTTTGCTGAACCGGCTGCGGATCAGTTCTGCGTAAGGACCGCTCCCAGACATGCGGCTGCCAAAATTGCCGTCGTTATCCTTACCCTCCCGCATGGAGCGGATGAGTTTCATGACCTTGGAGGCCCGGTCCGGATAGTGCTCTTCCAGCCAACCTTGGAACAGATCCGAAACCTCCAGCGGCAGTCGGATCGGGATGTAGACGGCTTGCGTTGCGCCGGCGTCCCTCGCTGCTTTCAGAACGGCTTCCATCTCCATGTCATTTATGGCCGGAATAACCGGGGCCATCTGGACAATCACCCTTATTCCTGCGCGGCTTAATTTCTCGATCGCGGCGAGGCGTTTGTGGGGCGCCGATGCTCGTGGCTCCATCCTTCTGGATAACCGATTATCGAGGGACGTGACGGACAGACAAACGCAAGTGAGGTTTTCTGATGCGGCACGCCTTAGAAGATCCATATCTCGCAAGACCAGATCAGACTTTGTCGTGATGGTAAAGGGGTGTTTGACCTCGACCAGCAGTTCCAGAAGCTCCCTCGTGATCCTGTAGGTTTTCTCGATCGGTTGATAAGGGTCGGTGTTGGTGCCAAAAGCGATGGGTGCGGGACTATAGCCGGGATGGCTCAACGTTTTTTGCAAAAGCGTCGCTGCGTTCGGTTTGGCGTAAAGCTGGCTTTCAAAATCAAGACCGGGGGACAGATCCAGATACGCATGAGTTGGCCTTGCGTAGCAATAAACACAGCCATGTTCGCACCCTCGATAAGGGTTGATGGATCGGTCAAAAGGCAGATCCGGAGATGTGTTCTTTGAGAGGATCGTTTTGGGATGTTCCAGTGTGACCTGGGTCCGAAGGGGAAGCGCTTCCTCTTCTATCTGCCACCCATCATCGGCAGCGATCCGCTGGCTGGTCAGGAAGCGTCCATCCGGGTTTTGGGTCGCACCGCGCCCGCGGATGGTTTTTTCGCCTAAATTGTCCAGATTTCGGATGTTCATGTTTTATTTTAGCACAGACCATGCTCAAAACAAGAACATTTAGCGAACAATAAATAGTATTTATTGAATCTGAAGAGTTTAGACGGAGTTGGAAAGGATAGATAAGCGTTGCAGGCTTGCGGCTTCCAGGAAGTTAAAGGCGTCTTCATCCAGCTCCTGGAACGAAAAGGCAACTTGATTGCGGCCGAGAATCACTCGGGTAACCGTTGCTTTGCAATTGACCTTGCAATGATGGGCTGGTGGATAGGAAAGTTCAGTTACTGTCAGGACGTTTCCAACAGGGGGTCTGCCTTTGAAATCCTGAATGCGAAATCCGCCCAGGCTCCAGTCGTAGGTTTCAAAATGCTTGCCTGCCAGCACAATATTGAGGCGGGGGACTTCAAATCGGTGGTCTCTACGATTATGCGACCGGTATTTTCCGACAGTAAAGAAGTTAGCCATTTTCGCTGAACACAAGCCCCCAGAAGTAATGATGAACTTAAACTATCAGCCCAAAGTCTTAACAATCGGTGAGCAAATAACTCTTTTTTTGTCAAAAGGCCGGTTAAATATCGGCCATGCAGTTTCTGAAGGGGGTGCGCGGTAGTCAGCTCTTGGTGCGTTTCTGATGTTCTTGCAGGCGATCAAACAGTTCGACAAAGTTGCAGGGCATGAAACGGTAATCCAGTTGATGCACCAGAATATCGTCCCATCCATCTTTCACCGCACCGGTGGAGCCGGGCAGCGCAAAGAGGTACGTTCCGCCAGCAACGCCGCCTGTGGACCGTGACTGAATGGTGGAAGTGCCAATTTTCTGATAACTCAGCATGCGAAACAGCTCCCCAAAACCGGGGATGGATTTCTCATACAGGGCTTCGAAGGCTTCGGGTGTGACATCCCGGCCGGTAACCCCTGTGCCGCCTGTTGAAATGACAACATCCACCTCGTCGTTGGCGATCCAGGCTTTCAGCTCCGCCTGGATAAGCTCGACTTCATCTCTGACGATTTTGCGGTCCGCCAGAATGTGACCCGCCTTTTCAATCCGCTCGACAAGCGTATTGCCGGATCGATCCTCATCCAGCCCGCGCGTGTCAGAAACGGTCAGGACGGCAATTCGAACGGGAATAAAGGGGCGGCTTTCGTCAATTCCGGGCATTGGTGGCAACCTTATTGTCTTTGGATTTACTATCCAGGGGATGATATTCCGGCCAGCGACCTTCTGCAATATCATCAAGGGCTGGAAGCTCCTGACCCAACCGATGGCGATAGATCCAGAAGTTGGTCAGAACCCGCTTGATAAACTGGCGGGTCTCGCGGCTTTGCATGGCCTCAATGAAAAAGAGGGGGTCTTCGCTGCCTTTGGCGCGCTTCTTCCACTTGATCAGGTTTCCAGGGCCCCCGTTATAGGCAATGGTCAGGTAAAAGAGATTGTTGGAAACCGCATCATCGCGCATCAGATATTGCAGATACTTCTGGCCCAGTTCCAGGTTAAAAGACGGGTTGAAGAGTTTGCGGTTCTTTCGGTTGCGAAGACTGCTGTCCTTGGCAATATAACTGGCTGTGCGCGGCATCAGCTGCATCAGGCCTTTGGCGCCTGCTGGGCTTTCGGCCCGGGAATAAAAGCCGCTTTCCTGCCGCATGAAAGCGAACAGCAGCGCGCGATCCACCTTGAAGCCGCCGTGCGGGTGCCACTGGGGCAAGGGATAGATCGCTGCATCCCAGGGGCTGTCTTTATGTTCCCAAAGATAGATGCCCATCCGCATGGCAACAGACGGGGCGCCGATCCTTTCCGCGAGGGAGAGCAGTTGCAAAGCGGTTTGGGTTTTGGACGCAGGGAAGGCAGATCTCAACTCCCGTTCCGCCAGATGATACTGTGCGGCCTCACTCAAGGCTTTGGCCCTTTTGATCGCCGGCATTTTCATCAAGCGGTCAATATCTTTATCCTTCAGTTCCGGTAGATCCCACTCAAATGGTTTGCGAACGCCCAACTGGCGCAGGGCGAGGAGGCCGTAGAAGGTGCGCGGGTATTTGGCCGCAGCGATCAAATGTTCATTGGTTTTTTCAGGCTGTCCCAGTTTTAAGAATGCGCGAGATGCCCACCAGTTGGCCCGTGACTTGATCCAGTCGGTGATGTTCTTGGCCTTGGACAAGGCAACAAAATGATTGGCCGCTTTTTCAAGCCGCTCCTCTCTCCAGGCGGCAAGCCCTGCCGTCCAGTGTGCCATGGGCGCGTAATAGGTTGTACGTTGCAGGGATTTTTCCGCATATTCAATGGCCTCGGCATCTTTGCCATACAGAAAGAAGCTCTGCGCGATTTTCTCAGCAAGCTGGGCATACTCCACTTTGTCGAGAAGACGGCTGACATTTTTCTGATTGAGATATTCAGACGCATTGGTCGGTTGACCGCGGTAAAGGTATCGGCGCACCACCCGCTGTGCATGGGCCACATTATTTCGATCCTGTGCAGAACGTTTGCGCTTACTCTTATAAGATCTGGAATAATGAAAGGGCTGACCGGGACCTGTACCCCCGAGATAGGACGTGTTTTTTGGCCTCGGGGTTGCCTTCCAGTCGGAAAGATGCCGTGTGATTGCAAGGCGATACAGACGATCAGAGTTAGGATGATCCGCGTAAGACTTCATCCACATATGAAGTTCTGGGTAGGTGGATCGATAGTGGGTCGGATGCATATAGCGCATGTAAAGCACATGACCCATCAGGATCTTGTTGTTGACCTGCTTGATCAGTTTGTCTGCGGCTTTCCATTTCATCTCATGCTGTAATTCAAAGATCTTGGCATAGAGATTGGCGTCTTTCAGTGTCAGGACCCTTGGGATTTCTTGTGCTTCAGCCCGGTTTGGACCATGGCCAATCACCATTGTCGCGAGGACGACAATGAACAGGCTGAAATAGAAAAAACTTAAGACAGAACGACGGTTGGGCACGCTTATACTCCGGGCAGGCTAACGCCTCGGTTGGATTTCAGAACTTTTCTTGTTGCGGCAGTTGGTATCATAGTCACGAAGAAAGTACAGCCTTCACTGACAACAGATCCTGCCAGGCCAGCCGTTTACTGGCCGGATGTTCCATTAAGAAGTGGGGGTGGAAGATCGCTGTTGCAGGAATGCTCAGCTCTCCAACTTCATAATCGATCCATTTACCGCGCAGCTTATTGATCCCTTCTTTACGCCTTTGCACGAAGGCGGCCGCTTCTCCGAAAAAGAGGATCATCTTGGGGGCTTTCAGTTCAATGTGCCGCTCAATAAACGGCAGACAAATTGCTTGCTCTTCCGGCGTTGGGGTCTTGCCGCCAGGAGGTCGCCAGGGAAGGCAACTTGTCATGTAAGTCTGGCTGTCTTTCTCAATCCCGATCGCCGCCAGCATCTTTGTCAGCATCTCTCCATGAGCGGCCGCAAAAGGCAGTCCGCTTCGGTCTTCATCTGCAGATGGTGGACGATCGATCAGCATCAGATCAGCAGCTTCATTCCCATCGGCGAAAACCGTGCTGTTTGCCCATTGCTTTAACGTGCAGCCCTCAAAGCCTAAAATAGCCTCTTTCAATTCCGCGAGTGTCGTTGCTGCTTTTGCTGTGGCCGCAGCTCTTTCAATTACTTCCTTGGAATTGGCGCTGATTTTCGGTTTGGCGGCCGTGGCTTTATCCATTGCCGCCTTTTGCAGCAGCGCGCTTGCCGAACCAGTCCCCCGCGGGGCGGGTTTTGCGACTGATGATGGTGCGGCTGCTGGCTTTGCAGGGGTGTCCTTTACCTCGAACCAGTTGGTGGGCGTCTCCGCGATGGTTTCATCCACCCCGGCGCTCACATAAAAATCCAGTATCTCTTTCAATCCTGCATCGCTCATCATGACCCTATCATAGCAGGCGTTCGCGCTTCTCTGGAAGGCCTTCCTTCCTTGTGACAGTTTTTTTAACCCAAGGGCGCGGATTCCGTAGGGGAATTGCTATTCCAACCGGTTGGCAGGGGCGCAGGACTGTTACTGAGGGACTGCAGAAGGGCAGAAAACCGCCAAACATTATACAAAACAGGATTGACGCACCGCAAAAAAAATATAGTGTCAGGGGAAAAAAGACCCAACCCGGACGCCAGCTCGCCGCAAAGTGCAGGAATGGTCAGTGTGTTTGGGGTGGTATGAATAATGACGCTAGAAGAGGCTGGATATGGAACGCGAATCTATGGAATTTGATGTTGTGATTGTTGGTGGGGGACCATCCGGTCTGTCCGCAGCCATCAAATTACGGCAACTCAGCATGGAAGCAGGTGAGGATCTCAGCGTATGTGTTCTGGAAAAAGGATCCGAAATCGGGGCACATATTCTGTCCGGTAACGTATTCGAAACCCGTGCACTGGATGAACTGATCCCAGACTGGAAAGAAAAGGGTGCGCCGCTTAATACCGAGGTGAAGGCAGAGCGCTTCTATTTCATGACAGAGCACAGTGAGCTTCGCTTCCCGAACTTCCTGTTGCCAGCCGATCTTCATAATAAGGGCAACTATATTATCAGCCTTGGTAACCTCTGCCGCTGGCTCGCCGAACAGGCTGAGGAGCTGGGTGTTGAAGTTTATCCGGGCTTTGCCGCAGCCGAGGTTCTCTATAACGAGGATGGCAGCGTTAAAGGTGTTGCAACCGGCGATATGGGTGTTGGCCGGGATGGTGAGAAAAAGCCAGCTTTTGAACCCGGTATGGAACTGCATGCCAAATACACAATGTTTGCCGAAGGGGTTCGCGGCTCTCTGACCAAAACCCTGTTTGATAAATTCGGTCTTCGCGATGATTGCGATCCTCAGTCCTTTGGTATCGGCATCAAGGAAATCTGGGACTTGGATCCTGAAAAGCATCAGGAAGGAACAATCTTCCATACATTCGGCTGGCCGCTGGGCTCCGATACTTATGGCGGATCTTTCGTCTATCATCTGGAAAACAATCAGGCATATGTGGGCTTTGTGGTGGCGCTTGACTACACCAACCCATACCTTTCTCCATATGATGAGTTCCAGCGTTTCAAGACCCATCCAATGATGAAGGAAATGTTGGAAGGCGGTAAGCGCGTGGCTTACGGTGCTCGTGCCATTAACGAAGGTGGCTTCCAGTCCATTCCTGAGCTCGTCTTCCCAGGCGGCGCGATCATTGGTTGTTCCGCAGGTTTCGTGAACGTTCCGAAAATTAAGGGTACGCACACAGCCATGAAAACCGGTATGATGGCTGCTGAAGCAGCTTTCAATGCGCTGAAAGGTGGCAGTGAAACACCGGTCAAGGTTCTGGACGAATATGCAGAACTCTTCAAGGAAAGCTGGGTTTATAAAGAACTTCACAAGGTGCGGAACTCTCGTCCAGCCTTCCGTTGGGGGCTGCTTGCCGGTACGCTTTATACTGGAGTGTCACTGAAACTTTTCCGCGGCAAAGAGCCATGGACATTCGAAATTCATGACGACCACAGTCAACTGAAGAAAGCCAAAGACTGCAAGAAGATCGACTATCCGAAATATGATGGTGTCTACAGCTTTGATAAGCCGTCTTCTGTATTCCTCTCAGCCACCAATCATGAGGAAGACCAGCCAATTCACTTGACGCTGAAAGATGATAGCGTTCCTGTGAAGGTCAACTACGCCGAATATGCGGGACCAGAGCAACGCTTCTGTCCGGCTGGCGTGTATGAATTCCTAACCGATGATGATGGATCAAATCCTCGTCTTCAGATCAATGCCCAGAACTGTGTGCATTGTAAGACATGTGACATCAAGGATCCGACCCAAAATATCAACTGGGTGGTTCCTGAAGGTGCTGGCGGCCCCAACTATCCGAACATGTAATCGGGGCTGGCATCCGCCAGAATGTGCCTTATCTCTGTTGGACAGGGTCCGGAAAATACCCGAAAGGGTCTGGACCCTTTGCCCAGAGTGTATTTAAATAGCTGAAAGGTTTAGGCGTTTCAGTGTGCAGAAGCAGAGGTAAAGGCAGAATGTCAAACAAGCTTGGGTCCAATATCCGAAGGTCTGTTTTGGGGCTGGTGGCGCTGGGCCTTGTGTCGGGCTGTACTGCAGTCGGTGAGGGAACTGGCGTTGATTACGCTCTGCCGACCTTCCTGGATGAAGCCGGGATGGGTGAGGCAATTGGCGATACGCTGCCAGGTCAGTATCTGGCCGGACGTCAGGCTCTTCGTGAGCGGGACACAAGCGCAGCTTTCAAATATTTTGACAAGGCTTATGCCCTCGACAGCCAGGATACCTATCTGCTGCAGAACGCGTTTGGCGCGGCGCTTGCGGACGGGGACATGGATGTTGCCCTGCAGCTCGCGCGGGAGCTGGAAAAACGCGATGAGATGGATGACACCATCGGTCTTGTTTTAGCGCTGGATGCCCTTCGCTCCAAGCAATATGAACAGGTTCAAGAGCGGCTTGCGGATCTCCGTCTTCAGGGAGTTAATATCCTTCTAAAGCCGGTTTTGACCGCTTGGACTGATATTGCGCAGGGGAAAACCGATCTTGCTGTTGGACAGCTTGAAAGCCTCGATAACTACGAAGGTTTCAAACTTCTGAAATCCTACCATTTAGCTCTGATTGCCCATGCGGCTGGCAATGCTGAATTGGCTCAGCAGCAGTATGAACTCGCGCTGAAGGGGCCTGCGGGACAGGCCGTGCGGCTTGTGCAGTCCTATGGAATTTTCCTGATTGAGCAGGGCAAGCGTGAGGCAGCCTTAAAGCTCTTTTCCGATTATCAGGAGCGGTATCCGGCAAGCCCGACGATGTCTGCGCTGCTGGAAACCCTTGACGGTGGCGGAAATATCAAACCATTGATCAGCAACCCGATTGAGGGCGCGGCAGAAGCCCTTTACAGCTCTGCTGCTATCATTGGGCAGGAGCGAGCGAATGGCACATCCATCACGCTCAGTTATTTTGCCTTGATGTTGCGTCCTGAATTTCCGGTGGCCTATGTGTTGCTGGCCGAAATTGCCGAAGACCAGGATCAGTATGAAAAGGCGCATCTCTTCTATAGCAAGGTTGCGCAAAGCTCACCTTATTACCGGAACGCACAAATCCGGAAATCCTGGCTTGCCTATAAGTTGGGGCAGGATCAGGACGCCATTTCAAACCTGAAGGCTATTGCGGTTCAGAACCCGAATGATGCAGAGCCGCTTGTGGTTTTGGCAGATATCTACCGGGATCGTCAGGATTGGCAACAGGCTGCCGAGGCCTATGGTCAAGCCATCAGTAAGCTCGAGGAAGGGGCGCCCCGCCTCTGGTCACTTCTTTATGCCCGCGGTATTGCCTATGAACGGATGAAGTCTTGGGATGAGGCCGAGGCGGATTTGGTGAAAGCCATGGAACTGCGCCCCAATCATCCGCAGATCCTCAATTATCTGGGTTATTCCTGGGTCGATCGGGGTGAAAATCTGGAAGAGGCGAAAGAACTGCTTATCAAGGCGGTCTCTTTACGGCCGCGCGATGGCTATATTGTCGATAGCCTCGGATGGCTGTATTATCGGATCGGGGATTTCGAGAACGCGGTTCTGCAGTTGGAAAAAGCAGTTTCCCTGCAGGCAGCGGATCCAACCATCAATGACCATTTGGGGGATGCTTATTGGCGGGTTGGACGGTTTGGCGAAGCCCGATATCAGTGGCAGCGGGCCCTTTGGCTCGATCCGGAGGAGGATCAAATTCCTCTGATCCGTGAGAAGCTGCAAAATGGCTTACCCCCTGAGGTGCCAAGGAAAGAATGAATTTAAGCGAAGTTGCTAACCCGAAGATAAACCTAACACTCCGTGTGACCGGGCGGCGCGATGATGGCTATCATGATCTGGAAAGCCTTGTGGTTTTCGCCGAAGGCGGGGACCAGTTAAGCGCTGAAGCCGCAGATGATCTGTCGCTGGAAATCACAGGCCCATTTGCAGATGACCTAAAAAAGGAAGATCCATCCCAGAATTTGGTGTTGAGGGCTGCAAAGGCCCTTCAGGCGGCTGGAAATACCTCAAAAGGCGCGCATTTGACGTTGCAGAAAAACCTGCCGATTGCCTCTGGTATTGGTGGGGGATCTGCTGACGCGGCTGCTGCGCTTAAACTTCTCAATCAGCTTTGGGGATTGAAAATCGGTGATGAGGAACTGGCTGACATAGGGCTTGCCCTTGGCGCGGATATTCCCGCCTGCCTTTATGGGCAGCCCCTGTTGATGCGCGGGATTGGTGATCAGTTGACGCCGCTTCTGCTGAATGCCCCGCTACATATAATCCTGGTTAATCCGCGAAAAGCGATCTCAACGCCGGAAGTGTTTAAGGCTCTCGACTGGCCTGAAAATCCCAATCCCGGGCATCCCCCGTTTGAAGGGGTGGAGATGACCTGGCAGACCCTGATGGAGGGGACCAACGATTTGCAGGAGCCAGCGATTGCCCTCGCTCCGGTTATTCATCAGGTTCTGGAAAAGCTTCGGGTTCGTCCCGGGTGCCGGATCGCTCGGATGAGCGGGAGTGGCGCCACTTGTTTTGGCCTGTTTGAGGACCCCAAAAGTCTAGAGGAAGCGGTTGATTTCCTGAAATCCCAGCACCCGACCTGGTGGGTTTTCCCCACGGCTGTTCAGCCAACGTAAGGCCGACTTTATGGCATCAACAGGATTTGGACCGGGTTTGACGCGACATTTACTGGGCTGTTTCCTGATCCTGAGTTTGCTGGGCGCTTGTGAGGCGCCAAAACGCGCCGCTTCACCGCAGCCTATGACCGCTCAATTTGATGCGCCTGCCGGCAGTGATCCGGAGCTTGTCTGGCAGGCCGCCCGTGTTGCCTTGCCCGTTAGGGGGTCAACCTCTTCCCTTGTCACCACTATGGGCGCTGGGGTCTCACCTCTGGTGATGGCCGGGGGTTCACCGGGGACACGCTGGCCGGTCCTTTTAATGCTGGAGGGATGCAGCACGCCCGCACCGCCACGTCTGCTTAAGGCGCTGGCAGAGCAGGGATATGTGGCGCTCAGCCTCTCAAGTGAGGCTCGCCGGCATGAACCACTCGCTTGTGATCCTCAGAAAACCCTGTTGGAAAATGCGGCGGCCATTCAATCCCAAAAAGGGGCGGAGCTGACCTTTGCCCTGCATGCCCTGGATCGGCTGAACTGGGTTGATCCGGATCATGTCTTTGTCCTCGGGTTTTTTGAGGCGGGTGCCGCTGTCGCCCGAATGAAGCCGGCCAAAACCGCTGGACGGGTCCTCATCGGCTGGGACTGTCAGGGGCTGTCAACTGGCGGCCTTCGGGACACGGCTCTCTCCCCTGTTTTCTCTGTTTCCATGATGTTGGCTGCGGCGGGTCGGGACTGCTCTGGTGATATGGCTGATAATACGGAGAACCGCTTTCTACGTCTTTCTGAAAGCTATAGCCTGAACGTGCTTTTGGAGCCGATCGTCTTCACCCAGATGCTCCAGTTTCTCGACCGTCGACTGTTCCGCTGAGCCCTTCTGGACAAAATCCTGATTTTTTTCATTTTTTGGCTTGAGCTTGCCCCGCCCTTTGTATAGAAAGAGGGCCGCATTGGGGTGTCGCCAAGTGGTAAGGCAACGGGTTTTGATCCCGTCATGCGCAGGTTCGAATCCTGCCACCCCAGCCATTTTCCCAGAAAAACCATACTTATAGCTCAAGTCTTACACCTTTGAGGTGGTTTAGTGTGCGAGGCAATCCTAGGCCTAATTGAAAAGTTTAATAAAATTGCATTTATGTAATATAATCGTTTGATAAATATATCGAAATGGGGATACTGATCCGGGTAAGATATTTCAGGCTATTGCCTTGTAATATCTGGGTTAGAGGGGACTGAACAACCTTTTAACTCATCTCTCTGAGGGTTTGTGGGTCCCCGCCTGCAAACCCTTTTATTTTTTGGCGGTGGTGGGCGGTTTAACCGTTCACCTGAATTTAGAATTAATACTATAGTATCGATTTTAATGCTCGCATTCTGATTTATGTCACACTCTCTTTTAATACATGAACCCTTGCGGAGCGGGACTGCCAGGCAGCAGGCGGCCTTCGCGGCGTTGCAGGCGCTTCAGATTTTTGAGCGCTTAAAGCCCTATACCCCGGTTCTGGCCGGGACCATTCCCCTTGATGTGGATATCGCGGACAGTGATCTTGACATTATTTGTGCATCAGAAGATCTGGACGGTTTTGTAGCGCAGGTGGCCAGCATCTACGGAAATCATCGGGGTTACAGCGCCGTCCGTCGCCGGGTGGAGGGTCGGGAAAGCCTGATCATTCGGTTTTGGGCCGAAGGGTTTGAATTTGAAATCTTTGCCCAAGACCGTCCAGTGCTTGAGCAGTCTGCCGTTGTTCATCTGCTGATCGAGCAACGTCTTCTTAATCTCGGGGGTCCCGCAGCCCGGGAGCGTATCCGTACCCTGAAATCAGAAGGCCTCAAAACCGAGCCCGCCTTCGCCCAAGCCTTCGCCATCCCCGGCGATCCCTACCAAACCCTTTATGAGTTGCAGTCCATGTCGGACGCCGAACTGTCAGCGCGGTTTGGGGGAGGCTTCTAAATTAGTGCAATTATTAACCATGGGGTGTGAATAAATAATACTTATTCCACTTTTTTGAGGAAAAGGCTTGAAGCTTTGGGGGTGGGGTCCCACATGAGCCGTCTTGCGTAAGAGTGGGGGTGGCAGCCTCCGGTGATCAGGCGCTGGATCGTGCGGGCGGGAACTTGTGTCGGCAAGTACCCAATCGGGGACAGAGGGCTCATGTGGCAGGAAGCCAAGGAAGACAGGGCCGTTCCAAAAGACCGGTACAACAGATCTGATCCAAAATTCGTCACGTGCAAAATCAACGATAAATAAACTTGTCGCCGGTGATGCACCAGTCGCGTAGTAAAGAGTTGTAACAGAAGTACCGTATCAAGTCCCCGCATCATCGGCGATCTTTTTTGAAAGGATCCGTTGATCGTTATGAACGCAGCGCCCTAAAATCATTGAATTATAACAGTAAATTCAATCCTGGCGCCCTTAACCCACATAGATTTCACACCCTTGCAGAGCACCCCTCTGGCGAGGCTTTTGGTGCTTGCCAAATGCTTCAGGGCTCGGTTACGTCTGATAAATCGCATTTCTGCTGGATTTCAGATTTGAAATTTCCCAAAATACATAAGTAAAATGTAAATTAAGGGTGAGTGAGTCCTATGGATACGGAACGCAAATATCCGGTGCCGGATAACGAAGTTGATCGGAATAAATCCCTTCGCGCCTACCGGGTCATGGACAGTCCGCCAGAGATTTACTTTGATGAGATTGGTCAGCTTGCCGCGCAGATCTGCGAATGCCCCGTATCTTACGTGAGTTTTATTGAGGAAGACCGGTTCTGGTTCAAGTCAAAGTATGGACTGCCCGATGATTTTGAGGGCTGCCCGCGGGAGATTGCCTTTTGCTCCATCACGGTATGCGGGGCAGATCTGGTACTGTCCGAAGATCTCACGCAGGATGAGCGGTTCAAGGATTTTCATTTCGTCGTCAACGATCCCTTCTTTAAATTCTACAGCGCCATGCCACTTGTCACGCCGGAGGGTTATTCCATCGGAACCATATGCGTGATGGATTTTCAGCCGCGGGAGCTGACCTTCGAGCAGCAGGAATGCCTGAGGCGCCTTGCTCAGCAGCTGATGACCCATTTGGAGCATCGTCGTCGCTTGCTGGAACTGGATCAAACCATGCGCGAGTTGGATAGCGCCAATGCTGAGCTGGCGAAGGAAAAGGCACGGGCGGACAATTTGCTTGCCGCCATGTTCCCAGCCCCGATCGTGGAAGAGCTTATTGAGAATGGCAAAGTTGCACCGAAATTCTATCCTGAGGCGACAATCCTTTTTGCCGATGTGAAAGGCTTCACCAAGTTTGTGGAAAGCGCTGAGCCGGCCATGTTGGTCGGATTACTCAATACTTATTTTGCGCGTTTCGATGATATGGTGAGCGAACATGGTCTTGAAAAAATCAAGACCATCGGTGATGCCTATATGGCTGTCTCCGGTGTGCCGGGTCAGGATCGGCTGCATGTGCTGAATGCCTGCCTTTGTGGGCTCAGTTTGATCCGGGTGATCAAAGAGCTGAAAGCCAAGCGCGATAAGCTGCATTTGCCGTCCTTTGATTTTCGGATTGGGCTGCACACGGGTCCGGTGATTGCCGGGTTGGTTGGTAATCAGCGATCCACTTATGATATCTGGGGCGATGCGGTCAATGTGGCCGCCCGACTGGAAAGTAGCGGGGAGCCGGGGCGACTCAATGTGAGCAAACCCATTTATCAGCAGATGCAGCCCTATTTTGATTTTGTCGAGCAGGGAACGATTGAGGTGAAGAACAAAGCGCCCATGGAAATGTATTTCCTTGATCGGTTGAAGCCGGAATTTTCTGACGATCTGGAAGGGTATGTTCCGAACCAGCAGTTGCAGGAAGCCCTGAACCCGTCCCGCAAGATTATTATGGCGCCGTTGAAATAGCCTTCCCCAAAAAAAGGGCCCCGATCGTTACCGGGACCCTTTGGTCGTTTTTCTGTCAGATCTTTTGTTAAACGTCGCGAAGCTCGCGGCGAAGGATCTTGCCAACAGCGCTTTTTGGGATTTCATCGATAAAGACGATCTGTTTTGGCACCTTATAGGCGGTGAGGTTTTTCCGGCAGTATTCGGTAATTTCCTCAGTCGTGATTTCTGTGTCCGGCTTTTTCACCACAAACAGCTTCACAGCTTCCCCGGTTCTTTCATCAGGAACGCCAACGCAGGCGCATTCGGCCACGTTGTCAAGCTCAGCGGCGATGGCTTCAATTTCGTTCGGGAATACATTGAAGCCGGAAACCAGGATCATGTCTTTCTTGCGATCGACGATGTAGAAATATCCGCTTTCATCCATATAGGCGACGTCACCGGTGCGGAAGAAACCATCTTTGGTCATTACCTCAGCGGTTGCATCCTCGCGCTTCCAGTAGCCTTTCATAACCTGCGGGCCGCGTGCGCAAATCTCACCGGTCTCTCCTTGCGGAACCTCATTACCCTCATCATCCCGGATGGAGACATCCGTCATCGGCAGTGGGATCCCGATGGAGTTTTTGAACTCGGTCGCGGTGGGCGGATTAAAGGTCAGGATCGGGGAGGTTTCCGAGAGACCATAACCTTCGCGGATGTGGCTACCGGTTAGCGTCTTCCAGCGATCGGAAATAACTTTCTGAACGGCTGTGCCGCCGCCGGCCGCGTTGCGCAGGTTGGAGAAATCACATTCCTCAATCCCAGGGGTCATCAGAAGACCCGCGTAAAGGGTATTCACGCCAGTGAAGACGCTGAAGCGATGCTTTTTGAGCTCCTCAACAAAACCTGGCATATCCCGCGGGTTGGTGATCAGCACATTTTCCGCACCGGAGATAAAGTAGGTGATGAAATTCACCATCAGGGCAAAGATGTGATAAAGCGGCAGGGCTGTGATGACCAGCTCATTGCCTTCTTCCACCAGACTGCCGACAAACCCGCGATACTGCATCACGTTGGCGACAAGATTTCCATGGGTCAGCATGGCGCCTTTGGAGAGGCCCGTTGTCCCGCCTGTATATTGCAGGAAGATCAGATCATCCTGGGTAATCTCAACCGGGGTCAGCTCCAGCTTGGCGCCTTCTTCCAGAACGGTCTGCAGGGTCACAGAATTGGAGATCCGCTCATCCACAGGTGGGCTTGGCAGATTTGGATTGCCAAGGTCGCCAAGGTTTACGGTGATGATGTTCTTGACCGGTGTTTCACCCAGAATTTCAGCCAGTACCGGGGTTGAGCCAGAGAAGATGATGATGGTTTCTACATCCGCATCATTGAGCTGGTGTTTCAGCTCCCGCGGGGTGTAGAGGGGGTTTACGTTCACTTGCACAAGACCAGCCCGCAAGATCCCCAGCATGGCAGCTGGAAACCCGAGGATATTTGGCATCATCACAGCGACCCGGTCGCCCTTCTGATGGCCGAGCGTTTTCTGCAAATATGCGCCGATCTTGTTGCCTGCTTCGTCCATGTCGCCATAAGTCAGTTTGGCGCCGAAATTTTCAAATGCAGGTTGATCGCGGAATTTGGCAATGGCCTCGTCAAACATGGCCACGACGCTGGGATAGGCGTTTAGATCAACTTCTTGGGGGATAGCGGTTCCATAATGCTGGTACCAGACTTTTTCTGACATGATAAATCACTTCCTCAATCTTTTTTTATCATTGCTTTGGCGGCATCCTCCCCTGTTTAGAGGACCACCCTTTATACGGGCCGAAAGTCGCCTGCTCAATCGAATTTTCGGCGGTTTTGGGAAATTAATGACCCAAGGTCATTTTTTGCAGTGTTTTTCCAGCTGCTCGCGGAAGATCTTCATCAGGATCTCGATATTGCTGACCCCTACGTAATTGGGCCGGGTAATAAAGGCGAGGGTTCTGTGCGGGCCGGGATCCTTCAGATGCAGGGCCTTGAGGTCTGAACTTTCATGCAAGAGTTGATCGAGTGCCATCTGGGGGACCAGGGTGGTGCCCATATGGCCGGCGACCATTTGCACCAGTGTATTGAGGCTGGTGCCGGAGAGGGAGCTGTCCACATCGGTTGGCGGCAGCTTGCAGGCGGATAACGCATGATCCTTCAGGCAATGCCCGTCTTTTAATAAGAGAAGATCCGAGGAATGAAGTTCAGATCCTAGGATTTCCGTCTGGCCTTCTTTAACGTCATCCGCATGGGCAATGACGTAGAAATCCTCCTCCCAAAACTCAAAGGCATGCAGACCTGCATGGGCAAAGGGCAGGGCCAGGATCGCCGTATCAATTTCTCCTGTGCGCACCATCTCCACCAGCACATGTGACTGCTCTTCAAAAAGGGTCAGCTTGAAGTTGGGATAACGGCGGCGTAACTCCGGCAAGACCTTGGGCAGCAGGTAAGGGCCAATGGTCGGGATGGTCCCTATCTTCATGGGATAGCTCAGAGGGTCTGCTTTGAACTTGCTCAGCAGATAAAGATCATCCACTTCCAGTTTGATGGCCCGGGCCTTTTCCAGCACTTTTTCGCCAAGCGGCGTGATCAGCACCTTTTTATTGTCCCGCTCAAAAACCTGGAAGCCAAGCTGGGCCTCCAGCTCGGAAATCGCGGTGCTGAGCGCAGACTGGGTGACCCCCACAGCTTCCGCTGCGCGTTTGAAATGTTTTTCCCGGGCCACTGCAAGAGCGTATGTGAGCTGTTTCAGAGTGATCATTTAATGTTCAAAAAAATTAATCAATATCTTCAAAAATATTCAATTTACTTTAACAACGCAAGTGCCTAAATTCCCAATCAACGCTGGCAACGGCGTTCCGAAATTTGATTAAACGTTCATCATAGGATTAAAGAAAAATGGCTATCATTAACAAGTCTATCCCAGAATTTACAACTGACGCTTTCCACGATGGTGAGCTGAAAACTGTCACATCTGATGACGTAAAAGGTAAATGGTCAATCTTCGTATTCTACCCAGCAGACTTCACATTCGTTTGCCCAACAGAACTCGAAGACATGGCAAAACATTATGATGAGCTGAAAGCCCTCGGTGTTGAAGTCTACTCTGTATCTACAGACACTCACTTCGCACACGCTGCATGGCACGCTTCTTCCGACGCAATTGGCAAAATCAAATTCCCAATGCTCGGCGATCCAACAGGCAAAATCTCTCGCGGTTTTGACGTGATGATCGAAGAAGATGGCCTGGCACTGCGCGGTACATTCCTCGCAGACCCAGATGGTATCATCAAAGTTGCTGAAATCCATGACCTGGGTATCGGCCGTTCAGCAAAAGACATGGTTCGTAAGGTGAAAGCAGCTCAGTATGTAGCCGCTAACGACGGTGAAGTTTGCCCAGCTGCTTGGGAAGAAGGTCAGGAAACTCTGACTCCAAGCCTCGACCTCGTCGGCAAAATCTAAGCGACCAGCTTACACGGCTTTGGGTAGCGGTGCGCCGCTACCCACCCCCAAATGGCCCCAATGTGGCGCCAGATACCCCCAAATTACACCCATGTAATTCAAAGGCAGACTCATGTTAACGAATGATATCTTAGAAGCCCTCAAGGGCTATACCGCAAATATGTCAAGCGAAGTGGCATTGGTTCTGCAAACCGGTGAACACGAAAAACGGGCTGAACTTGTCAAGTTCCTGCAGGATTTTGCCTCAGTTTCCGACAAGTTGAAGTTTGAAGAGCGCGATACCAACGGTTTGCTGCGCAGCCCGCTCAGCTTCCTGCTGGAAGTCGATGGCACGCCAAACGGCATTGTGTTCTCTGGTATTCCTGGGGGGCATGAATTTAACTCCATGGTGCTGGCTGTGCTCCATTCTTCCGGAACCGCCCTTAAGCTGGATAATAGTGTCCAGAGCATTGTGAAAAGCGTGCAGGAAGAGTTGAAGTTCGAGGTCTTTGTCTCCTTGAGCTGTCATAACTGCCCGGATGTGGTGCAGGCGCTGAACCAGTTTGCCGTGCTTAATCCGAAAATCTCTACCGAGACAATCGACGGCGGTCTTTATAAAGACCTGATCGAAGAGCGGAATATTCAGGGTGTGCCAACTGTTTTCCTGAACGGCGAGGTCTTCGCCAACGGCAAGATCGATACCGGTCAGCTTCTGGAAAAACTGATGGCCAAATACCCAAACATTACCGAGGAATTGGCTGCCTCTGCTGAGGAACTTCCTTTGCAGGACGTGACCGTAATCGGTGGTGGCCCGGCTGGTGTATCCGCTGCGATTTACGCGGCTCGTAAAGGCTTGAAAGTAACAGTCATCGCGGATCGCATCGGTGGTCAGGTGAAAGACACCATGGGCATTGAGAACCTGATTTCTGTGCCATACACAACAGGCCCTGAGCTTTCCAACAAGCTTATGGATCACCTGATGAAGCATGATGTTACTTTGAAGGAGCATCTGAAGGTTGAGCGGATCGAGGATGGTGATCCCAAAACGATTATTCTCTCCTCTGGCGAGAAAATCACCTCCAAGACGCTGATCATTGCGACCGGTGCCAAATGGCGGGAGCTCGGCATTCCGGGTGAGAAGGAAAATGTAGGTAATGGCGTGGCTTACTGCCCGCATTGTGACGGACCTTTCTTTAAAGGCAAGGACGTAGCAGTTGTTGGCGGTGGTAACTCCGGTATTGAGGCAGCACTGGATCTGGCCGGGATTGTGAAATCCGTGACAGTTCTGGAATTCCTGCCGGAGCTGAAAGCCGACCAGGTTCTGGTCAATCAGGCCGAGAAGACCGAGAATATCAAAATTCTCAAAAACGTTGCCAGCCAGGAAGTCCTGGCAGAAGGCGGCAAGGTCAAGGGGCTGCAGTATCAGGACCGGGAAAATGAGGACGTCAAGGTTGCAGATGTGGACGGGATTTTTGTCCAGATCGGCCTGCTGCCCAACAGTGAGTTTCTCAAAGGTGTTGTCGATCTTTCTAAATATGGGGAAGTTCTGATTAACGAGAAATGCGAGACCAACAAGGAAGGCATCTTTGCCTGCGGTGACGTGACAACCGTGCCTTATAAGCAGATTGTCATCTCCATGGGTGAAGGCTCAAAAGCAGCGCTTTCTGCCTTTGACTACCTCCTCAAAAAATAACCTCCCCCCTCCCATCTGAGCAGATGAGGACACTGAAGACAGGCCGGGTTCCCCCTCCCGGCCTGTTTTTTTGTGCTGGGTGACCGGAAAATGTCTCCAGAAGTAATAAGTATGATTCTTTTGCCGGAAAACGTTAACCATATGATTGGTTAAATTAACCATATTTATTAACAAAAATGAGAAAATATTGCCGGTTTTTGGCAGAAAACTGGGGGCCGAGTAAGAATGGATTGACAAAAATAATATTAAATTTTAGTTAATTTCTCATGTAGTGCGTGGTTTAACCTTTAGCGTCTCTGATTGCACAGATCACATTATCTCGAGTGCATATCAAAATGGGGGCGTTCTGTAAGAGGAACGAAGATATGGCTTTGAAAAAATGGTTTGCAGCTGTCGCCATGGCAGCTGGTGTATTTGGCGCTTCTAGCGCTTCTGCAGCTCTCCTGACAAATGGTGGTTTTGAAAACCCAGTACAGTCTAACGGCTCGTGGTCAGTATATGACTCCATCGATGGCTGGACAAAATTTGCGGGTACAGCAGGTATTGAGGTTCAGACCGGTAACGTTGGCGGTGCTACAGCATATGAAGGTAGCAACAAGGTTGAGTTGGACAGTCATTCCAACTCCGGCATGTATCAGCAGGTCTATCTGAATTCCGGTGCGTACCAGCTGTCTTTCCAGTATCTGGGCCGTACCGAAAATGTTTCGACTAACTGGATTAACTACGATCTGGAAATTGGTGCAGTCAGCAATGGTCAAACAAATGACAATGGTACCGTGTTCGGTATCAACGGAAACTCAGCTCCAAAAAGTTATGGTTGGTGGAATATTGTTCAAGACTTCACTATCACAAGTTCAGGTTGGTACACCCTAGAATTCTGGGCAGACGGAACAAGCGATAGCTACGGCGGCTATATCGATGATGTGCAGCTGTCCGCAGTTCCACTTCCGCCCGCAATGCTGCTGTTCGGTGGTGCGATGCTGGGTCTGGGTTGGTTGAGCCGTCGCAAGAAAGCGGCCTAAGCTCCCACACAGAATTACGAAAAAGGCGGCGTTTCCTTACGGAAGCGCCGTTTTTTATTGGGTTTTTGAATTTTGCACTGTGATTCGGAAAAATTGTAACAAATTTATTTCAAAATAAGGATCTAAAGAAATAAAAGTATTACATAATTGATATAGAGAAACGTTAAAGTAATGAACAAAAAATAACTGCAATATATCTATAGTCCTTGATAAAAGATTGTTTTTAAAAAAAGACTATTTTTCAATTTGACTTGCGAATTACATCAATTCTGGGGATACTGTCTTCATCGATCAGACGCGCACTGATTGTTCGAATATCACCCCCCCTCGATATTCGATTAGTACCAAGTAGTATTATGTACCCCGAAATGCGCAACTAGTACTAAGTAGTATCAAGTACCCCAAAGTACCAAGTAGTACAACGTACCCCAAGTACCAAGTACCCTAGTACCCCACTGGACGGGCCAAGGCCTAACCAGTCAGATGTAATGATCCCGGCACACTACCCCTCGTGCCGGGTCATTTACGTTTTAGGGGTAATTTTATCGGCATGAGCCCCGCGACCTTAAGGTTTTGGCCACTTCTTCCCCAAACAGATCTTATTACTCCACCGGCTCCAGGCCGTTGAAAATCAGATTTTTCTGCCACTCCTTAGAGTCTTTTATTTTCTCAACAACCTGATTAAGGAGCTCGCGTTGGCCGACCAGATTTTTGGTCATCATGACATGACGGCCAAACACGGTTCGGGGCACTGTGGCAATATGGATCTCTTCCTTCGCATTGAGTTTTCGCAAGTAAAACTGAAGTGTTGAGCTGGGCAAGGTGGTGAAGTCAACTCGTTGATTGAGAAGAAGTTTCAGGCAGGAAATCTGGGAATTAGTTATGATGTTTCTTATTTTTCCTTCATCAATGGCCTGCTGCAATTCGACATAGACATGTCCGCGAACAGAAGCAAATTTCAACCCTGTGAGATTTTGAGCCTCGCCTCTGTATAACACCGGGTTGTTGGTATGAGACAGGATCAGGTTTTTCTCAACGGCAAAGGCTGGTGTCCAAATATATCGATCTTGTTCAGGGTCCTGAAAAAAGCTCCAGTGAATGAATGGAACAATGATTGATCGGCCTTCCTGCAACAGCTCATTTAGGCGTTTTCGAGGAAGCACTTGCGAGTTGATTTGATAGTCAGGGCCGGCAAGCTCCTTTAGTTCTTCAATAAAATTGAAAAATAGGCCTTGGTTTTTGTCTGTAACAAATGGCGGATAGTCATAATAGGTGACAACGTTGAGGGTTTTTCCCTCTGCCTGCGCGAATGCTGACTTGATCAACAGGACCAGAACAAAAGCAATTCCGATCCATAATCGTCCAGTTTTATATTCAGGACTGTTCATTGTAAAATAGGTGATTGGCTTGGTTTCTCTTTTTCTCTTAACATCACATCTACTTTAGAATGATATAAAGCAAGAATGGTATTTGACCAGTTTTATTTCAATTTATTGGGTTTTTAGTGCGTTTAATCGCGGGTTTTGACCTTTGCCAGCAGGCGGTGCAGATACTGATCACGGACGCCAATTTCTTCCAGATGCGCGACGGTGTTTTCAAGATACTCCCGGCTGGAGCCAAGATGACCCTCACCCTGACAGATCCGCTGAACGAGATCCTCATCGCTTAAATGATCGCGATAGCGGGAATGGTCCCGATTGACGACGAAGGTGAGCCCTTCAATGGATTTACCATCCTCGGTCTTCATTTTTACCCAGCGGGGTAAATAGGCGCCGGAAATCATCTCCCGCAGCCAGAGGATTTCGGTTTCGCTATCAATCTTGGCAGGTTCAATCAGGAAGGCGCGCCCATTACAGGAGCCACCGGTATCGAGTGCCAGCATGATCCCGGGCTTTTCCGGACTGCCCCGACCCATGGTGAGATGCAGGCAGTAATGCCGCCGATAGCCATAAAGCCGGGCGGGAACGGACTCGATATAATGAAAAGCCGGGTT
The DNA here is from genome assembly GCF_012932565.1 of Sneathiella limimaris. NCBI lineage: Bacteria > Pseudomonadati > Pseudomonadota > Alphaproteobacteria > Sneathiellales > Sneathiellaceae > Sneathiella > Sneathiella limimaris. The sequence continues at coordinate 1,421,102 of NZ_JABBYJ010000001.1, forward strand.
CCAGAGGAGGGAGCCATAGCCAAAGACCCACAGACCTTCCTCAGAAATAGGGGATTGTTGAAGGAAATTATGGCGGCTCTCATCCCGCTCTTCATGGGTGAGAGCGTCAAACCGCCCTTGTTTGCGGGCCTCTTCGATTAGCATGTCAACCCGTTCACGGGTAAGTTCTTCGCGGGTCAACATCGATAGGGGTTCCTAATTCTCCAGCTTCAGTTTCCTGGACTTTAACTCAAGATAAATCGGTTCCAGCTCCCGGGCTAGTTTTTCCTGCTCCGGCGTTAAAGTCGCTTCTCTGGCCTGGTAAGGGGCAAATCCGGTTGAGGCTTCCACGGCGTTATACCAATGAGCAGCCCAGACACCATCTTCTGGTTTGCGCCCCTTTTCCCACTCCAGCATCTGGGGATAGAAAGAGAGTTTAAGCGTGCTGCAAAGCGCATGCAACATCCCGCTTGGGTTTTTCTGGATATCCTCACCCTCCACAATGACGGGCTTATGGTCAGCCTGCTGATCGAAATACTCAAAGAGACGCATTTGCTGGTGAAAGCCGGTGGCCTCCGCGGTGACCTGATCATATTTGGCTGAAAAAGACGCGATGACCAGACGGGGATCGCGGATCAGAAAGCAATGCTTGTGACTGGCAAAGGCGCCAAGATCGATATCCGGTAACATATGCTGGGTCATATGCTTGAGATAGCGCAGGGTTTTCCCATCGGGCAGGGGTGCGTTGATGTCGGAACTGACCTGCCGCCAGTCCTCAGGCTGGCTTGCCAGAATTTCCGCTCGCATGGGATGGTTAAGCCCGGTCTCTGTCAGGTAATAGGCGTAGAAAGGTTCATCAACAGGCTGGCAGTCCGGGCGACTGCCGAAGGAGCGCATCATGGCGGTGGAGATATTGCGAGGTCCGGACCACATGGACAGAATTGTGGCGCTGCTGCCGTCTGACATCTACCCTCCATTTACTCTCAAATAAAAGAGGGGACGAAACCGTCCCCTCATTCGTAAAAACCGAAGCGGATCAGAGGCCAAGGATCAGCTTAGCCATAATGTTCCGCTGAATTTCATTGGAGCCGCCATAGATAGACACCTTGCGGGCATTGAAATAACGCGGCGCTGCGCCGCTGGCGTAATCCGGTCCGACGGGATCTGTGTTCTGACCCGGAATGAGCGGCAAGAAGGGGACGCCGTATGTGCCCACAGCTTCAAGGGCAAGCTCGACAACTTCCTGATAAAGGTCCGTTCCGCGACATTTCATCAGAGAACTTTCAGGACCCATATTCTGGCCGGAGGTCAGCTTGCTAAGGATCCGAAGCTCGGTCATTTCAAGGGCCTGAATGGCGACCTCAAGTTTTGCCAACTTATTGCGGAAATCCGGATTGTTGATTACAGGCTCTCCACCATCCACTTCTTTTGCCGCGATAGCGCGCACTTTCTGCGCTCCGCGTTTCAGGCGACCGGCATAGGCATTGCCCCGCTCAAATTCCAGAAGATACTTGGCGTAGGTCCAGCCTTTGTTGATTTCGCCAACAAGGTTTTCTTTTGGAACAACCACATCCTGGAAGAACACTTGATTGATTTCCTGCGCACCTTCGATCGGTTGATCAAGTGTGTAGATCGGATCAATGGTGATGCCTGGTGTGTTCATATCGATCAGCAGGAAAGAAATCCCTTCCTGACGCTTGCCTTCCTTGCTGGTCCGCACGAGGCAGAAGATCCAGTCTGCATACTGGGCCAAAGTGGTCCAGATTTTGGAGCCGTTGCAGAGGAAATGATCGCCTTTGTCCTCAGCCTTCATCTGAAGAGACGCAAGGTCAGAACCTGAACCCGGCTCGGAATAGCCCTGACACCACCAGTCTTCGTTGCTCAGCATCCGAGGCAGGTAGTAGTCTTTCTGCTCCTGACTACCGAACTTCATCAATACAGGTGCACACATCTTAATGCCAAACGGCATGATACCTGGCGCGTTGTGGTTGGCCATTTCGGTATCGAAGATATATTTCTGGGTCGTTGTCCATCCAGGTCCGCCATACTCAACAGGCCAGTCGGGGGCGAGCCAGCCTTTTTCGTTCAGCGCTTTTTGCCAGCGGACATGGTCTTCTTTCGGAAGGTAGCTGTTGCGGTTATCAGCCATCTTCTGTTTGAGGTCATCGGTCAGATTTGTATTAATGAAATCGATGACTTCCTCGCGAAAGGCGTTATCCTTACTTGAAAATGAGAGATCCATGCTTTCCTCTTTTTTATTACTTATATTCCAACTAGCGCCGACCCGGCGTAAATTGTAGCATAAATGAGTTTCTGTCATTAATGGGATGAGGGAAGCATACAACCAGTTTCACGGAGAAGAAATGAAAAAAACAGTAAAAGAAATGGTTGCGGACGCAAATAGCCGAATTGAGACAATTTCAGTGGACCAGGCAAAGGCGCTACTGGGCAACGAGGATGTTCAGTTTGTGGATATTCGCGACGTTCGGGAACTTTATCGGGAAGGTGCTGTCCCCGGTGCCATGCATGCCCCGCGCGGCATGCTGGAATTCTGGGTTGATCCGGAAAGCCCCTATCACCGCCCTGAATTTGCCAGCGGCAAGAAATTTGTATTCTTCTGCGCGGCTGGATGGCGCTCTGCCCTGGCAACAGATACGGTCCAGTCCATGGGGCTTGAAAATGTCTGTCACATAGATGGCGGTTTTGGTGCCTGGAAAGAAGCCGGCGGCCCTACAGAGGAAAAATCCCCGAAATAAGACGCTGAGAAATACTGAAAAGGCAATGCCAGGAAAGTTGAACATTGCCTTTTCAAATCCAGCAAACTGAAATCTTGGTGGATTGGTAGAATTAATTTAGATGTCCTAATTGCCGGATAGGGACTTACGATAATCTGGAACGGGTAGGCCCCCGATCCCCCAATTGGCCATTTCTACTTCATCAATGGTGATAAAAGTGGAGGACGGGCTCTTCCCCAGAATGTCTTGGAGAAGATCGGTCACCCCCTTGATTAACTGGGCTTTCTGTTCTGGCGAAGGCCCGGTTCCATTCGGTCCTCCTTCCTGGGTGACTTTGATGTTTACATAAGGCATTTGATGTTTCCTTTCGGGTTACTAAAGGGTTTCCCAGACAAAGATCTTGGACTGGATTAACCATGTTCCCTCTGATTTGGTGAGGGTGAGATAGTCCGTATAGTGGCGGTTCAGCATCTGCATGTTAGCCCGTATGAATGCCATCCCGCCGGGATCAATATCGATCCGTTCTATCTGACCAGTTATCTGCGCGCCCTTGCTTTTAGGGGATTCCCGGTCTACCAGAACTTGTAGATACTCCTTAACTGAAAGGTTGCGATAGAAGCCTTGTGTGGCATCTACATATCGGGCATCGGGGTGGAAGATCGGCCTTATCAGATCGGGATCTGCCTGATGAAGAGCAGTAAAGTAAGTTTCCATCAGGTCAGTGATTAGCTGTATTTCGGTGCTCATTAAAGGAGGCCTTCGGCCTGCATTGCGCTTACAGCTGACGGACGACTGGCGATGCGTTTTTGATACGCTTCCAGATCAGGCCAGTTTGCCAACTCGATGCCAACGAAGTTTGACCAGTTGACCACGACAAACAGATATGCGTCTGCAACCGAGAATTCATCTCCTAGCAAATGCCGACGCCCATCTGCAAACAGGTTGGCAATATAGTCAAACTTTTGACCGATATTTTGAATGGCCGCTTTCTTGGCTTCTGCAGAGGATGCAGAGTGGAACAAGGGGCTGAAAGCTTTATGTAATTCCGAACCAATATAGTTGAGATAGGAGTTCATCCGTGCTCGTTGAAGACTTCCTGATACTGGCGCCAAACCGGTTTCGGGGTGGGTATCTGCCAAATACTGCAAGATTGAAGGGCCTTCGGTTAGGATCTCCTCTTCACCAAGTTGCAGGGCTGGTACATAGCCGTTTGCATTGATGGCATGATAATTTACTCCGGAAGCCGTCAGACCCTTTTCAGTATCTACCTGCTCTGTTTCGAAAACAGCGTTTACTTCCTTCAGGATAATATGGCTGGCAAGTGAACAGGCACCGGGTTTCATATAAAGTTTCATCTGTGTCTCTCCTTGTTGTGGGACAAGACATAGGTAATTGACCTAATGATCAATAAATAATATTGTTTTGTAATTTAAATGATCTAATTATTCGATCATAAGGGTGGCCCTTGAAACTTGAAGCTTTGCAGACATTACATGCGATTGTAACTGAAGGCAGCTTTCGGGCAGCCGCCAGTCGAATGAACAAGGCACAGTCTGCTCTTAGCCATGCGATTGCCAAACTTGAAGACGATGTCGGATTTCCGCTTTTATCCAGAGAGACCTACCGGCCGGAGCTGACCCAGAAAGGGAAGATATTCTATCAGCAGGCGCAGCAGGTCTTACAGCAGATGCATTTGTTGCGAAATGTCACCCAGTCTTTGAACGCTGGACAGGAGGCAGAGGTCAAATTGGCAGTGACGGCGACGTATCCGCTTTTCCCGATGCTGGATTTGGTTGCTGATCTGAAGTCGAAATGGCCCGCGACACATATTAAGCTTGCTAGAGAGAATATGGGTGGGGCGTTAAACCAATTGATGACGGGACAGGCTGACGTGATCATCGCAACGCTCGATGGTGTTCCGCTAGAGGATGTTGAGGTCGCCGCCCTGGAAACGGTGACAATCCTACCAGTGGCCAGTCCCAAACTGATTTCAGACACAGATAACCGCGTTTATTCCAGGCTGGAGATGCAACGCTATACCCAAGTTGTTGTCGCAGATAGCCGTCAGGGGGAGTTTACTCAAAGCCGGGATTTGCTGCCGGGTGCGGAAAGATGGACGGTTTCAGATTTCTACGCGAAGAAAGAGATTATCCTGTCCGGTCATGGATGGGGTGGAATGCCGGATCATTTGATTGAAAGCGAAATGGAAAGCGGGCTGTTGGTACCGCTGGATATTGAAGATTTTCCCTCCAGAACATCCAGAATATTCAAGATCCGGAGGCGGGATAGTAAGGTGGGTTTGGTGGGGGCAGAGTTATGGGATAGCCTCAAAAAAGGCGGCGTTTCGTGAAAGCCGCCTTTTTAAGGTTTCTAATCGTAGGGCCTAGTTTTTCTTGCCGCCTAAAAGACCGCCAAGTCCTTTGAGGGCGTTGCCCGCATCCTCTTTGAGTTTGTCGGTGATGCTGCCTCCATCGCTGGTGCCACCACTCGTAACTCCCTTCAGTTGGTCCTTCAGGTTGTCAGTGTTGACCGCATTAGAGAGAACACCTGCCAGATCAGGTGCAAATTTCGGATCTTCCCAGCTGCCGGTGATGTTCACCGGGACCATAACGCCGGATGCATCTTTCCCGCCCTGACCTTTGCTGGAGGCAGTGACTTTTGGCTCAACCCGGTAATCGAGGGTTTTGGGTGGCATGCTGACGGTGCCCTTGCCAGCCACCTGAATAAACGGGTTCAGCATTTTCAGGTCATTGTTTTTCAGGATCCCGTTTGTGATGGTGTAGGTGCCTGAAAGCTCCGCAAAGTCAGTTTTCTGGGCTTCCCCACTGCCAGTGAAGGCACTGGCCACATTGCGAGCCATGGCCGCAAGATTGATGCCGTTGATGGCCCCATCGGTAAAGAGGATGCTGCCCTTGCCATTTAGATTATCGACGAATGTTTTCTGGGAGGTACCGGCTGTGGTGACATCAATGTCAAAATTGCCGGTTCCTTCCAATTTGTCAAAATCAGCCGCATCTTTGAGGAACGGCTGGAGGTTCAAACCTTTCAGCGCAAAGGTATTGGCGATTTTGGCTGACGAGCCCTGGGCATTGACAGTTACGCTGCCCTTGCCGGATCCCTGATAAAGGGCAAGCTCGTTAAGGTCCAGTTTCAGGATCCCGTCCTTCAGAAGTGCCGCAAGGCTTGTCTGGCCGACTTTTATTTTCTGAACCAGAAGTTGGCCAACGGAGAGCTTAAAGTCTGCGTTGACAGATTTAAGGGCGCTGAAATCAATTGGTGTGCTGTCCCATTTCTCACCAGACTTGGCGGGCGCTGCCGCTGCTGGTTTTTCTGACGCACCGCCTTCTGACATATACGGGTTCACATCAAGGACCGGCAGGTTCAAATCGCCTTTTAACGAGGGGACCTTGCCGCCCAGGTTAGCCGCAAAATTACCCGTTGCCTTGATGGCGTCGAAGCTCAGGTCTGCATTTGTAAAGGAATAGGTGTCTCCCTTAACGCCAACATCGCCTTTGATGATCACCGCTTCCATGGTGCCGTCTTTGGCCTCAATCGGTTCAGCAGCCCAGGCGAGCAGTCCTTTAAGGGAAGGCACGTTCAGTTCAGTTGCGCCGGTGACATTAACCGGGGTCAGGCTATTGATGTTACCATCAAATGTCAGGGTGACCTTGGTGGATTTAACGCCGACCGAAGCGGTAGTTGCCTTATTTTCCAGAACCGCGCGAAGGGCGCCGAGCTCGGTGTTCAGTTCAATTTTCTCGTCTCTCCAGACGGCGGATCCTGCGGTTTTAAAGGGCTGATCCAGGCCATTGAGTTCTAACGCCAGGTTGGCGTTTTTAATTTCGTGAGTGACGCCGGCTTGCAAGTCCCGATAGGTGATGGCCCCGTTTTTGATCTGAACATCACCCAGGTTCAAGTCACTGATCCCCAGATCCGCAGCCCCGCCATCGCTGCTTTCGGTTTTTTCTGCAGGCGCGCTGGAGGCGGTTTCAAATTCCCAGTTTTTTTTGCCCGACTTGTCGACTTCCAGAACGATAACCGGTTTGTCCAAAATGAACTTATCAACGGAGACCTGTCCGCTTAGAAGCGGCATGAGGTTCAGCTCAAGCGTAAGCTGATCAATGGTCGCCATATTCGGAATTTCGCTATTGGGCGCGTTAGAGAACGAAACCTTGCTGGCGTTTAGCCCAAGAACCGGGAAGATACTAACTCCGAAATCCCCATCAATCGTTAGGGTTCGACCGGTCGCGTCATTGGCGGCGATCATGATCTCCTGCTTGATCCGTTCAGCCGGAACCAAAAAGGGCAGGGCAATGACGGCAGCGATCAGGATGACAACAACTGCGATGATGCCGTAGACAACTTTTTTCATTGGGCGCCTCTCGTTTTAGTCTGTTTTGGCTGGCTTTTTTGGTTTCATACTGACCAGAGCCAGGCCGGTAAAAATCAGTGCGATACTTGGAACTACATAAAACTCGATAGACTCATCAAACAATATAAAGCCAAAAATCATGGTGGCTATGGTGATAAAATAGGAGATCTGACTGAAATAAACAGGCTCTGCGATCCGTTGGAGCTCGAAATAGACCATAAAGCCCAGATATGACAGAAGGATATTTCCCGCAAAAATCCAAGGTGCAATGCTGGCGGATAAATCAGGCCAAACTGGGGCATCGATAAAGAAAAAGAGCGGAGCCATCAGGATGCTGGTGGCCAGCAGCATGCCCGCAGCCAAGGGTAACCCGCGAGAGCCGTGCGGCCAGTCCATGCGCCGATATACATTGCCAATACCAAGGAAGATGGGGATCGTGAAGGCCAGAAGCAGCCAAAGGATGGAGATCTCTCCGCTTGTGGTGCCAGGGCTTGCTAATACCGGTGGCAACACGATAAGCGCTGCGCCGGCGAGCCCGAGGAGCGTGCCAGCGATTTTGCGGGACTGGATCCAGTCAATGCCAAGGGCGATCGAAAAGACATATGTTGTCAGCGGCGACAAGGGATAGACAAGGCCAGTCAGTGCCGCCCCGATTTTGACGGAGGCGACAAAGGCAAGCGTGGTTGGGATTGCATTGCCCATTAGACCCGCGACAAAATAATAGCGCAGAAACCGGCCCCCAAGTCGAACGGGGTGCCCCCGAAACAGGGCTGTCGCCAGAAGCAGTAATCCCCCAAACGCCATTTGCCAGAAAACCAGGCTCACCGGGTCAATCCCATGCAGCGAGCCAAACTTTGCCATACTGACAGTCGTTCCAAAAATGAACCCAAAAGCCAGAACGTATAAGGGTGCATGATAGGAGGAGGGAATGGACATGAAGAAAATCAACTTCGGAAGGAATGGGCCGGGTACAGGTTCCTTTACTTTAAGACCGTCGCCAATTCCCATGCAAGAGGCCAGATGAAGAAAAAAATTATCATACTTTAACACAGTGGATGGTTTTTCGATAAAATGTGAAGTAGATTGAGAGCCAAGAGGTATGCAAAAAGTGATACCCGAATAATCAAGAAGGCCATGGACAAACGGCCCAAATCCAGAAAAACAGAGGAGAAAAGTGAATGCGTGTATTGACAGCTGCAACAACTGCCCTTGCCCTAATGCTGGGAATGGCGACAGCCCAGGCAGATGCCATCAAGATCAAGTTTGCCCATGTGGTGGCGGAAAATACCCCCAAAGGCCAGATGGCCCTGAAATTCAAGGAACTGGCAGAAAGCCGTCTTCCTGGAAAAGTGGAAGTGGAGGTTTATCCGAACTCCCAGCTTTTCAATGACAATAACGTTCTGGAAGCCATGCTATTGGGTGACGTGCAACTTGCGGCACCATCCCTGTCCAAGTTCAACAAATATACCAAAAAACTGCAGGTTTTCGATTTGCCATTCCTGTTCAAGGACATGACAGCCGTTGAAAAATTCCAAAGCGGACCAGAAGGGCAGAAGCTTCTCAGCTCCATGTCCAGCAAAGGTCTGTTAGGTCTGGGTTATCTGCATAACGGTCTGAAGCAGCTTTCTGCCAGCAAGGAGCTGCGCAAGCCTTCCGATGCGGATGGTCTGAAATTCCGGATCCAGTCTTCTGACGTGCTGGCCGCCCAGTTTGAAGCTGTGGGAGCGACACCGCTGAAAAAACCATTCTCAGAAGTGTTCCTGCTCTTGCAGACGAAAGCCATTGATGGTCAGGAAAACACCTGGTCCAACATCTATTCCAAAAAATTCTTTGAAGTGCAGGAGCATATCACAGCCTCCAACCACGGTCTGATTGACTATCTTGTGGTGACTTCAGCTGAATTCTGGAATGACTTGCCAGATGATGTTCGCCCGGTTCTGGAGAAATCCATGAAGGAAGCGATTGCCCATGGCAACATGATTGCAGAACAGAAAGTAACCGGAGATCGCAAGCGGATTGCAGATTCAGGCCGTTCCACAATTCTGGAGCTGAGCGATGCAGAACGGGCGATGTGGGTGAAAGCCATGAAGCCGGTTTGGGATAAATTCGCTGGTGAAATCGGTCAGGACCTGATCGACGCTGCAGTCGCCTCTAACAACTAAGAGGCTCTTACCGTCCTAGACGGATAACGACTTTGCACGACAAGGGGGAGAGAACTTGCGTCAATTTGTCGGAAAACTGGAGGAGGGAATAATTTCCCTCCTTCTCGTTATCATGACCTTGCTGGTTTTTGTTGAGGTTGTGATGCGCTTCGGGTTCAATTCAGGCTTTCTGTGGATGCAGGAATTGACCTTGCTTATTTCAGGCTGGTTTGTGCTTCTCGGGGCCTCATATGGTGTCCGGGTCGGTGCCCATATCGGCGTGGATGCCTTTGTTAAAATCTTTCAGCCTGAAACGCGTCGCTGGATTTCCATCGTGGCGGTGCTTCTGTGCCTATTCTATTGCGGCCTGCTGTTTGTGGGATCCTGGGAGTATCTGGGCAAGATGCAGAAAATCGGCCTGGAGATGCAGGATATGACCATCAAGAAATGGATGGCGCATTCAATCCTGGTGATTGGCTTTGGCCTGTTATTCTTCCGGTTTCTGCAGCTTCTTTGGAAAATGATCCGAAAAGAAGAGTATGGCTTTCATCTTGCTGATGAAGCGAAGGACGCGCTGGAGGACTTGGCCGAAAAACCGGGCGCTGATGCGGGAGGGGATGGCCGATGACTGCAACGATCCTTTTCATCATTCTGTTCGCCTGTATGCTGATGGGCATGCCCATTGCGATCGCACTTGGCTTTTCCAGTGTAGTGACCATCTATTTTCTCTCCGGTGACAGTATCGCCTCCATGGGGCTCAAGTTCATTGATAACCTCACGGAGCATTATACGCTGCTCGCCATTCCGTTTTTTGTGCTCTCCAGTGCATTCCTGTCAACCGGCGGTGTTGCGAAACGCTTGATCCGCTTTGCGGTGGCCTGCGTCGGGCATATTCGGGGCGGTCTTGCCATGGCCTCGGTGATGGCTTGTATGCTGTTTGCGGCGGTGTCCGGCTCTTCCCCGGCGACTGTTGCTGCCATCGGCTCAATTGTGATTGTTGGCATGGTGAAAACCGGCTATCCCGAGAAGTTTGCTGCGGGCGTTATTTCCAATGCGGGAACGCTGGGGATCCTGATCCCACCGTCCATCGTGATGCTGGTCTACGCATCGGCAACGGAAGTGTCAGCCGCCCGCATGTTCATGGCGGGTTTTATTCCCGGGATCATGATGGGTCTTCTGTTGATGATCGCCATTTATATTTACGCCCGGATCAAGGGGCTGCCTGCGCAGGAGCGGGCGTCACTTCGAGAGTTCCTGGCCTCCGGCTTTAGTGCGTCTGGCGGGATTATCCTGATCGTGATTATTCTGGGGGCGATTTATGGCGGTGTTGCCAGCCCAACCGAAGCCGCTGCGGTTTCCACCGTTTATGCCTTTCTGATTGCTGTTGTCGGCTATCGGGATATGGGTCCTCTGAAAGGTGTTCCCTGGCGTAAAGACGGTGAGGCGCTGGGGGCAGCGATCACCCGTAACCTTTGGCAGAGCGTTTACGCCATTGCAACAGCAGGCTTTTCTGCGGATGTCCGGAAAACGGTTCTGGACGGTGCCAAGATCAGCTTCGTGCTGCTCTTTATTATTGCCAATGCCATGCTGTTTGCCCATGTGCTGACCACCGAGCGTATCCCTCATATCATAACGGAGACGATTACGGGGATGGGGCTTCCTGCGTGGGGCTTCCTGATTGTCATGAATTTGCTGCTGCTAGCTGCCGGGAACTTCATGGAGCCATCAGCGATCCTGCTGATCATGGCCCCGATCCTGTTCCCGATTGCCATGGAGTATGGCATCGATCCTATTCATCTGGGGATCATCATGGTGGTCAATATGGAGATCGGTATGATCACGCCGCCGGTGGGGTTGAACCTGTTTGTGACCGCAGGGATTACGGGACGGGACATTCTTTGGGTGGTTCGGGCGGCGTTGCCATGGCTTGGCTTGCTGCTCTTCTTCCTGATCCTGATTACCTATATCCCGGAGATATCCCTATTCCTGCCAGAGCTGATCGACAGTTGGCGGGGGTATTAGCCCGGAACTTGAAAGATGAAAAAGGCGCCGCTGATCAGGCGCCTTTTTTATGGGTTGAAGAGCACGTGGACAAAATTCCGACATGATCCGAGATAGAATAGAGGCATGACAGTGACGGGAGCTTCATTTCAGATACAAAAGGTCGTAGCAATGCTGCTGGCCGGGATTTGTGTATGTCTGACGTCTGCCAGGGCAAATGAATTGGTGGACCTGCAGCTTGTGCTCGCCGTTGATGTCTCTTCCAGTGTCAATTACGAGGAATATGACCTTCAGATGAGAGGCTATGTGGCTGCCTTTCGAAGTGCTGAGGTGAAGGACGCGATCCGATCTGGAGCGGTCGGGCGTATCCGGGTTGCCATGATGCAATGGGCCGGATCAGATCAGCAGGCCTTGAGTGTGAACTGGACGGAAATCGGATCGGATGCAGAGGCAGAAGCCTTTGCTGATCGGCTTGAATATGTGCCGCGCGCATTTGATTTTGGGGGAACAGCCATAACGCCCGCCCTTCGTTTTGCTGTTGATTTATTGGCACGGGATGGTCATCGCGGAACCCGTCAGGTGATAGATGTTTCCGGTGATGGTCGGGTGACGCTGGGGGCGGAGCCTGACAAGATCCGTGACCAGATTGTCGCCTCAGGGATTACAATAAACGGGCTTCCCATCCTGAATGAGGAGCCGACCCTGAACAGATATTACGAAGCCCATGTGATCGGCGGATATGGTGCCTTCGTGGAAATCGCCGCCGATTTTACCAATTTTGCCCAGGCCATCCGGCAAAAGCTGGCCCGGGAAATCCGCGGCGTTTTCTATGGCAGTTAGCGGTGGGTCCTGTCTTGGCGGGCCTGATCTGGCCGGTCGAGACTAAAGACATCCATGACAGCGGTATAATCCCGATATCCGAGCCGTGCCAGTGGATGATATTTGCTCATATCCACCATCCCATCAGTGATGATATCGTCACTGATATGAATTGCGTGTGCTTGCCCCAAAACCATGATGTTGGGAACTTCCGGGTTGCTGGTGGGCAGATCAATGACCTGCAGAAGCTTGCATTCCATATTAACCGGGCTTTCCTTGACCCGCGGCGGTTTAACAATTTCGCTTGGCACAGGGGTGAGCCCGGCAAGCTCAAATTCGTTGACCGCACGTCCCACCATTTCTGAGCTGGCATTCATGGCATCCCGAAGCTCATAGGTGACCATATTGACGACAAACTCGCCAGTTTCCCGAATATTGGAAAGAGAGTCCTTTGCGCCGCCCTCAATATGATTGCCCGTGAAAGCCATGGCGAGGACAGGTGGGCTTTCAGCCATGGCATTAAAGAAGCTGAAAGGCGCCAGGTTCAATTCCCCATCTGTGGATTGGGTGCTGATCCAGCCGATTGGCCGTGGAGAGACCAACGCCTTAAACGGATTATGCTTCATTCCATGATGATCAGATGTTTTATAAAACATGCAGGCCTCTTTGTTTGTCTGTTATCTCTATCGCCCCATTGACCCTAAAAGTATCGTTTCCGGACGGAATTGCGCAAGCGTCTTTTTAAAAAGCTTTATTTGCCAGTAGGGTTATGCTAATTGGAATTTATGAACAAGGTAATGACCATCATCCGACGACGACGATAGGGAGTGCGTAACGCGCACTCGGCCCGAAGGGCTGCCTGTTTTTTATTCCTTAAAAATTGAAGTATTGCTGGCCGGATGGTGTTAGGCTGTCCCTGTCAGGTTAGGACGTCGTCATGTATGAAATTACCCGGGAAAAGCCGCAGGATGCGGCTGCGATTGAAACCCTCCTTGATCTCTCCTTCGGGCCGGATCGGCACCGCAAGACTGCCTATAAGCTTCGGGAAAATTCCGAAGCGATCCCAGAGCTGTGTCTGGTGGCGCGAAAGGAAGGTAAACTTCTGGCGACGATTAGTTATTGGCCGCTGACCATCGGCGGAAAGACCCCGGCTTTGTTGCTTGGTCCAATAGCTGTGCAGCCGGATCTTCAGGGGCAGGGCATTGGTGTTGGCCTCATTCGGGACACCCTGAAAATTGCCAAGGAACGGGGGCATAAGCTGGTCATTCTGGTTGGTGATCCGGGCTATTATGGCAAGTTCGGATTTGTGTCTGCTTTTGATCAGGGGTTTCAGATGCCGGGACCGGTTGAGTCCCATCGCTTCCTGGTTTGCGAACTTGCAGATGGGGCGCTGGAAGGTGTGAGCGGCATGGTTGAAGGTGTCCCTGCTGCGAAGAAAAAATCTGCCTGCCGTTAAGCCGCTGAGTTAGCGGCCTTCCCGCCACCAAAGAGCTGCGAGAATACTGAGCAGTAGAAGAACCCCAAGATAGGGCGGCAGAAGTGTCGTCCGGGAATAGCCGGTGACGTCGAACCGGTTATTGGCACGAAGTCCCCACCAATAGTCGCTGGACTGGCTGCTGGCAGGATCGGTTCGGCGAAGGTCCGGCATGGCCCCATCGGAGATCCAGTGAATACCGCCATCTGTTGCCGTGGTGGCAGGACGAAGGCGATTTTCGGTCGCGCGAATGTCCCTCTCCTCCAGTGGGTTGAGGGAGCCTACCGCGACCATGTTATTCACGCCCGTTGTTTTCAGCTCATAGAGCCCGCGTCCAGCGAGGGGCGTGACGGCCTGAAACTGTCCTTTCCCTGTTTCTTCCAGATTGACAGTGATCTTGGTGCCATCTGGATGGGTAACTTCAACCTCAGTGTCGTCCAGATCCAGGGTCTGACGGGTGATCTGCAGATTTTCCCCAACAGGCCTTGCGGTCAGGTTTTCCTCTTCCAGTTCGGGCTCTTTCATCAGCCAGTGCGCGATCCGGCGAAAGAGTTCAGATTGCGGTCCGCCGCCATCAAAACCCCGACCCCACAGCCAGGCATGATCTGACATCAGCTGGGCGACGCGGCCCTCTCCCTGCCGGTGGAGAATGAGTAAGGGGCGATCAGTTGGGCCAGTCATCAGCACATCGCCGCCCGTGACCTCACTATCGATCAAACGGAACCAGCGACCCCAATTGCGGGCCTGATAGCGATCCTCAAGAGATGCGGTGACGGGATGACGGTGGCCTGTTTTACTGACTTCTGGCAGATAAGGCTCTTCCAAAACGGACCCGGTTGGAACACCCGGCAGAACCACAGAAAGTGGCGTGCGATAGAGGCTGAGCGGGGTCGCGAAAGAAGGACCTGCCGCTTCCAGAAGGGCGCCGCCGCCCTCAACATAATTGACAATGTTATTGAGGAAGCGGGAGGCCAGAACGCCTCTTCGCCGGTAGCGATCAAAGACAATCAGGTCAAATTCTTCCAGTTTTTTCTCGAACAATTCCACAATCGGGAAGGGGATCAGGGAGAGTTCTTTCAAGGGGGTGCCGTCCTGTTTTTCCGGCGGGCGCAAAATAGTGAAATGCACCAGCTCAACCGACGGGTCGGATTTCAGGATATTGCGCCAGCTCCGTTCCCCCATATGCGGCTCACCGGAGACGAGAAGCACTTTCAGGCGATCCCGAACGCCGTTTACGGTGACAACGGCAAGATTGTTTTTCTCGCTGAGTTCCCCATCCAGCGGGTCTACCTCCAGCGTGATGTGATTGGCGCCGCCATGGGGAATTTCCAGGTCAAATGTTTCGCTGCGCCCTGTGCGACTGGCAATGCGGCGGATCACTTGACCATCCAGCTTGACGGTGACCACAACAGTGCTAGCGACATTGTCCGGGCGGTGATCAACCACTTTATAACCAAGGGTGACGGACTTGCCGACAATCCCAAAACTTGGCGCGGTCTCAACAAAGAGGATGCGGTCAATCTCGTCGCGCTCACCGCTTAAAAGCACATGAACGGGTCCTGCATCTGGACTTGCCTCTTCGGCGGCGGGGGCATCATGAACCTGCCCATCCGTAATGAGGATCGTGGCGGCGACCCCATTGGCGGGAAAGCTTTTTAAGTAGTCATCCCGGGCTTTGAAGAGCGCCGTTCCTTCAGACTGACGGTCAAGGCCTGAGGGGTTATTGGTAATTTCCAGAAATTCGACATCAAGGTTTTCGAAATTCCGCAGCCTTTCTTCAACGGCGAGGCGAGCGGCGGCTGTCTGGCTTTGTCGGTCGCCGATTTTCTGACTGCCCGACTGGTCCGTGATCACAAGAACCGTGTCATTGAGATAATCGCGGCTTTCTGTCACCAAATATGGATTGGCGAGGAGTGCAAAAACAAGGGCAAGCAGGAGGAAGCGGATAGAGATCCCCCGTGAGCGCCGCCACAGACCAAAGATCAGGACCAGTAGCGAAATACCAGCCAGCACCGCCAGCCACTCAACTGAGAGGAGCGGATCGAACGCCAGATTGGTGAAATGTGCACTCTCGGTCATTGGCTCAACCTGTTGAGGATGGCTGGGATATGAACCTGATCCGCCTTGTAGCTGCCGGTCAGGGTATACATGGCAAGGTTAATACCAAACCGCCAGGCCAGCTCGCGCTGTCGTTCTCCTCCTGGGATGACAGACGCCATGGGACGTCCGTTTTCATCAAGCGCCCAGGCGGCAGCCCAGTCATTGCTGCCGATGAGGATAGGCGATACGCCATCATTGGCGTCTCCCTCTTCGGTTGAGGAAATCCAGACATTGCCGGTCTCGTAGCGGCCGGGAAAGCTTTGCATCAGGTAAAAAGATCGGGTCAGCACATGATCTACCGGTACGGTGACCAACTGCGGGATTTGCAGGCGGGCGACGATTTTCTGCAGGCGGAGATTTTCCGGACTGTTGGAGAGAACACCGCCATAGCGCGCCGCCAGATGCTGGTTTCGGGTATCAAAAAGAATGGTTCCTCCCTCTTTCAGATACTGATTGATCCGCCGGATGGCATTGGTGCTCAGTTCAGGAAAGTCGGGAGTTACGGGCCAATAGACGAAAGGATAGAATAACAGCTCATCCCGCTCAATATTGATGGCGAGCGGCGCTTCGGTCTCCACCGATGTTCGCCGGGTAAGGGTGAGGCTGAGGCCAGCAAGGCCAGCGGCACTGAAGCGGTCTACCTCCAGATCACCGGTCAGGATATAGGCAAGGCGGGTATCGAGGGCCGCCAGCATCTCTTTTTCCAGGTTTTCAGACTGCGCAGTCGCAGGTTTGGCTGATAGCAAAGCAAAACCCATGACAACCGCGATCAACAGAGTGCTGATGGTATTGTCGGCACGCCGTCCAGGCAGTCCGGGCATCTTGCCTTGCAAGTAAATGGCGAGCAGAAGATCGATTAGGATCAACATTACCAGCAGGGTGAGCAGAATGGGAACCATGTCCATTTCCGCCGCCAATTGCAGCGGATAGAATTGTGTTGTGAAGCGAAGCGGGCTTAAAGATTTATATGCGGTTGTACCGTCGCCGATATTAAGGGCAACTTTCTGCTGTTCGGTGCCGTAAAAGCCTGCGGGATGGGTTCTGCTGACAACCAGGGGCGTCTCTGCCCCCAGATCAAGTGGCTCAGCATCCAGTTTGAAATCGGTGTAGCGCCCAAAACCATCGAGAAGCCGATAAGGTGGCAGGGGAGTTCCACCCTGAATGTCCTGACGGCTGTTTCGGCTTAAACTGCCGATTTCTTTCAGCATATCCACGAAAAGACCGGAAAGCACCAGGTTCGACCAGCTGGGGGTCGCTGAGGTGTGAAAGAGGATGATATTGCCATCTTCCCAGACATCGGCGGTAACCAGTGGTGTTCCATCCGCTAGGGAGGCCCAGGTTTTCTCACTCAAATCAACGGTGGGCAGGGCGAGGATCTGCTTTTTGACGGTCACATCTTCTGGAATGGTCAGATTTGCGAACGGGCTGTTTTCACCGAAAGCACCAAGGGGCTGGGGCCGGGTCCAGGAAATACTGCCATCCAGGTTCCGGGATCCTTCGCGCAGGCGAACCGGCGTGAGTTCACTTTTGGAGTTGGCAAGGCGGGGGCCTGCAAAGCGAACCAATGTTCCCCCGTCTCTCACCCAGTCGGCGAGGGCTGTTTCATCCTGATCAACACTGATGCCACCATCGCCAAGGAAAATAACGGAAACCTGTTCTTGCACCAGTTTTTCGACATTCCCTTTGAGCAGGGAATAATGAGGCTGAAGTGCTTTTTCCAGATAGTGAACTTCACTGAGGAGTGCTTGCGCCGGGTTGCTATCGTCACTAATGACAATTCCCGCCGTTTTGCGTTTGCTACGACTATCGATCAGGTAGAGAGAGGCGGCGGACTGCCCGCTTTGAACCTCAATCCGGTCAATTTCGTTATAAAGGCTGATGGGAAGGCGCGCTGTCAGTGTTGTCTTGGATCCCTCCTCAAAGAGGTAGGGCAGAACGGTCAGGATACTGCCATTGGCCGATTTTATGAGGATATTTCCCTCTGGCGCGAGACCGTCTGTGGCATGGGTCAGCGGAATATTGAGCTTGCCATCTTCATATGTCGGTTTGCCAACAATCACCGGTGCGTCGCGGTCAGCCGGGGTATAGAGTGTGATCGCAAAAAGATCAGAAAGTCGGGTGAGTTCAGCCTCATATGGATCAGTATCCTCACCAGCAATTGCGCCGTCGCTGATCCAGTAGATCCGCGGTGCGGTCAGCTCAGATAGTTGATCAACGATTGATTTTAGATGATCTGCAGAGGGATGCCAGGATACCGGCTGCAGGGAGGCAACCTGCTCCAACGCCTGATCGGGTGTGAGGGGACGCAGGCCTTCATTCTCGTTCACACGAATACTGGCCATCGGCACCAGATAGACAAGACGGCTTTCCCCTTTGAGGTTTTCAAGCAAGCTGGTGAGGCGCGCTTCTATATCCTCCCAATGAGGGGCGGCCGCCCAGTCATTTTCCACCAAAACAACGACCGGACCATCGCCAGAGACCTCATCTGGTGCATTCAGTCGGGGCCCGGAGAGGGCGAGAATGATCAATGTTGCGATCAGCAGACGAAGCAGAAGAAGCCACCAGGGGATGCTAACGGTGCTGTCTTCCCGATTAGGAAGCTGCAGCAGGAAAGAGACGGCCGAGAATGTGACAGATTTCGGCCGCGGCGGAGTGATGCGAATGAGCCAGTAAAAAACGGGCAGCAGTGACAGTAAAGCAAGAACCCATGGGGTCGCAAAAGAGAGAGATGTGAGGGCAGTAAACATCAGATCCCCTCCCTCAGATATCCATAAAGCCGGGCCAGGGTTTCCGATGGGCGGTCATCAGTCCTGCATTTCAGGTGCCGCCAGCCGACCTGCCGGGCCAAGTCCTGCAAGCTTTGGCAGTGAGCAGCAAAGCGGGCTTCATAATCCTCGCGAATGCTCTCCACCTTGCCAAAAGTGATGACTGGATTACCTGCCATATCCAGAAAGTTCGTGCGCCCTGTGAAAGGAAGTTTTTCCTCAGCCGGGTCAACAACCTGGAGCAGCAGACCCCGTCCGCCTGAACTGATGGCTATTTTCAGCGCGTCCAGCAATTCTTCAGTTGGGGTGAGGAAATCACTGATCAGAACAAACTGCGATTGCTTGGGTGTTTTGCTGGCCAAAAGGGCTTTTTTCAAAGGCGGGCTAGCTTGAGTGAAAAGATCGGCGGCGAAAGTTTCGAAATGGCCGGTCCCGTGCCCTGCCTTGTTGGTTTTTCCAAGGAGGTTATATTTCTCCTCCCCCCGGTTCAGAAGGAGGCCAAGGGCCAGAATAAGAAGTCGGCCATAGTCCTGTTTGGAAAGGTCGGCAAGGTGCGATCGGTATGGCATGGTCACGGCACTGTCGAGCCAGAACCAGACGCTCTCGCTCGTTTCCAGCTCTTTTTGGCGGATGTACAGATCGCCGCGCTTGGCGGTTTGGCGCCAGTCCACTTCCGTGCTGCTGTCGCCTTGTGTATAGGGGCGGAACTGCCAGAAATCCTCCCCCTTGCCGGTTTTGCGACGGCCATGCTGGCCCATATCCACATGATCAATGATCTGGTGGGCCTGCAATAGGAGAGAGGAAAGGGCGGCCGCCTGTTTTTCGGCCTCGCCCCGCAGTTTCAAGTTGGCTGGTGAAAACTGCTCCCTAAACCCCATTCTATCGGTACGCCTCCAGCAGGGAGGAAATCACTGCACCCACATCAATCCCTTCTGCCTTGGCAGCGTAGGAAACGGCCATGCGGTGCTTGAGCACGGGGGGTGCCAATTCAAGAATGTCATCGACTGATGGACTGAAGCGACCATCCAGAAGCGACTTCGCCCGTGCCGCTAAGATCAATGCCTGACTGGCCCGCGGCCCAGGTCCCCAAGTGACATACTGGCGGACCAGTTCGTTATTGGTACTTTCCGGGCGGGCATTGCGCACAAGCTCCAGGATTGTTTCGATGATTTGGTCAGTGACCGGAATATCCCGCGCTAACAGCTGAGCCTTCATCAAATCTTCTGCAGAAAAGACCGACTTCACCTCAACAGAGCGGTTGTCGGTTGTCTCTACCAGAATACGGCGTTCGGTTTCCGCGTCCGGATATTCCACATTGATCTGCATCAGGAAGCGGTCAAGCTGAGCCTCTGGCAGGGGATAGGTGCCTTCCTGTTCAATCGGGTTCTGGGTCGCCAGCACATGAAAAGGCTCTGGCAGGTCATAAGACACACCGGCGACTGTCACTTTTTTCTCCTGCATGGCTTGCAGAAGGGCTGACTGGGTTCTTGGGCTTGCCCTGTTGATCTCATCCGCCATCAAAAGCTGACTGAACACAGGGCCCGGAACAAACTGGAATTGTTGACGGCCGGTTTCATCTTTTTCCAGGATTTCTGATCCGAGAATATCTGCGGGCATCAAGTCCGGCGTGAATTGGATCCGCTTTTCACTGAGGCCGAAGACTTTGCCGAGAGTTTCCGCCAAACGGGTCTTGGCAAGTCCCGGAACACCGATCAAAAGTGCGTGACCGCCCGCAAGAAGGGTTATCAGCGTCTGCTCAATTACCTCGGTCTGTCCAAAAATCTGATGGCCGATTTCGGTTTTCAGATCCCCCAGTTTGCTTGATAGAACCCCGATTTCCTCAAGGGTTTCTTCAGCCGTGCCGTCGAGTTTTTCCATCAGATCCCCAAGTTCCTTTTGAAATTCACCGCGCCATGAGTACATATTAATACATCATACAGAATAAGCTAGGATAAGGCTAAAATATGACAAGTCCTGTGACGACAGACGCACTGAGTGAAATTGCTAAACAGATAAAGGATAAGAAGCATCCGCCTGTGCATTTGTGGAATCCCGACTATTGTGGAGATTTGGATATCCGCATTGCACGGGACGGGACATGGTATTACATGAACTCCCCCATTGGTCGAAAACCACTTGTGAAACTCTTTTCCAGTGTTCTTCGCTATGACGAGGACGGACGATACTATCTGGTGACCCCGGTTGAAAAAATCGGCATCACGGTGGACGATGCCCCTTTTGTTGCCGTGGAAATGTTTCACGAGGGGGAAGGGCGTGATCAGGTCCTAAGTTTCAGGACACATGTGGATGAATATGTTATTGTAGATGAAGACTACCCCATTCGCATGGCCTTTGAAAAAGAAACGGGAGAGCCCTCTCCCTATGTTTTGGTCAGATCTAATCTGGAAGCCCTGATTGTCAGATCCGTCTTTTATGATCTGGTGGAGCTATCGACAGAAGAAGAGATTAATGGTGTGAAACGATTTGGGGTCTGGAGTAGCGGAAAGTTTTACGAGTTCGGGACAGTAGATGAACTATTTGGCGAGTGACAAAAATATCCTGAGGCAGAGTTTCCAGTCGTTACTGGATCCGGTGCCAGAGCAGGATATTATGCGGATGGCCGATGCAGAAGGCTTGCGGGGGGATCATGACCTTAATCCGGCGAGCTTTCCTGGCCAGGTTCATGATTTCAAACCTGCGGCCGTGCTTGTTCCCATTGTGGTGCGGGAGGCTGAACCCTCTGTCATCCTAACAAGACGTGCCACCCATATGAAGAAACATGCGGGCCAGATCAGTTTTCCGGGTGGCCGGGCAGAAGCACATGATGATAGTCCCGTATCCACTGCCCTCAGGGAAAGCCAGGAAGAGATTGGGCTGGACCCATCCCTTGTGGAAGTGGTGGGTAGCCTTTCCACATACATAACAGTGACCCGCTACACGGTTATTCCTGTGGTTGGACTGGTCGAGCCCTCCTTTGATTTGACGCCGGAGGAAAGCGAGGTTGCAGAAATTTTTGAGGTACCGCTTCGATTTTTGCTTGATGAAGCGAACCACCGCAAGCATTCCGGATTTCATAACGGGGTTGAACGGTTTTGGTATGCCATGCCGTATAATGATTATTACATCTGGGGTGCAACCGCAGGAATGCTGAAAGATCTGTCAGAAAGGGTGAAAAAGCTGTGATTAGGGGGATGTTATTCCATTTGATGCTGTTCCTGATCCCGTTCGTGATTTACGGGATTTACCTGCTGATGGTGAAGCGGGCCGGGGGCGAGGGAACTGTTAAAGGCAGATCTGTTGCCATTACGGCGATCATCGGCCTTGTCCTGATGGGCGGCAGCTTTATCGTTCTCTGGGCCGTTCAGGACAACCCCAAGGATGGTGTTTACATTCCACCCCGCTATGAAGATGGAAAGCTGATCGAAGGCCAGATCCTGCCGCGCGAACCGGATTAGCCGGGGAGGGGGCGGTGTTTACACTCAAAGATCTGAAGACAGAACCGCCTGAATGGCTACTTTATCCAGAAAGTCAGGAGCTTTTAGCCTGTCTTGAAGGCGCAGGTGGAGAAGGGCGATTTGTTGGTGGCTGCGTGCGAGACGCGCTTCTTGGAATAGTGAGTGAAGATCTGGATATCTGTACAAGTCTGCCCCCGGACGAAGTGATGTATGCCTTGAAAGAGGAAGGGATCCGCGTGCTGCCAACGGGCCTGAAGCATGGAACGGTGACCGCTATGCTGGGTGAGCGGCGCTTTGAAGTCACCACATTGCGCGAAGATGTGGAAACATATGGCCGACACGCAGAAGTTCGTTTTACCGATGATTGGCAGGAAGACGCAGCCCGTCGGGATTTTACGTTTAATGCGCTTTATATGGAGGGGGATGGAACCCTTCATGATTATTTTGGAGGACTTGCAGATTTGGAGCGAGGCCTTGTCCGCTTCATTGGTGATCCGGTTGAGCGGATCAAGGAGGATTATTTAAGGATCCTTCGCTATTTCCGCTTTTTGGGCCGGTTTTCGGGAACCATCTTTGATCAGCGATCCATGGAGGCCTGCCGGACAGAGCGAAGCGGAATTCGGCAGCTGTCCGCTGAGCGGATTGCCAAGGAGATCCTGACTTTACTGGCGACAGATGATCCATCCTTTGCCGTTGAAAAAATGATCGAGACTGAGGTCTGGGCACAGGTTTTTAAGAGCCCGGCCAACTGGATCCGGTTTCAGGGGTTGATGCGCACCCAACTGAGACGACCGGACCCAATCCTGAGGCTGGCAGCCCTGATTGCAGGGGAATTGCCGGATCCATCCTTCATGCGCCATGGTTTGCGCCTGTCTAACCGGCAAATGAAGCGATTGGAGGCTTTATGGACCTATCGGGATTTGGCAACGGATAGCCGTCCCTTTGAGGAGCAGATCTATCGGTTGGGGCGGGATACATATTATGATCAGGTTAGTTTGCTGATTGCGGATGATCCGGATAACCCTCACTGGAAGCTCCAGCAGGAAGAGGGGATGAAATGGCAAATGCCGGAGTTTCCGGTCAGCGGTCAGGATTTGTTGGAGACCGGCCTTGCCGCGGGGCCAGAGATTGGCATAAAGCTGAAAGAGCTGGAGCAATTCTGGATCGATGAGAAGTTTCAGCCCAGCAAAAGCGATCTTCTGTCACGCTATTAGGTGGTTCATGCCGATTATCCAGCCTTCTTCGCTCGTAACTGCTGCAAGCTCGTCAGAAGGAAGATCAGGGGCAGCAAGGGCTTCCTGGAGGTGACCTTTGCGGTTTCGTGTCATGAGATCGTTCCGACAAGCAGTGACCTGGCGAGCATCCTTAATAGGGTGATCAACGGATTGATGATCAGACAGGCTTGGCCAGACTTCTCCCAAGATGATGCCATCGAGCTTTTGATCCCAATTGGTTTCAAAAGGCCAGAAGGATACGGAATGATCCTCTTCCAGCTGCAGTGCCAGGTTCAGAAGCTCATATAGTCCCGTCAGGGTCTGACTACCGACAGACCCTTGGCCCAGCAATTGCCAGACATTCATGATCCCAAAGCCTTGTTTCTTTAACAGGGCCTCACAGATCCGCCATTCGGAAAAACCCCGATGGTGAAATGGGGGTTTGGTTCGGCTGAGGTGGCTGTGAGTTTGTCCCACAGGATGCCCCCAAAATGGGCCCGGGTGAGGCGACAGGCGTTGATTGAGGATTGATGCCGCGACAAATCGGTTATTGGCATCATCAGGCTCTGAAATAAGATGCTCATGAATTGCTGTTGCGGCGGCCCGGCCACCTCCAAGGGAGGAGCCCGCCGGATAGCCAAACGGAAAATCAAAGGCAAGTAACGCCCGCCCACCGGATTGCCTTGCAAGCTCCTGAAGGCGCTTGCGACAGTCATGGCGGGTGCGGAAATATTCAATGCCCTCTTTCCCCGCCACATCCGACCAGCCGATCCAACAGCGGTCCGGGCTTTCCCGTTTGGGGCCCGGGCTGGCCGCAGCGGACCAATCCACGACAGCGATCAGGTTGAATGCCTGTTCGGAGGGCAATTTATCTGACATAAACAGATGCAGGTCCTTCAGTTACCTTAGATCTTACCAGCTTTTTCCAACTGTTTTTTGTATAGGGAGAGATACCAGAGGACGCCAAGACCGATAAAAAACACGCCTAACCCGCCGAAGAAGCCAAAATTACCGCCCCAGAATTGCCCAAGACCAACAAGATTTCCCATTATAATTTCCTTTTCAATGATCCATCCACCGCCAGTTTAGTTGGCTTGCATGGATGCGCAAGGTGAGAGGCGAAAATTTCGGACTATTCTTGAAAATGCCCCATTCACGTCCCATTGTTCAAACTGTGATTTACGGACACAGGAGATCAAGATGAGAAAACTGTTGATTGGCTGCTTTACAGGTGCTGGTCTCATGTTTGCTGCAGTTGGGGGCAGTCTTGCTGATGAAAAGGGGGCTGATGATCTGGCGCTGGAAGGGATCAGCAAACTGATGGAAGCGCTGGAGATGTTCGTGGATGCAATCCCTCAATATTCGGCCCCGGAAATGTTGGAAAACGGGGATATCATTATCCGCCGAAAAAACAAGCTTGAGCCGGATGATGAAAAAGACGAGCCAGAACTGGAGAAAACCAAGACCTGATTGGTTCCTCAATTGAACAACGGAAAGCGGATATTTTCAGTTGCGTGTCTTTGCTAAACCCTTCACACAAGGTTCGGTGAAAGGGATTTTGAAATGCTGACAGAAACAGTGATGTTGGAAGCCGTCAAGGACCGGGATGCGGAATATGACGGTGTCTTTTTTTATGGGGTAAAGACGACCGGTATTTTTTGTCGTCCCTCCTGCTCCTCCCGTCAGGCAAAGCCCGCCAATATGACTTATTTTGGCAGTGCGCTGGCGGCAAGGCATGCGGGCTTTCGGGCGTGCCGGAAATGTCAGCCGGACAGCTCCATCATCGTCTCAGATAAAATCCGGATGGTTCGGGACATCTGTTCCCTGCTGGAAACCTGGCTGGCTGATGGACCTGAGAAAAAGCCCAGCCTGAAGATGCTGGCAGCAAAGGTTGGGTATAGCGAGGATCATCTGTCCCGGACATTCAAGAAACTGGTTGGGGTGAGCCCACTTGATTATTTCGATGCACTTCGAAACCGGCGACTGAAAGAAAACCTGAAATCCGGGGGAACGGTTGCTGATGCGGCCTATGGTGCGGGGTTTGGATCATCCAGTCGGTTATATGAGGCGGCGAGCGTTCGTCTTGGAATGTCACCAGCCTCTTACGCTAAAGGTGGGCGCGGGGCGGAGATCGCTTACAGTATCGTGGATTGTTTCCTCGGGCGTATGCTGGTCGCGGGAACGCGCCAAGGCGTTTGTGCTGTCTATTTTGGAGATGATGATGACCAGCTGATTGATGAATTGGCTGAAGAATTTCCGAAGGCAGAAATTGGTCTGGAGCTTGGGGTTCTTAGCCACTGGGCAGAACGGATCACGCGGTATCTGGAGGAAAAGGGCCAGGTAACACTGGATGTGCCGCTGGATATTTATGGAACTGCCTTTCAGCGGCTGGTGTGGAATGAGCTTTTGAAAATCGCACCGGGAGAGACAAAAACCTATCATCAGGTGGCCACTGAAATGGGCCGGGCCAAATCTTCCCGTGCGGTGGGGCGTGCCTGCGCCACCAATCCGGTTTCGTTAATTGTGCCCTGTCATCGGGTGATGGGCAGTGACGGAAAGCTGCATGGCTATCGTTGGGGGCTTGAGCGTAAAGAAGCCCTGATCGAGTGGGAGCTGGAAGAAGTCAAAGAGCGGGCCGAAAAGCCAGCAAAATCTGCCTGATCAGCTGTTTTCCTCTCCCTCTCTCTTGGCAAGGCGCAGGGCTTTTTGTTCTGCCATTTTTCGGGCAATCATTTCGCGGCGTTTTTTGTAGGCCTCACGTGCCTTGGCCATACGCGCTTCGCTATCTTTGCGTTTTTGCTCCTGCCAAATCTTCATGACTTTCTTGCGGTACGGGATGTAATATTTCCGGGTTTGGGAATGATAATAGGCGACAGCTGTTGTCCAGGAACGATGTTCCCTTTGCAGTTTTTTCAGGAGGCTCCCGGCATAATTGGCATTGATCTTGGGATCAAAAGCATCCTCCAGATTGTCAAAGGCTTCTGGATGCCAGTAAAGGTTCACCTGCATGCAGCCTACGTCGATATTCTTCACGCCTTTGGCGCGCAGTTTCTGTACCTCGGCAATGGCAGCTTCCTTGTTGGGCAGATATCGCCCACGTCCTTCGGAATAAACTGTCCAGGGCCAGGCAATTATTTCCCGGCTTGCTTTGTGCCAACGGCCTGTCTCGGTAAGTGAGATTGCATTTAAAAGCCGCTTGGGAAGCTTGAATTTTTTCTCCATGGCTTCGGTGGCATTTCTGCATGTTTCCAAATACTTAGCCCCTCCCGCTGGAAAGGTGCCAGCCGCCGCTGGCGTGGTCGCAAGCAGAACAAAGAAGAGAATTAAGTTCGTCGTCAGTTTAGGCATTTAGGTTCTCCTGATACCGGTTCTGCCCTAAACGATGCAAAGCCTATGCCGTTTTATATTTCTGACCACTTTTCTGGAAATAATCGCCAAGTCGTTTGAGCAGGAAGCCTAACACCTCCTGAAGATCTTGGGCACCTGGGATGAGGGAAAGGGCTTTCGGATCCATATAAAGATCGCGGTTGATCTCAATCTGCAGGGTATAGATGTTGCGCGCCAGATCAGCATATGTGCGGGTAATATAGCCGCCTGCATAAGGTGAGTTGAACGCAACTGAATGATCTTTTTCCTGCAAGGTTGCCGCGACAAGATCAGTAATCTCCTGAGGGCAGGTGCGGCCAAAACGGTTGCCAAGGATAAAGTCACTGAGCGGTGGCTCAGCCATTTCCCTTCCCGAGTTGCCAGGCATGGAATGGCAATCAATCACCAAGGCAAACCCAAATTGCCGGCGACATTTTTCAATCAGGCGCTGCAAGGCCTCATGGTAGGGCATATGGCAGGCCGTAATGCGGTGCTCTGCCTCAGCAAAGGAAAGCTTGCGATCGAAAATGGCCACATCGGCCGAGACGATGCGCGGAATGGTCCCAAGACCCGCACTGACCCGGGGGGAGTGCCGGTTGACGAAGGGCGGCAGCGGATCTTCAAACATGTCCGGGTCCAGCTCCCACGCTTCACGGTTGGCGTCGCAAAAGACACGGGGAAAGCGCGCCGTGAGAAGCGGAGCGCCCAAGGGAACGCAGGCCTCAAACAAATGATGGACGGCATAATCCTCCGACTGGCGAAGGTCGGTCAGGCTGAGACAGGAAGCCTCCACAAAGCTTATTGGGTAATGATCGCCACTGTGGGGTGATGAAAAAATCAGGGGCAGGCGCCAATCTTCCGGGTATGTAATCTCGATAGGATGCGATTCTAGGCTTTTCACCCGTAACTCCACTTCAGCTAACCTTTAACGCAAATGTGAACCGCTAAAAACCGCCATTTTGGTTCACGCCTTTTGCGTTCCAGATGTCTATAGTATAGGCTGAAAATAAGAATACAATGCTAGATACAGAGTGGCGTACATACCCTTATGGCTCGTATATTACTTGCGGAAGATGACAACTCCATGCGGCATTTCCTGGCGCGGAGCCTGGAAAATGCAGGACACGAAGTCCTCGCGTTTGCCGATGGAGAGGATGCGCTTCCCGCCCTGCAGGCAGGGCCTTTCGATATCCTGATCACTGATATTGTGATGGATCGCCTTGGGGGGCTGGAGCTGGCCATGCGGGCGCAAGCTGTGAAGCCGGGAGTGCCGGTCATCTATATCACCGGCTTTTCCGCCATCACCATGGAAGACGCGGGCGAAGAAGTAAACTTTAGCCAGCTTCTCTCAAAACCTTTTCATTTGAATTCTCTGGTTGAGGCCGTAGACAAGGCCCTGGCTGCCCAGCAGGCGTCCTGAAACCCGCGAATTGGGAAGATGCGCAAAAAAGAGGGTTGCCAAGCTTTTCCCAGCGGATTATAAGACGCCCACTTCTCATGCAGATGCATGCCGGAGGGTGTATAGCTCAGTTGGTTAGAGCGTTGCCTTGACATGGCAGAGGTCACAAGTTCGAATCTTGTTACACCCACCATTTTCCCATAGAAAATTTAGAATTATTTTTTCAAGAGCTGCGCAAGCGCCGAGTTGTTCTTTTCAAATGGTTCGTTGATAGGCCAAATTTGTGATAGGTTTTTTACTAGATCAATAGAGGGTCGCTTTAAGAACTTTGAGTATTACAGAACACAAAAAAAAGAAGCACGAAATTTTCATTCTTGAGGAAGCGATCCGGCTACTTGATGTCGACTGGGTTTTTTCGCCTTGTGTACCTCCTGGACCCGATTTTCTAATTGAAAGCGGTAGTTCAGAATTTGGTTTGGAGCTTACAGAGGTGTTCAAGGGCTATATATCTGGTTCTGGATCCGAAGATAAGAGAAGAGAGCGGACTAACCAGCAAATAATTAATCGTTTAAAAGCAGAGTATCACGAAAGCTCTAACGTTAAATTGACTGTAAAGTTGCTAGGAGATATTCGTTCCAAAAATATAGAAAAACTGCCTCGCGTTTTACTTGATATGAAGCTTGAACAATATCAGAAGGGTCAGTATTTCGAGTTTAAGCTTGGTCCGACCCTTAAAGTGTTTGTGACGGTTGCCTACATGGATGACTGGTATCTATTAAATGATAGGGGAGGTTTCGTCAGAATGTCTCCAAAGCCAATAATTCAAGATGCAATAAACAAGAAGGCGCTAAAGTTAAAGCAATATCAAAGAGCTCTTGGGGAAGATGTTCGTCTGCTCATATACGCTAACAGACGTAACAGCAGTGGGAAGCTTGATCTAAAAAAAGCTTGTGGTTTTGATTTGCGGGGGTTTCGAGAAGTGTATTTTTTTGCTTATCCGGATAATATTTTTAACCTCAGTTAAAGTTTCTCATACTCTCCTCCATCAAAAATTCACGAGCTGCATTTTCTGGGTTTACATCCTAAAAATCCGTCGCTAACATCGCGCTCATGAAAAACGTACTCGCACATATGACCATTGTGGCCGTCATTCTTAAAAATAGAATGGCGGAGGTTTAAAAGGTTTCAAAACGTCCGCCCTTTTGAGGGGTTGGATCGTTGTGCAGTTTTTCTTCCCCTCCGGGCACTGAGAGGAGAAGAAAATGAAGACGTATCAGAGTTCCCCAAGTTCCAACTCACCCAAGTTGCACTTTTTCTGCGGAAAGATGGCTTCCGGCAAATCCACGCTGGCGTCCCGTTTGGCTGAGAAAGAGAAGGCGATCCTGATCAGTGAAGATGTCTGGCTGAGCCGGCTGTTCCCCGATGAAATCACAACATTTGAGAAATACATCACCCATTCTGCGCGGTTAAAGCGGATCCTGAAAGATCATGTGATGGAGCTGCTGAATTCCGGCGCTACCGTGATCATGGATTTTCCGGGCAATACCCGCACGCAGCGGGCCTGGTTCAAGAGCCTGATCAATGAAACCGCCGTTGATCATGAACTGCATTTTCTGGATCGGAGCAATGCGGAATGCCTTGTTCAGCTGAAAAAGCGCAATAAGGACAAACCGGAAGGCAGCAAGTTTTCAAGCCCGGAAGAGTTTATGATGGTCACCGGCTATTTCGAGCCACCCCGGGAAGAGGAAGGCTTCAAGCTGGTTCGCCATTAATCAGAGGCGGACATGACTGCTCAGGCTGAAGGCTGATTGGACGCTTTTCCCGCAGAAGCTGTCTGATTAGCCTTTGCCAGGTCGGGCAAGGCAAGAGACATATTGGCTGGTGTCAGAAGCTCTACCTTCAGCTCTTTAAGCGCCGCCCGAATGGATTTGTTTACATCATACCTGACTTGGAAATATTTCCGGCCCGGCACCCAGGAGCGAAGTCCCATGATATAGCCACCATAAGTAAAATCATGGATACCCACTTGCGGATCCGGCTCCTGCACAATATCCGGGTGGGACTTGAGGATCGCTAACAACTTTTCAGTTAATTGGTCAGTATCAACACCGGCGGGCACCGCGATTGTTGTTTCCAGAATGCGAGTGTCATGGGAGTTGACGATGACCTGCCCGACAATTTCCTTATTGGGGATTGAGATTTGTTCCCCATCCTCCCCGGTAATAAAGGTGATACCGAGGGTGATTTTATCGACCACACCGCTAACCCCCAGGACATTGATCACGTTACCAACCACAAAAGGCCGGGTCAGGATAATGGCAATCCCGGCGCCAAAGTTGGAGATCGGACCTTGCAACGCCAAGGTGGCGCCTAAGGAAACGGCACCGGCCAAAGCAATCAGCGGGGCAATGCTGATCCCGAAATTGCCAAGGGTGATGATCACCAGCATCACCAGCAACACCAGTTTGATGGTGCTGCCGATAAATCCGCTCAATGTTTGATCGATATTCTTGGCGAGGGCCACTTTGGTGACCCTGTTGCCAATCCAGTTAGCGACCATCAGGCCGAAGAGGAGGAAGACGAGGGCGCCGACGATCTGGAAACCGTACTGAACGCCAAACTCGATGACCATATCCAGATATTTATTCACTGCTTCCAGATTCTGCTCAATCTCGTCCATGCCCTAACTTCCTCTCTCATTTCTCTGGCTTATGTCTGATTAGTCAGAAGATCCGCCGAGCAGTCCCTTAACGGCACCGCCAACACCTTCAACTGCTTTTGATGCGCCAGACGCAGCACCAGCCGCCCCATCAGTGACACCTTTAGTAACGGATCCAAGACCATCCTGCAGGGATTGAAGGGTCTTGCCAACACCAAGATCACCGATCACAGACATACTGCCAGCGGTAATAGATTCGATGATTTTCGCCGCGACTTCACCGGGATCCGCGCCGCCTTCTTCCTTGCCGATGTCTTTCAGGGTGATGGTTGGAAGGTTGCCTTCAATGCTTTTATTCATCGTGATCGGGGCTTTTACCACCACTTTACCGCCTTGAATGACGAGGCTGTCGATAATCAGCTTTGGACCTTCACCTTCTTCTGAGCTGGAGCTCTCGCTGCCGCCCATGGCTTTCACATAGTCATCAACATTTTTCTTAAGCGCGTCCAGATTGTTGCCGCCTTCTTTCAGCTCGTAAACAACTCGTGGCGCGTCCACCTTGATTGACGTGATGTGGATCAGCTCACCGCTTGTATCTGCGATATTCACTTCAACAGCGATCTCTCCCAGTTCAAAAGCGTTTGGTTCCTCAAAACCAGATGGATTGCCGACGGTTAAACCGCGAAGACCACCCTTGCCGGAAGTCATATCGATGTCGACCTCATTGAGGGAAACTTCTGACTGGGTCACTTCGGAGCCATATTCTTCAACGGCTGCGATAATGATTTTGTCCAGATTGAAATACACAACACCAACAACAATCGCGATGATGATCACGAGTGCGGCGACAACGCCACCAATTATCTTACCCATTGGAAACCCCTCCAATTATTTTGTGTCCCTTTCTGGTATAGCGCCGATTGAAAGGTAGGTGCAATTCTTTAGTTCAGCTAATTTAGGACCCTTTGTCGCATTTTGGAGAAAAGCGATGAAAATCAATCATGGGTGGGTGACAGGCGCTCATAATTCATAATAAGATGCCGGACATAATAAGCTGACTTACTAATTTAGAGGCAAAACCAGATGGGGCTTGCCCTAGGGCGGAAATAAGAAAGGAATAAAAATGGGACCTTTGGCTGGTGTGAAAATTGTGGAAATGGGCGGTATTGGACCAGGGCCCATGTGTGCGCTGCTCCTGGCAGATATGGGCGCGGACATTGTTCGGATTGACCGGATGGAGGATGCTGGCCTGGGTGTTCACACGGATCCAAAATACAATCTTTTAATGCGCGGGCGCCGGTCGGTCGCCGTTGACAGTAAATCCGCGGAAGGGCGGGAGACCATCCTGAAACTGATTGAGCAGGCAGATGGCTTGATCGAAGGGTTTCGCCCCGGCGTGATGGAACGGCTCGGACTTGGACCAGATGATGTCTTTGCCCGTAACCCGAAGATTGCCTATGGCCGGATGACAGGCTGGGGGCAGGATGGACCTATGGCGAAAGCGGCGGGTCATGACCTCAATTACATTGCGCTGTCCGGTGCGCTGCATGCAATCGGCCGTAAAGATGGCCCACCAACACCCCCGTTGAACCTGGTTGGTGACTTTGGCGGTGGTGCCCTGTACTTGGCTATGGGCCTTTTGGCGGCAATTTTGGAATCAAAAACGTCCGGCAAGGGGCAAGTTGTTGATGTGTCCATGGTGGAAGGGGCAGCCAGCCTGATGACCACTTTCTTTGGTCTGAAAGCAGCCGGTCGCTGGTCTGATGAGCGGGGCACTAACATTCTGGATAGTGGTGCCCATTTCTATGATGTTTATGAAACATCAGATGGTGAGTATGTGTCCATTGGCTCCATCGAGGGCAAATTCTATAAATTGCTTCTGGAGCTGACGGGTCTTGATCAGGAAGAGTTGCCAAAACAGATGGATGAAAGCCAGTGGCCGATGCTGAAGGAAAAACTGGCTGGCGTCTTCAAGACCAAAACACGTGCCGAGTGGTGCGATATCATGGAAGGCACGGATGTGTGTTTTGCGCCCGTTCTCAGCCTTTCGGAAGTGGCGGATCATCCGCACAACAAGGCGCGGGGGAGCTTTGTGGAAATTGACGGAGTTCTGCAGCCGGGTCCGGCACCAAAATTCTCTCGCACCCAAAGTGAAATTCAGCATCCACCTTGTTCGGCTGGCCAGCATACCGATGAAGCCCTTAGCGATTGGGGATTTGATGCTGCTGCCATTTCAGACCTGAAAGCAAAGGGCGCTGTTCGCTAAACAGGGTTTTTAATCTGTGTATTAAAGGCCGGAATTTTTCCGGCCTTTTTTCATTTCACGGCAAGGTAGTCATCCTCTTGACCTTTTCTCCTTTATAAACGACTCTTAAGGGACGGTTTTAAAAGGGAAAGACCATGCTGCTGAAACATCCAAATGCCGACGATGGGGATGAAGCTCCACTTGTACTGGGAAGTCACGAGCAGGAGAAATCTGTTCGTCGATCAACCATGGCATCGCGGCTGTTTTTCCTGATGCTGTTTCTGACATCGGTGATCTGGCTAGCGGCTGTCCTTGTATATGCAGACCGAAATATTGGCTGGGCCAATGTCTTGCAGATGCTGCCCCATGAAATTGGGGCGTTTTTTGCTGGTGCTTTTGCTCCGTTGGCGTTTCTTTGGCTGCTCGGCGCGTATGCCCGGCGCGGAATTGATAATCGCCTGCAAGGTGCAAGTCTGGATGCCTTGCTGCGGGAGCTTTCGTATCCAAGCCCGGAAGCCGAGGCCCGCGTTGCCAGTCTGACGATGACCTTGCGACGTCATGCCCGGGAAATTCAGGCAGAGACAGAAAATGCCGCAACCCGTCTTCGCGAAGTCAACCAGCAACTGACAGGGCAGCAATCTGCTGCGCGCGAGGTGGTTGATAAACTTCTGAAAGATACGGATCAGCTACAGGGCGAGCTGGATGCGCGAATTGCCGTGATCAATGCGTTGTTGAAGGAATCTTCTGAACAATCTGGCCGGCTTGATGAAATTGCACTGGAACAGGATGCTAAGCTGAAAGAAGCCTACGCCTTAGCGGATGACCGTACAGCCGCGATTGAAGCTTCTCTAGCCCGTCAGATAGAGGCACTTGAAGAAGCGGTTGCGGTATCAGAAGCCAAGGCTGCAGCCATGACAGAGTTGCTATCCGGAACCAGTCAGGGGCTTGAAGCCGCGGCCGTTCGGATGCTGGAAAAAGCGAGCAGTGTCAGTGACGAGCTTGGAAGCCAAATCCGCAGCATTGATAACACCTCCGATCTGGCGCGGGAGAAAATGGATCGCGGTAGTGATCAGTTCAAACAGCGCATTGAGGAGATAGAGGATCTAAGCCGCCGGAGCCGGGCGGAGCTCGAAAAAGCCTCAGATGAGCTGCGGGAGCGGACCAGTGATATGGGACAAACCGGGCAGGCCAGTGCGCAGCGACTCTTGGATCTTCGCGATCAAATGGCTACAAGCATTAGTCAGATCGAAACAGCCATGGAAACTCTTCAGGCGCGCCAGGCTGATTTCCGCGGTGAAGCCGACGAGGCAGTGAAAGATCTTGGGCATAACAGTGGCATGTTGTCTGATGAAGCACGCAAAATGGCCGGTATGTCGGCCGAGCTTGCCGACGAAATTCGCGGCGCCATGCAGGGTCTTCGTGATGAAATGCAGCAAATGCAGGATATGTTTAAGGCCACGCAGACCAACCTTGGCGATGTGGAGGCGATCCTACAAAAAGGCGAGACCTTGCTGAAAGACGCTGGCGCCCGGTCGCTTGCCAATGCGGATGACCTGAAGGAACGGCTTCGCGACTATGCAGAAGAGCTGGATGGCAATACCAACCGCGCTGCCAGTCGTACCACAGAAATCCAGGATCAGTTCAAGAAGCAGATCCTCTCCTTGCAAGAGGCGGTGGGTCAGATTGATGAGCTCTCCCAAGATATTGCCGCCCGACTTGATAGCAACGTGGACAATCTGTCTAAAGCCAGCCTGGAAGCTAACAACCAAATCACCCAGCTTGGCAGTGGCTTCCAGCGGCAGGCAGAAGCGCTGAATGTGGCAGCCAGCCGTATGCGTGAAGAGTTGAAAGAAGCGGGTGAAGGGCTGAAACGGGAAACTCAGGATATTGAACAATCTGGCACTCGGACCTCTCGCAGTTTGCGTGAAGCGGTTTCTGAGTTGGAGCAGAAGCAGAAGGATCTGGCAACAGGTGCTGAGCTTTCCAGCTCTAAACTCTCCATGGCAATCGAGGAAGCGGTTCGTCATCATCAGGACCTGATGGCAAGCGCAGAACGGGCGACATTGCAGGCCCGCCAGTCTGGCGAAAATGCTCAGTCGCAAAGCGCAGAGCTTGCACGGATCGCAGAGAAAACTTCTGCCGAGCTGAGAGCTCTTGGTGATCAGGCTCATCAATATGTGGAAGGTCTTGAAGAGGCAGCC
The DNA here is from genome assembly GCF_012932565.1 of Sneathiella limimaris. Taxonomy (NCBI): domain Bacteria; kingdom Pseudomonadati; phylum Pseudomonadota; class Alphaproteobacteria; order Sneathiellales; family Sneathiellaceae; genus Sneathiella; species Sneathiella limimaris. The sequence goes on from NZ_JABBYJ010000001.1 coordinate 1,456,027, forward strand.
AGTCGGGCCCGTGCTGAGGGGGCCAGCTTGTCGGATGAAACTCATGCCAATGTGACCCGGATTGAGGATGCAAGCAAGGCCGCCAAAGAACAGTTTGAGGATCTCTCAGCGCTTTCCGAAAATGCTCGGATGAATGCAGAGAGTCTGGAAAAGGTTCTGCGCGAGGAGACAGCGGCCATGACGGAAGTCGCGCGAGATCTGGCTGAGAAATCCGAATATATAGAGAAATCATTGAGCGAACGGACGCGCCTTCTGGAGAAAACACGAGGCCTTTCCAATGTGGCAGGGGATGCGTACCGGCGCAAAACATTGGAGCTTGCTAAGGCTAGTGAGTTGATGCTGAGCGGTCTGCAGACAGCGGATGAGGCACTGAACCGTCATCGCAAGCAGATTGAGAATACCCGTGCTCGTTTCCAGGTGGATCTGGATAGTCTGACCGATCAAATGAACCAGGCCGGAGAGAGGGCCAACCACCTTTCTGAAGAGACCGCCAATACTTTCAAAACACGCGCTGAGCAGTTGGCCGCATATGTTGGAAATGTACAGGCTGGATCCGCGCGGATGCTGGAGCAGTTCGAGCAACAGAAGAAACGCTTGGAAGTAACCGCCCAGCAGGTCGAGAATTCCCTGAAACAAACATCCAACCTGTTGCAGGAAGAGAGCAAGAACCTGAAGGATGCTTCGACAACAGCTGCTGAAGAAGCGTTGATTTCCAGCCTGAAATTCCAGAAGCAGGCCGAACGGTTGAAAGAGGCTTCTGCACGGGTCCAACAGCAAAGTGAAGAGATCTCCGCCCGTCAGAAATCAAGAGGCGGGGAGGCCTTCCGAAAAGCTTCCGCTCTTATTATTGACAGCTTGCATTCAATTTCGATCGATCTTGCTCGCTCCTTGGATAACACGCTTCCAGAAGAGCTCTGGAACCGATATCGCAAGGGAGAGAAAAGTATTTTCACTAAGAAGCTGTTGAAATCCCGGGATCAAGACAAGATCAAGACGCTTTATAAAGAAAGCGGGGATTTCCGTCGCTATGTGGATGAATATCGTCGGTCCTTCCGTCAGCTCCTGGAGGAGACTGAACAGTCTGAACATGCCAAGATGTTGTTTGAGACCTATTCCAGCTCTGACATTGGTAAGGTTTACTTCATGCTCAATGATGCCTTGGGTGATGACTAGGAATTGATGGACATCTTTCGTTCATCTGAGTACGGTTCATATTAAAATTTACAGCTACTAGAGGGGTTTAGGATGACTGACCAGCCGTCCAAGGATGTTGTGAGTGAGGCCAAGGCGCAAGGGACTGCCAAGATGGCCCAGATAGTCTATTTTCTTTATCTCGCGGCTATCGTTGTGCCAATGGCCAATGTGGTCGGTGTGATCATGGCCTATGTCAATAAGGGTGATGCTGCCCCCTGGGTACAAAGCCATTACCAGTTTCAGATCCGTACCTTTTGGATTTCCCTCCTGATCGGATTTATTGGTGCGGCTCTGACAGCAGTCTTTGTTGGCTTTCTCGTACTGCTGGCGTTGCTCATCTGGTATATCCTTCGCTGCGTAAAAGGTCTTAAATACCTGGATCAGAAAACACCTTACCCGGATCCTAAAACCTGGAAATGGTAAGCCATTAAAAAACCTGCCTTTTGGCGGGTTTAGTCAGAACTCTGTGGTTAAAAATGTTTCTGCAGAGATGATCCGGAACTCACGATCCAGGTAGAATGGATAGTGGATTAAGGTTCCAAATATGAGTTGTTCGATTGATAATTTTCTTTGTCGTCGCGACAGATCTAAACCTCCTCTGTCATCGGTCAGTCCCCAACCGGCATAAAACGGGCCGCCATAAGTTGTCACCGAAATGCCTCTAAGCAGGGCTTCAAATCCCAGAAGGGAGGTCATGGTGCAAACCTGGTCAATAGACGGGAGTAACTGGTCTATCGATCCGGTGTTTAGAATAATGTCTGCGTATTCTTTGGCGTTCTCAACTGAAATCGCACCTTCTCTACCTGCCTTTTCCACATCCGGGTGAGGTTTGTAGAGAATACGGGCTTTTGGAAAATCTTCTCGAACTTTTTGTAGGAGTTTCAGGTTAGATTGAATGACATTTGTTCCGGTGATAATAGAGGCATCGTCCTCGACCTGACCAGGGACCAAGATGGTTTTTTTCTCTGAGAGTGGAAGCTTCAGAGGCTCGTCTTGCAGATTATACTTGTTAAGTTTCTTCTCAAGGATAGTTTTCAGAAGCTCTGCAGCCCGATCTTTTTCGAATTTTGAAAATTCATGTGTGTTTAAAAACCTCTCCAGATCACTTGCCTGAGAGGGATTGTAGTAAATGCCACTTCTGTCTATCACCAGAGATTGAGCAGGGACTAGATGTGCACCCAGTCCTTTTGAGCGGATAAAGCCGTCTTCCATATGGATAATGCTGACACTGGTCCTTTCTGATGCCAGGCCTGGAAATTGTGGGAGCTTTGATGACCAGACTAAAATTTCGCCATCTCTTTCATTTCTCCAGTCTAAAGCCGCGGCATCATCGTTGAAGAACCTAATTTTTGAGGGTGCGAGCATTTTTTTGATATGGCCGCGTTTCCATTTAGAAAACCCAAGACAGGCAAGTACGGGCGGCAAAAGACGCTTGAACCGGCTTTTTGCAAGAACATCATAGAGCAGGTTTTCTTGTGCTTTCAGGCTAGTTTGGTTTGGAAATTGCCAGCCGTCTTTCTGGAAAAGGTCGTATAGAATGGCAATTTTCTTATCCCTATCCCATTGGTGTCGCTCCTCAATTCCGCTTTTGGTCAACCGGTAAACCGGAACGTCCAGCAACTGACAAAACAAGGTGACGATGTCCGCCTGAGAAAGGACTTTTCCCGCTTTAGCGAGATGGTAGATCCATCCTGGCTTAATTGGGGATGGTTTGAAGAGTGGCAGGGGAAAGCTCTTAACAGCCAAGTGCGTGAGAGTTATACCATTCTCAGTTGCCAATAAAGTGCCGTTTTTATGCGCTGGCCAAAGGTCTGGGTTGATATCCGTTAGGCAAAGCCGCGCGTCGGCATTCAGGCTTCCATAGGTTTGTTGAAAGGCCTGAATATAGCTGTCCAGAATTTTCTGCAGTTCACCTGGGACATCTTCCAGGGAAGCGCTATCATTTAAGCGAATGCTTCCCTGAAAACGGTCATTTGCAACTCTAAGGCCTAGGAACCACCGATTCCTTTGAAAAGAGGATTGCTGATCTTTGGTTCGTGGCTTTTCTTCCCAAGCATCATGTTCGGACATGTTCATGAATTGCCGAGATTATCAGCAGGCAAAGTCCATAAATGATGGATAGCCCGATAAAAATTGAGAGGACTTCTTTCCAGCGAATTGGTTCCGTTGGCTCTTCCGGGAAGCTTGGAGGGACAAATGGCACCAGGTAGACACTTTGACGGGAAGCCTCATTTCGAACTGCATCCAGCGTTATTAAAGTGTCTTCGTAAACTTTTTTGTTCACCTCAACCAGTAACTGGAGTTCTTCAAAAGCTTCCAATTGTGCACTCATGTCAGAGGCACTTGAGTTTCCAAGCCGTTTTAATTCCCGTTGTTTTTCGACTTCAAGAGCAGCGATTTTAGATTTTATCGCTACGATTTGAGGGCTTGTATCGGCAAGGTAGCTTCTCATTTCTGCCATTTCAGTGCGCGCCTGTGCTATTTGAGCCTCCAGTTTCGACACTTGAGCCATGATGGCGGCAGCGTTTACATTTGGATCTACGAACTGAGAAGAACTTCGAAAATCAGCTAGGCGTTTGGCAGACTCTAGGTATTTGTTTTTCGCTTTTTCGAGTTCTTTTTCAGCAAACTTGATTGAGTCGTGTTTGGCGCGGTCTGAGACCTGATCCACCATCTCTTCGCTGAGGCGGGTTATCTCCATGGCAATCAATGTAGCTTCCTCAGGCGTGAAGGCTTTTACCTGAACTTCTAGCGTTCCAGTACCATCATCAGAAACAATGACAAAATCTTCAAAGTATTTCTTGAGATCTTCCTGAGATGCATCTGTGGGAAGACGAGCATAGCTGTCTATATTGGAGTTTGAATAGATCGTCCTGATCGGAACTGAATGAGACAGCTTTTCAAGCAGATCATTGGAGTGAACATACTCAGCCACCATGTTGAGGTCTTGGCTACCTGCACCCCGTCCCAATGCTCCCATTATACCTCCCAATGCAGAAGGGGAGTGGGAGGATTCAGTGCTTTTGACAACCAGCCGCATTTCGCTTACATAAATATCAGACGCGACAAAATAATAGTAAACAAAGGCAAATGTACTGGGGACCAGGACTAGAAGTGCATATCCAAGTATGACAAAAACACCAACCAATGAACGTTTTCGTTGCGGGTTGGCAGGGTATTGAGAAGTCTCTTGCAGCGTCTGGCTCCCAGACTTGTCAGTCGTGATCTCTTGGGCCCCTTTATTCGTGAGCTCCTGATTTTGCTTTGCAGGAATATTCAACTTACATTAGCCTTTTTTATAAAATGAGATCGCATCTTCCAAATCTTCGAAGACAATAAACTTTGAATCTCTCAGAACCAAGCCCATATCGCAATAGTTTCGGATCGTTCCCGGGTTATGGGAGACCATGATCAGGCCAGACCGGTGACGCCTAGCGGCAAAAGCTTTCTGGGCTTTTTCTCTAAACCATTGATCGCCAACTGAAGTGATTTCGTCAATTAGGTAAAAGTCAAAATCAATTGCCAAGCTTAAGCCAAAGGCAATTCGAGAGCGCATACCTGAAGAGTAGGTTTTGATTGGCATGTTTATATATTCGCCAATTTCCGCGAAATCTTCGACAAACTCAGTGACGTAATTGATATTTGCCCCATATATCCGAGATATGAAGCGAATATTTTCTTTAGCTGTGAGTTCTGCATGAAAACCACCTGCAAACCCAAGTGGCCAAGATACGCGCGCGTTGGAAATTCTAATTCGTCCTTTGTCGGGGCGTTCTGAGCCACCGATCATTCGTAAAATTGTGGATTTCCCAGAGCCGTTTCGGCCAAGAATCCCGATATGTTTATCCGTTGGGAGGGCAATGCTAATATTCTTGAGGATTTCCCTATATCCAGTTTTTGTTGGGTATCCTTTTGAAACTCTGTCAAATAATATCATTGTTCAGCGGTCATTTGCTTTTGCTTCGTTGCAGAGTCAACGAGAAACATAATAATCAACATTATCAAGAGACTTTGGACGATATACTCTAAATTGCTGTACCGGGCTTCATAACTGTCAAAGTAAAAACCTCTGAACTGGTCTATCATATGAGCAATAGGATTATATAGAACTATTTCTCGATAGGCGGCAGGGAGGTCTGAAACAATAAAGAAGACACCGCTCGTAAAGAACATCACGCGAAAGCACGCACCAATCAGTTCGTTGATTGCCCGAATGTAAAAGCTTATGCACGAGACAATGTGGCCAAATGCCATTCCAAACAATGCGAGGCAGCTGGCGATAAAAATGCAGCCAATGGCATCGTCTACCTCTAGCTTTGTTCCTAATGCAGTGTGAAAAACGATTAGCAAAATGCAGAAAACAACAATTTTTGTGGAGAATTCCAACGTCGTCCTGGCGATGAGAACATCATAGACGGTTACCAAGGGGTAAGTTAGCAGATTTCGATTACCCCGAATTGAGTTGGTACATTGTGTTCGATTATCAGAAAACAAGAACCACGGGATGAAACCTGTAATGAGAACAAGTTCCAATGGCATGCCGACGGGGGTTAGCCGACCAACATAGGTTCGAATGAGGTAAAAGACCGAGATCTGTAGCAAAGGCAGGATGAAAGCCCAGAGATAACCAATTTTCTGACGTCCGAAACGCGTACGGGTTTCCCTGATAACCAGTGCCCATACAATTCTCATATGAATTGAAAAAGCAGTCCACCAATTGGAAAGAAGAGTTGTCATGCTGGTCTTTTTAGCTTGCATATCGGCTCTGTACAAGAACTTGGAAATCTGGCGCAGTCTAAAGAATGTATTTTTTTCAAACAAGTGAAACTATGCTGATTTGGAGAACTTGGCTAACCAAGTCTCATTTGAGACCCTTGAGAGCTTTTGTTCCACCATTTTGCGCAGTTCAGGTCCTCTGTCATATGCGCCATACAAGCGGGTTTATTCTGTCTGATATTGTGGCTAAGGTAGAGCTCTTAAGACCTGTACATTTCTGGATGCATGTAATAACCATGCAAGTGTTTATCAGAAGAAACATATTCCAATTGAGCAAGTAACATTCATAGAGAGACAAATGAATTTAGCGTGGGATCGGATTTTACCAAATTATAGAAAGCGGCAGGCAGTACCCGACTCTCTAAAAGCAATTCTAGAAAAATTGAAAACCGCCCAAAATTGTGGTGGGAAATTGAATGTTCTTGGTGTTCTGAGTGTTGAGGACTGGCAGAGGCTTGACAATTCATTTGAGCAGCTGGGTCGGGAGGAGGTGTTTGAACATCTGAGGCCGGTTTTTTCTGAATGGCAAAGCAAATATTTTGCTTTGATGCGATTATTCCGGCTCAATGAATATACCTTTAAAGGGGTCAGTGATTATCTCCGTGAAGGAGCCGAGCGTTCAGTTCTGTGCCTGTATCATGATGTTCATGCCTGGGACGTTTTGGCTGCGATGGCGGTCGCTGACGTGAATTTACAAGAAGGGTATAGAAGTACCTTTTTTCTGAACTGGGGATTTAGTCCTCTTGATCGTGAACGGGAAGCCTCATACAGGGTTTTCCGTCATTTGCAAAGCCCGGAAGTACAAGTTGGAATGCATGCTGGTCCATTCTCCTCATGGATTAGGTATTCGGTCTTTCATGGAGATGATGCCCAATTCATGAACTGGGTAAAGGATGCCAAGACTGTAGAGGCAGAGATTGCAAAACTGTCTGATGAGACGAATGAGCTGGCGTTCGGTAAGTATAAACTCAAGGATGCACTTGATGGGATGGAGCTTTTCCTCAAAAGTAACCTGAAAGAGATGCAATCATGCTTCTCAAAAATTGAGCTGGTCAATCATCATGGAGATGAGATCGGTCGCGTCGCTTCCTTGGCAAATAAAACACTCGCCCCAGATCTGATAGAGCAGCTCGGTGCCAGCTCCAGCAGTTTTTATAACCCTGAGAGACTTAGCCGATTGGGTCTTCAGGAGAGCCTCGCCAATATTTGGCGCCTGAATAGGGATATTTTACTCTATCCTGAAATGAGAAATAAAACCGAGTATTTCGAAGGGCTAAATAACGAGCTGAAAAAAAGGAACCCAGTTTTTCTGATTAATCATCCGGATAATTTCAGATCGGGTGCCGTACAGTATAATGTTGAATTTGTCTCTCATTTGGATGCTAGAAACAATTTCTTTAGTATACCTAAAAATCTTTTCGGATTTAAGAAACAGATGCCGGTTTCTAAGCCTGAAAAAAAGGCTATAAAAGATATCACTAACAAGGCTGTATCCGAGTTGCCGTCCTCGTTAAAAACGGACAAAGTAAACGAACATCAAGGCCCTTCTCCCAAGCCAAAAGTCAAAGGTAAGGTATTTCCGGTGCAACCCGTACCTTTGGATAAGGGTATATTCCTGTGTGGCTTTGCCCGTGGCGGTACTACATGGGCGAGACGGGTCATCGCGGCTCATCCAGAGATCTTTGAGGTGCCAGGGCAGGTTGAATTTCATAATGCCAAACAAGGCGTAACTGCAGAATTGATGCAAAATAGGCTGCAGCAGATAGAGGTGGGGGAGGCTGGTTTCTATCCTCACGGAAAGCGGTTTATTACGAAATCTCCAGCTAATTCTGTGGTCTTGAAAGACATTTTATTAGCATCTCCCAAATCCCAATATATTTACATAGTTCGAGATCCAAGAGATGTGCTGATTTCCTATCAGCGAACTGGAGCGCAATGGACTGACCAGCAAAGCAGTTTTGATGCGGCTATGACGAGAACACGACATTATTTTCAAGGCTATGAAGCGGTTAAAGGACATCAGTCCTTGTTTGAATTCACCTACGAAGATTTACACCAGAATTTTTCCATCACAACTTCGAAAATTTTTGAGTTTTTGGGTGTCCGCACAACTAATGAAATCATTGAGACCTGTCTTCTGAATACAGAATTTGGAGCTGCTACCGGACGGAAGCATGAGGAAAAAAAGAGTCATATGCGGAAAGGCGTGGTGGGTGACTGGGCTAATCACTTGACCTTTGCCGATGCCGAAAGGTTTAAGTCAGATCCATTTTGGGTAAGAATGATGGAGGAATATGGATATAACTGGGAGTACCTGACAGCGGAAAAGCTCCTGGAAACGGATATTCCGAAACACATTAAAGATAGTGGTGTTGTACTTTCTGTATCAGATGCCAATTGGACATATCCATCGATTGTCACTGAACAGTTTTCACAGGCGATAGAAGTGTGCCGTCGGCAAGGCATCGAACCGGTGCTTGGTATACCTCTTTCATTGAAATTGAAGGAGCTTAAGCTGATTATCCAGCATTTGCCAACAGTTCATGAAATCGCGTTTCTTGCTGATGACGACGAAGATTGTGCAGTGATAGAGAAATGCAGAGAGTTGATGACTGTCCTGGACCAGGCAATGGATGAGCTGTCATATCGTTTTAAGAATTTGGGTCAGACTGTTGTAAACAGTTCCATGGTCGAGCAATTGAAGTCATTAGGTATCAAACAGGCAGAGTGGAAAAGGGCGAATATCTATGAAGCGAATGGATCGCTGGTTGCTGCCTTCCCTGACCAAAATGTCGATTTGAGAAACCTCTTGAATACCGGGGTTTGGCCCGAGCAGGAAGTTGATATTGTCCTTAGACCTGGAATTGTTTCTGTCAAATCGCCACTGACCTTGGGATTCCCAGGTCAAAAAATCGACTGAACGTTCGGTGTTAGATATGTTAAAACCGAACAAGATCTGGAAGCGACATTTTGACCGTGTTTTTGGGTATGCGGACTGGGTTGAGGCTGCGCTTGGCTCGGAAGAGTATGATCTATGTTTATTGCATGACAGTTTGGGGCTTGAGGCAGCGCGTGTGGTCAAGGAGCGCTATGGCTGTCCCCTGGTTTATGACGGGGTTGAATATCCAGAATATAGCGGCCGCTCTGGCCGGGCTGGTGAGATGTTTGCGGCTGAGAAGCGGGGCACGGCGCTGGTCCACCGGCATGAGCTGGAGATCTACCGGCAGCTGGATGCACTGATGGTCGGCACTCGTGGGGTTGCGGGCTGGTATGGGGCTCAGGACGGGGTGGTTCCGGCCAAGATTGTCCGCAACTGCCTGGATTATGAAGAGGTTGAGCGGGATGACGAGATCCGTCGGGATTGTGGCCTGAAACCAGAGGACAGGCTGGTTCTGTATCCGAACTCGGTCTTTATTGATTGTGGGGTTGAGGAGACGGTGACGGCGCTGAAGCATCTGCCGGAAACGGTTCACCTGGCGATCATGGGGTGGATCCCGGCGTTTCTGGGCGATCCGTTGAAGGAGCGAATTGCCCGTCAGGGCCTGGAAGGGCGGGTGCATTTTCTCGACCTGAAGGGACCGGATGATCTGATCCGCTATCGCAGCGGGGCGGATATCGGAATCATTCCGATCCGCCCGACGATTGGCAATCATCGAACGATGCTGCCGAACCGGGTGTTTGAGTTGATCATGAGCCGGGTGCCGATGCTGGTCTCGAGCCTGCCTTATGTGCAGGAGGTTGTCGAGACCTATGATTGTGGGGTTGTGTATGAGGGGAGCCAGCCGGAGACGATAGCCCGATCCCTAGAGAAGATGCTGTCTCGTTTGGACTATTACCGGGAGCGGATGGAAGCGACGGCGAAGGAGATGTGCTGGTCACAGGAAGAGGGCGCCTTTGAGGCCGCGATGTCGCCGGTTCTGAGCCCCTCGGATCCCCCGAGGAAGATCCTGTGCCTGGCCAACAAGCCGCTGACGACGAACCGCCGGTTTTACCGACATACCCGGACCCTGGCCAACTGGGGGCATGACATCACCGTCATGGCACTCGAAATCCCCGACCCACAGCTCCAGGTCAACGGGGTCAGGTATGTCATAGCCGAGGAACTGAATGATTGGTTGCGATCTGATGATTTGCAAAAGAAACAAAAGATTCAAGAGGCGCGACTTGAAGCTGGAATACCTTTGCTAGAGATTACAGCGAATACTGTGCATAATTTACAGGTTTTTCCAAAAGTTTTTTTACTTGATGCGGCCTTGAGGCGAATTTTACCTTCATGGATTTTCCGTGTCATTGTGAGATGTTATAAGTTTTTCAAGCGTTCGTAACTGGGTCTCTTCGGGGTAATGTTAAACGAGCTTAATTTATTGCTTGTACTTGGAAATCTATATCTTAAGCTTCAACGGCAAGTATACGGTAAACATAGAGAAGCGGAATGAACGCGGATATTGCACAGGAAAGCCAAAGTGACCCAGGTCTTTTAGAGACGAACGGTTGGGCAGGTAAATTTATTGCCTACACGTTTCTATGGCTTGCGCTTGTTCTTTCTGTCTCGTCAATTTTTGTCGATCTGGAATTTACTTTTTTTGCCAATAGGCAGGAGTTAGATGCTTTTTATTCCATATCCCGGTCTCTGATATTTAATTCGACAATTCCAGCTTTCATATTCGTCGTTTTGATTATGTTGAACAGCATATTTGCTTTTTTTGGGAAAACAGTTGCTGTTCTGCTCATATCTGTTTGTCTTTTGATCTTTTCGATCTTTGCCCTTGCCCCGATAACCGATCAGTTCAGTTTCTTCAATGGTGTCTGCTCGATTTTGCTGGTGGGAGTTATTTTGTTTCTGCTAACATCATTGGTGAGAAAAAGGCAGCGTAGATGGGAGGCATCTCTGTTTGATGACGACCCGTTCGAGCTTTATACGCATGAGCCTATTCAATTCGTTGGGCGGTCCCGTTCTACCAGCATCGGTGGTGATAGTACAGACAATGAAAAACTGGAGAAACTTCAAAAGAGTCTCCATGAGTTTGCCAGGGCTGCAACCTTTAACCTTGCAAGATTCCAAAGATGGAGAGTAGCAACGCACTTGTTTCCAGATGATGAGGTTGCGCAGATTAACTTGGCAAGAGTGCTCATGGAGATGAGAAAATATGAAACAGCACTTGATCTCTGGTACCCGCTCTTTAATAAATACCCTGACAGAGGGAACTATTGGCAAGCTGTCGTGATGTGTCTGATAAACTTGAACCGTTTTGATGAGGCGGAGCGGATGATCAAGACAGCAAAGAATGATGAAGCCAAGGCCCAGCACTTGGATCAGGTCAAGATGGCTTTTGAAAAACAATTGGATCAAGAACAGGCGAAAGATCAATAGGTTTGGTATGAACATGAACGCAAAATTGAGAAAATATACCGCCTTGGGAATAGGTATGATGATGTTGGCTGGTTGTTCGACTGTACAATCGACCAAATCAACTGGATCTGTCGCCTCAGAAGTTGTGGAGACGAGTGGATACAAAATATCTAGTGATAAGAGCCAATTGCTGAAAACTGTGGCCGTCACCAATGAAAATCAGTCCGTCTTTGTGAATGATCCCCTCTTCGGTGGGGCCGTAAATGCAGTTGTCTTGAGATCTTATGTCTCTGGCAATCTTCAAAATTGCAAAATGTTTGAAGTGAAATCAGGGGCGGAAACAAATTCCAGTCAAACTTTTTATAGTTGTCAGTCAGGGAAAGTCTGGAAACTAATTGGCAGACAGTATAGAAACTAGAAAACAGAGAACTGAGAATTGGAAGACAGTCACTATGTTTAAAAAATCTCTCATCCAGTTACTTGGCGGGTGCGTGTTGTCAGTCATGATAATGGCGAACGCAAGTTCTCAGACATTGGACAAAACGTCGACGGAAATCCTTCAAAATACAGGTCTGCAAGATACCACACAACTGCAGCAGATCGCGCCCGTTGCAAATGAAGGGAGCTTGTCAGAAGAGCAACCTCCGACCGAAATAGAAATTCCTGATGGACAGGGTTCTCAGGCTGAACCAGAAGTTTTCGGTGCCAGTCTTTTCAAGGGTCAGGCGGTTGTTTCAAGAGTGGCCCCAGACAATCCGGTATATCGCATATCTACTGGAGACCGAATTTCAATTCAGATGTGGGGCGCAAAAAGTCTTATCATGTCTGCTGATGTTGACTCGCAAGGCAATATTTTTATTCCAGATGTAGGCCCTGTTTACCTGAAGGGTGTCCCAAAACATCAGCTTAACAGTGTTATGACGAATGCTATTCGAAAAGTATTTGTCGATAATGTCAAAATCTATGCAAATCTTTTAAATACTCAGCCCATTGGTGTCTTTGTGACAGGACCGGTCAAGCGTCCTGGTAGGTATGCAGGAGATCGTATTGACACGGCAATCTACTATTTACAGCAGGCAGGTGGTATTGACCTTGAGAGAGGGTCGTTTCGAAATATTACCGTGATGAGAGGTAATCGAAAAGCAGCCAGCTTGGATCTCTATCAGTTCCTGTACACTGGTGAGATTGATAATTTTCAGTTTGAAAACAACGATGTGATAGTTGTTTCAGAACGACTGCCGACCATCACAACAAAGGGAAAAATTCGTAATTCCTATGTGTTTGAACTTGGAGCAAATCCGGGAACTGGAAGTTACATTAAGCAGATCGCTGGGCCGCAACCAGATGTTACGCATGTGATCGTGAACGGTGCCGTTGGTGGAGATGTGTACTCTGATTACGTTCCCATTGAGGCTTTCGATAATCGTCGGTTGAACGCAGGTGATACGATAGAGTTTATTTCTGACGCAGTTGGAAAGAATATTTTGGTGAAAGTGGATGGTGTCAGTGATGGCCCGTCATATGTTGTGCTACCAAGATGGTCAACGGTCTATGAAGCATTGGCGCGGATTGAAGTTGACCCTGATCAGGCATTGCCTGACTCCGTCTATCTGAAAAGGGAAAGTGTCGCGGAAAAGCAGTTGCTTGCCCTACAGCAGTCACTTAGTCGCTTACAGCGTTCCGTTCTGACGGCAAAAGTAACGACAGAATCTGAATCCGGGATCAGGGCTCAGGAAGCCGCTCTTGTTGAAAAATTTATTGAGAAAGCTCAGGCACTTAAACCTGAAGGGCGCGTTGTATTGGCCAGTCAAGCAACCCATACATCGACAACGCTGGAAGACGGTGACACAATTGTTGTACCAAGCCGGACTAACACAGTCATGATTGTAGGCGAGGTCGAAATTCCCCAAACCGTCCTTTATGATGATCGTTATCATGTCAGCGATTATATTGAGCATGCCGGTGGCTTTTCTGAGCGCGCTAATGACGATGATTTTCTGGTTCTTCGTCAGAACGGCCAGCTTATTCGGGGAAGTGATATCGCTATCCAGCCTGGAGATCAGATTATGGTCTTACCTGATAGTGATAGCCGGACTTTCCTGGTGATGAAAGATATTATCGATGTGCTGTATAAGGTGGCCTTGGCAACCGGTGTCGTCGTTAAAATCTTTGATGATTAACCTCAAACTGCTGCATTCCTTCCTGCTCATTTTATGGTGGACCAAATCCTATGAGTGTTTTGCCTGAAAATATTCCTTTTATTGATCTTCAAACCCAGCAAGCGCGGGTGCGGGAGGCTGTTGAAAAAGGTTTTGCGAAGGTCCTTGATCACGGGATCTATATCATGGGTCCCGAAGTTCAGGAGCTTGAGAAGGAGCTTGAGACTTACTGTAATGTGGGAAATGCCATTTCCTGTTCTAGTGGGACGGATGCACTGGTTTTACCGCTGATGGCATTGGGAATTGGACAAGGTGATGCTGTTTTCGTTCCTTCCTTTACGTTTACAGCTTCAGCTGAGGCTATTGCATTGGTTGGCGCAACCCCAGTTTTTGTAGATGTTGATCCCATTTACTTCAATACTGACCCGGCAAGTCTGAAGGCTGCTATTGAGTGGGTGATTGCAGAGAATAACCTGAAACCGAAGGCAGTTATGCCTGTCGACTTGTTTGGTATTCCTGCTGACTATCAGTCCATCAAAGCAATTTGCGCGGAATATTCATTGCATTGCATATCAGATGCGGCTCAATCCTTTAGTGCAGAAGTTGCGGGTCATAAAGTTGGGGCGCTGGCTGAGGTTACGGCAACCAGCTTCTTCCCGGCGAAACCACTTGGGTGCTATGGCGATGGCGGGGCAGTTTTCACAAATGATGATGAACTGGCCGAAAAAATTAAATCTGTAAGGGTTCATGGTCGCGGAACCGGGAAGTATGATAACATCTGCGTTGGAATGAACGCCCGGCTAGATACACTCCAGGCGGTTGTCCTGATAGAGAAGCTCAAGATCCTTGAGGATGAATTGGAGCGCCGTCAGATTGTCGCGGCAAACTATGCTAAGCATCTGGGTAACAGCGTCGTGTGCCCAATAGTCCCACAAGGCATGAAGTCGGCCTGGGCTCAATATACCATTTCGACTGACAAGAGAGATCAAGTTGCGAAAGCGCTGAAGGATAAAAACATTCCTGCTCAGATCTACTATGCTAAACCAGTGCATCAACAAGTTGCGTATCAGGATGGTCTGATTGCTCCGGGTGATCTTCCAGTTACCGAAGCCTTGAGTAAGACTCTGATTAGTTTGCCGATGCATCCTTATCTTGAAGAGGAAGTGCAGGCGCTGATTGCTGAGGTTATAAAAAACGAAGTTACGACTGGAATTGCCTAGTAAGCTTTTGACGGCGCTTTCGGTTGTATAATCCAACTGCGAGCTGACGAATTGGCTCGATAAGGCTGAAACGCCACTTTTTTGCATCTATGATTGTCATGTTCTGGTATGTCGAAATCGTGTGGAGTCCATCCGAATAAGACCAGTCGGATTGAGGCGCTAATGTTATGAAATATTCTTCCTGGAAATGGCGTGTGGAAAGCTCTGTGATCCTGTTCAGGGTCACGGCTCCGCCATATGTTCTGCTACAGTCCTGGGCAGGTCTGATCAGCTCCCCATCTTTCATGTGAAAAAGACTGCCAGCGGGTCTTGCTGATGATAAATTTTCCTTTACTGGATTTTGCGGATGGGCCTGCCACTCGTTGAACGGAGGAGCCGCATAGTACAGGTATAAGTTTTGATTTGGGTTGTCATCCTGACGTGTTGCAAATAACCAAAGAAGCCCTTTATGCCAAAACGGGGTTGGGTCTACAAAAGGTATCCCGCCCAGGTTGATACTGCTTTTGCGCGTGAGGGAGGATGCATTATTGGAGAATTCGAAAGTTGGAATTGAAAAGGTTTCATGTCCTTCAGCCCAGATTTCCGGCTCTCTTGTGGGGATCTTCAAATAACAGGGATAAGAAAGGTGAAATGCCTCATTTTTGATGACTTTCCACTTAAGAGGGCTATTCACATTTTGAGGGAGCTCTGCATAGGCGAGTGTGCCGCGCCCTTTGAGGAAATTCATCCTTTCGGCGATCAGGATTGTTTTCTCCGAGCCGTCCTGTCTTATTGGGGCAAGGACCGGATCAGCCAGAAAACTGAAGGTCGAGTTGGTTTCGATCCATTGAGGTTCTGAGATTGGATCGCTCAGAAATTGGTCAATTCCTTTTCGGTAGATACCGAGAGACCAAATTTCCCGATGAAATAGTCTCCAGATGAATTTAAAAAGTGGGGCCATTAGTCTGGATTTACGCTTTCAGATATTTACGCCAAGACAATGCCATATTATTTTCCCTGAGGTGGTCTGGTAAAGGCTTTGTCCGGGCGGGGTTCCCCATTGCAAGCGACATAGGCGGGACATCTTTTGTTACAACAGCGCCTGCCGCAATAAAAGATCCTTTGCCGATTGTTACACCGGGGCAAATAGTGACATTGCCGCCGATGGTGACGCCGTCTTCTAGAGTGGGACCTTTTGGAATATATTCATCGCGGAGTTTTAAAGGGTACATGTCATTTGTCATGACAACATTGGGGCCTATGAATACGCGTGTTCCGATTGTGACATGTGTAGGAATGAAGCAGTTCGCTTCTATTTTGACAAAGTTTCCAATTTTTACGGTCCCTTCAATAACCGTATTTGTCCCGACTACAACATGATCGCCAATCTCTGTGTCACTACGGATCATGACGTTGTGACCAGTTTGAAAATAGTCACCTGCCGTGACATTTGCGTAGATGACGGAGCCGCTCCGAACAATTCCGTTATTTCCAACTTGAAATGCGATTGATTGCTCATTTAGGCCGACATTTATGGTGCTTCCTTCCTGAATGGTGGTAGGAATGTCATGCTGGGTGTCTTTGGTCATGTTTGAGTTGCTCTCGCATTTTGCGTTTTGAAAAGGGACGTATTATCTTAAGTGAATTGTAGGTTTATTTTTTGGGTAGGCCAACCTTTTCAGTCCTTAAAGTGACAATAGTGGCGAAGAAAGAACGGAGTTTTGTGAGCAACAGGAAGCAGTTAAATATTGTGAATTCAGTTCACATGGAAAGCCGGATTTTCAGCGACATAGCGCGTTGGTTTAATCGATACCGCCCAGATAGTTGGCGGGTAGCTGAGTCTGTAAATCGTATGAGCTTAACAGACATCTACTTATTCAATCGACCCCATTTGGAGAGAAGGCTTCCTAGAAATTCTGTTGTGACAGTGCACCATGATTTTAAGGATCCACTGCACTGGCTGGATTTTGAAAGGTTTAGGAAGCGGTATGAAGAGGCCGAAGCCATTGTGTGCCTGAACAAAAGTCAAAAGGGGTTTTTGGCGGAAAAAGGTTTCAAGAACTGTATCATCATTCCGCATGGTTGTGCTGACGCCTTTAAGCGATGTGGTTCTAAGCAAACAGATTCCAGTAAATTGACGATAGGCTTTATTTCCAAACGCTATGAGCGATTAATCAAAGGGGAGACTTATTTTGCTGAGATTCTTAAATCTCTGTCTCCTGAAAAGTTTGACTTTGTCTTTGTGGGTGAAGGCCGTCTTCATGAAGCCAAACTTGCAGCTCAGCTGGGCTTCTCAGTGCGTTTGTGGGAGATGCTTCCGTATCGACTGCTCCCCCATATATATGAGATGATCGATCTGTTGTTGATAACCAGTACAGCAGAGGGTGGGCCTGCAAGTATTCCGGAAGCGGTGGCAAGTCGAACTCCTGTAATCGGATTTGAAATTGGCATGATTAAGGACTGGATTGAAGAGGCCAGAAATGGCCACTTTTTAACTGGTTCCCTTGAGTTGGACGTTAGCCTTTTGAATACTCTTGCTGCTGATGGAAAAACGCTTTTGAAGGGGATGGAAGAAGAGCTTCTGTTGAAAGCAGGGCTTGTTCCGAGCTGGAAGACGACAATAGAAACCTATTTTGAGCTGTTTGAGAATATTCTTTCTGGAAAGCAAAACTACAATGACATTGCGCCAGAAAAGCTGATGGAAATGTAATCGTGGCCGTGAGCAAACAATCTATGCATGTCCTGGTAGCCGATGATTGGCATTTCCACGAAAGGGGCTTTTCCAGTTTATTACGGTATCTGAAGCACGGTGACAAGCTTCTAACTCATCACAAGGCATCAAAAAAATGGTTGTCTGCCCATGGAAATTATTTGTGGCGGCAGCAGCAGTTGAAGCCATACCTGGAAAAACTGAAACAGCTGCAAGATGTCGAACTGCAAGTGTTTCACTATCATGGCGTGGAAGTCTATGATTGCTGCTGGTCTGAGCTTATGAGTTTATTGCTGACCTATGAAAGCTGGCAGTCGCGCTCTTTGCCCCCCTCAAGAAGCGAGCTTTTTCAGCAGATTATAGATTTAGAGAGAGAAACGCTGCTTTTCAACATGGCGGCAGCCATGGAGTGGATCGACTATTGGAGAACATTACTGAAAAGAAAACCAGACCTCACCCATGTCATTGTGTTTTCTGGCAGTTATATATACACGAAGACCCTATTAAGACTTGCCAAAATATCCCGTATCCGAAGTTTTGTAGTTGAGCATTTCATGACAGGCAACGAGTTTTATCTTGAGGAGCGCGATACTCCGATTGCAAATAACTCACAATTAAGGATCAATGAAAAAATCCAAAGATTGCCAGACTGGACGTCAGAGCTGGAGCGTGCAGAATATCTGTCATTAGCATGGAAGGTTTTGAAATCAAAAAATAACAAGAATGTCAAAGTTGGGACTTCTTCCTTTGTGGATCTTGAGCGAACCGATCGAAAAGAAATCCTATTAGTTACTCAAGTAATGAATGATTTTTCTTTGATAGAGACAGGTGAAACCGGAATTGCATCCTGGCCAGTTTACAAAGACATTATCAATAGAATATTGAAGCAGACCGATTACATGCTGCGGATTAAAACTCATCCTTGGGAGAGACGTCGTACAAATGTAAAATCCCCAAAAACAAAGTGTGAGTTGGAGCGTTATATTTCTTCCTTTCCTGACGAACTTCAGAAACGGGTCCTCATCTATGAAGACGAGCCGCTGGAATGTCTTATGTCGAATGCGGATTGGGTGATTTTATTGTCTTCTCAGGCTGGTATTGATGCTGCTGCTCTTGGGTTGAAACCCATTGTTCTTGGTAGCCCTTTTTACGGAAGAAGGGGATTTACATATGATTTGACAGATCCTGCAGAATTGCTCCCTTTGTTGAAAAAAGGTTCAGCAAGTGGGCAGCTTTCGCTGGAAGAATTTCGAAGTTTCGAGGACTTTTTAATTGAAGCATTTTGTTTTCAATTGTTTCCAATAAGAAACACTGGTTCGGATTGTTTTGATGAAGTTTTCTATCGATCAAAAAACTCGAAAGAGTTGTATCTTCCTATGCTCAGAACAGCTCATCTGGAACGATCCTCTCCTTTAAGGCGGCGTGCAGGAAAGCTGGCATCCCATTTGAAAGTCTATCGGGGTAAAACTCTAAGGGAAATCAAATGGGAACTTGTATATCGAATGCGTCGAAAGAAGGGTGGAGCAATTAATAAAAATTAGCAAACTATAGAAGTTTTTATTCCATCAGGTGGTTTGAAACGCTATTAATGGGGGAATTATTAATTATCTAGGTTTTTTAAATGAGAATTGCGCTTATTGGTTGTGGAAAGCAGGCGGAGAAACACATCTCCGGATTAAGGGCTGCCGGCATCGAAGACATCGTGATTGCGGACAGTAATATTGATGCGGCTATTTCTCTAAGTGAAGCACAACAACTTCCCGTCAAATCTGTAGAGGACGCAATTTCTGACCCAGAAGTCAAAGCGGTGGATATTTGTACACCAACCAGTTCACATGCTGATCTTATAAGAATGTCAGTTGCGAACAACAAGGATTGGATTTGTGAAAAGCCACTTTGTAATACATTAGCGGAAGCCCAGGAACTCGAACGGATTACTTCTGAGCGTAATCTCATTGGAATGGTCGGATTCATATATCGATTTGCTCCCGCTTTTGAGGAAGCCAGTCGGGTTTTTTCAAGCGATCGACATTCAGACGTTCTCGGAAATATCAATAGTGTCTCATTTCGGATAGGTGGAAGAGGGGGGCACCGCTTGTGGAAGCATCTGAAGTGCGAAAGGGGTGGGGCTATCAATGAAATGTTGGTCCATATGCTTGATCTGGCGATTTGGTATTTTGGTAAAGTCATTTCGGTCGAGATTAATGATTTGGACCTGCGACGCCCAATACGTGAAGTCGAGGGGATAGAGCAATCTGTCGATGCAGAGGACTATGTCACTTTGAAGGTTCAAACGGAAAGTGGGATCTTGATCAACCTGCAGGCAGATTTGATAACGCCAGCTTTTACACAATTTATGGAAGTCCAAGGGGACAATGGATCTTTTTTTGGATCAATTCAGAAAGAATTTCCAAACTATGTTTATCTCATTTCCCCAGCCGGTGGTTACAAGCCCGGTTATAATCAAATTGAGTTTGTGACCTCAAGGTTGTTTGATGTGCAGATGCGGGCGTTCGTCAGGGCGATAAGCTCTAGAAATGCTCCTTGCAGAAGTACTGTTGCTGACTCAGTTAAGGTCATGGAAGCGATGCAACTTATTAAAGATGCGTGTGAGGCAAGATAATCAGTATGTATAAAAAGCAAATTCTAGAAAATTTCATCGGTAAGAAGATCGTTGTTACTGGCGGTGCTGGCACCGTGGGTGGAGAAATCGTCAAGCTCTTGTCTACAGTCGATGTTTCAGAGGTGAGAATTCTCGATAATAACGAAACGGCACTTTATGATGTCGAATTGAATTATTTTGATACGCCTAACTTTCGAACTTTCCTGTGTGATATCTCACATGAGGGGGTGCTAAAAGATCTATTCCATAATATGGATTACGTTATTCACTCAGCGGCCCTTAAGCATGTCCCTTTTTGCGAGGTCATGCCTGCAGAGGCGATTAATACAAATATTTTGGGTGTTCAAAGTGTTATCAATGCCGCTCGAGCTGCCAATGTCAAAAAGGTCATGTTTACCAGTTCTGATAAGGCGGTGAATCCAACTAACGTTATGGGAACCAGCAAGTTGATGGGTGAGCGACTGATTACAGCAGCTAACGCTTTAACTGTTGATGGTGCACAGACGATTTACGCTTCTACCAGGTTTGGGAATGTTGCCGGTTCAGCTGGCTCGGTCGTTCCTACATTCTGTAAGCAGATTGCCAATGGGGGACCTATTACGCTGACGGACAGAGATATGAGTCGCTATATTATGAGCCTGGAGCAATCTGCCTTGCTGGTTCTTGAGGCTCTAACATTGGTTAAGGGCGGTGAAGTGTTTGTCACCAAGATGCCAGTCGTAAATATAGCTGATCTAACCGAAGTCATGATTGAGGAAATCTCTCCGCTATACGGTCGTGACCCAAAGGATATCGAGATTAGGATAATTGGCTCTCGCCCAGGCGAGAAAATGTTTGAAGAGCTGAATACTGATGAAGAAATTCGGCGGACTTTTGAGCTAGAGGATCTTCTTGTTGTAACACCAGCGGCAAGAAATATTTATTCTTCTTTTGAATATACATACGATGGTAGAGAGCCGAAACCTGTTGACCGAGTGTTTAATTCTTCGAATGAAGAGTTAATGACCAAGGCTGAAATTCGCGAGTTTTTAAAACTACCAAATGTCTTGAAAGAAGAATTACGGCAAAGACTGCTCTAGGAAAAACGAGTTGGCGAAAAGTCTGTCGGATATCCGTAAAGTTTTTGCAGATCAGCAGGGCAGACTGTTCCTATAGAATTCTTGAAATCAAACTCTAGCTGGAAAATCCTGTTGACGGTCTCTGGTGTTAGTTCATCTTCATAACGATTTACCGATTGGTCTGAAACTTTTTGATTGGGGCTGTTTCTCCAACCTTCCTGCTTGGTAAGCTCAATGTTGACGGAAATATCCCTCTTCGCTTGGTGAACATAATTTATTTTGATTGCTCTTAGGGCATCGACAACAGTCCGCAACGGGTTTTTCACAAGTTCTTCATATCGGATGCGCACATAGTTCGGTAAAGCGTCGATTTGATTGGCAGCGTGATTTAACAGGCTCCATTGCTGCGCAGTAAAATTGTCGATCTCCTCAACAGTCAGGTCTTTAAATCTTGGGCCAATTGCACGTCGCGATCTCATAGATGCAATTACATCTCTCAAATCTCGGACAATATGTATAACTTTAAGCCCAGGGATTTTCTCGACAGCTTCATTCAGCATTATTGATGACATTGGAGCATGGTCGATGAGAACCGCATCCTTCTTCCATCCGTGTTGTTCAATCAGATCTTTTTTCAGATATGCAATCAGTTCAAGTATTGAATTTGTAGAGTGGACCATCATTTCCCTCTGCTCTTGTGTCGAGCAAGAGTAGAATTTACGGTTCGCAATTATTTTTCTATCCAGCAGGTCCAGGTGTGACGCGGTATCTGAGAGGAAGGGAACATGAAATGGAGCGTCAAGTTTTAGCCCGTCGTGGAGCGTCTTTTTGTAGGCCGCTTCGTTCAGCAATCCAGGTTGAGATAAGATCTGAAGTTCGGGTCCGGCACAAAGCGGCGGAAAATGACAAAGTAACCTTGCCAGCAGATGGCTCCCACTACTGCTCCCTGATGCAATAACAATCAGACTAGGGTCCATTACCCGGCTTCCTCTAATCCTGATGGATTCTCAACAGCAGAATTAAACGTTTCCAATAGCAGAAGTTTCTGAGCAGGCCACCCGTATTTTAAAGAAGTTTCCTCGACATTTTTTTGAAGGTCCTTATTTTCGGCTTTCAAGGCCAGAATGTCGTCGATTGCACGTGCAATGTCTTTTGGGTCCCGTTCATCGAAAACCAAGCCAATTTTCTCTCGTTGAACAAAACCTCCAACACCAGGGACGTCACTTGCCAAAATAGGAATTTGCGCAGCCATATACTGGAAAAGCTTATTGTTCAAAACATATTTCCCATTTCCAAACTCGCGGCTGACAGGTGAAATGCCGACATCAGCTTGCTTACATATGGAAACGACAAAGTCTTCTTTTACGGCTTTTCGAAGGCTTACCCAGCAATTGTCCGTTGCTATTCGATCCCCGAGGATCTGTAATTTCCCGGCGTAGCTTTCGGGACCTGGTCCCATCGCTACCAGCACGACTTTCGATTTACAATATTGGACGGCTTCCACAAATTCTTCAAGCCCACGCCCCGGTGCAATAAAGCCAACGTAAATGACAATCTTGAATTCTGGTCGGTCTTCAATTTTCAACAGTTTTCGGAGGTTGATGTCTGTCTCTGCATGTTCGGGTAACTGCCCGTTTAAGATGAGTGTTGAGTTAATCTCATTTCGAGCATCAATTTCCGTTTTGAGATAAGGGCATCCCACGAAGACAGCGTCCGCGTTCCGACTGCGCCCTTCAGACCATAAGATGATTTTCCGACTCAGCCAGCCAGGAGGTGTTTTGCGCTGCCGACCCAGGCTCATTTCCACCGCATCATACATAAATTTCCCACGTGTCAGCTTCGCCAGCAGCCATGTGACCGGGATCGCATATAGATCGTGGGCAATCCAAATTTTGGTTCTGCGCTTTCGGATGAGAACTAAAACGAGGGATGAAAAAATTAAAATTTCTATCATGCGGACAAAGCGCAGCGATCCCTTGCTTTGCCCGCACATAAATTTCCGCAATCGCTGTATTTGCTTGTTGAGGAAAACGAGAAATGGCCGTTTCAGGAAACGACTGCCTTTGCGTATGACTTCAGATGTCGTTTGGAAAGGTTGATCCGTTGGATTTTTCTGGAATTGCGCTAGACGTATTCTGTCGAGTTCAGGTGTAAACATCTCCCCAATTATTGCTGTGAGCGTTATGTCATTTGGCCGTGAAGAAATAGTGCCAGATTTATTCATCTGAAAGCTGCGGGTGATAGAACTTACCCGAGTACCGTCTTTCATTTGTGCAATAATACACCATCGGTATACGCTAGGGGGTAATGGACCTAACTTGACACTATGTTGGTTTCCATCGATGGATGCAAAGCGGTGCTGTTGTGTGCCGTTCGGAGTTATTTTGAGCACAAAGTTTTTGAGGTTTTCAGGGCTTTGCCATCGTAAGATTACTGATTTTTCTGTGCCCTCTGTCCCTATGGCTTGAAGGAAGTTAGGGACGATCTTGTTCTTTCTGAATTTTCCCAAAAACTGCCATAACCTCTGAAGAGTTTTCAGGGGCTTCTGTCTTGAAAAATCCAGACTTAAATCGGCATTTTTCAGCTTTTTGTCGTCGATCCAAAAGACCTTGTCCGTGGTAGACATAATTACACCTAGATGCGGGCCAGAATGTTGTAGATGAGAACCAGGGGAAAGGAGATTATTCTAAACAGAAAAAGACGGAAGTTCGGCTTGGGAAATAATCGAAAATTGACCTTTGTTCTCCAGTCTCTTGCCTTCTTGAAGTCGCCATGATCGCTGAAGCCGACAACTGTGACTTCATGACCCTGGTCTGCGATCGCGGCCGCGATTTTATTGACCCGCGGGTGGTGGCGAATGAACTTGTAGGAAATGATTGAGGCACGGCTCTTGGGGGTGTTCAATTCTGCAGCTCCTTGGGGTTGGTCGGTGACGGCTTGCCAGGGACACCAACAACTTTACTATTTACAGGGATATCGTCAATTACGACAGCGCCGGCTCCAATAATACTTCCTGCACCGATTGTCTTTCCTGGAATGATGGAGGCGCCAGTAAATACTGTAACACCTGTTTCCAGCGTAACCCAGCCGGCCAGTTTGCACCCAGGTGCAAGGTTGCAGAACGCACCAATATGGCAATCATGTTCAACGATAGCATTAGCGTGGATCATGGTATTTTTTTCTATGCGGGCAAAAGGCTGAATAACAGCGCCGGCGTTTATGATGCATCCGACATCTACATGAGCGGTTGAGGCGATGCTGGCCTTGGGGTGAATGGCCGAGGTCAGAGCCAATCCGGTTTCCTGAATCAGTTTTTCCAGCGATTTTTTTTCGCTCGCGGACGCAGTACATAGCAGGGCTTTTGTGGTTTCTGTTTCCAGAATGACTTGAGAAAGATCTTTTAGGGGATATGCCTTCAACCCATAGGAATGGCACCATTCCAGTGGCTCCTGACCATTTCGCAGGTTAATGACTGCCGAGACTTTTTTCCCCAACTGATGGAATGTCTCAGCAGCATATTTTGCCTGCGCTCCCCCGCCTATCAAGATGATGGACATCTTATTCCAGCCTGTACGTAAAAACGTCTTGTTAAAAGGATCTCAAGACGTCGCTTATTCTCGTAATTTCTGTCTCGCTCAAATCTGGACGATTAGGAAGACCAATAATGCTTCCTGCAACGCGCTCTGAATTTTTGAGAAAGAGACGACCATAATCAGGTAGATTGTCCCCACCAGAAATTTTGAGGATTTCAGGAAGATTTGCGTTTAAGAGCGGCTGTTTGTACAGCGGCTCTTCATATCTGTTTCGGCACTCAATTCCGTTTTCAGAAAGCTTTTGGATCAGCTCAGAGGTCTTCATTCCGAGTAAGTCTTCATCAATCAGAATATGACACCAGAAATAGGTATGC
This sequence comes from Sneathiella limimaris, assembly GCF_012932565.1. Taxonomy (NCBI): domain Bacteria; kingdom Pseudomonadati; phylum Pseudomonadota; class Alphaproteobacteria; order Sneathiellales; family Sneathiellaceae; genus Sneathiella; species Sneathiella limimaris. The sequence continues at coordinate 1,481,003 of NZ_JABBYJ010000001.1, forward strand.
TTTACATGTTCCGGAACAATCGGCGTTTCCAGCCAGTCGATGTCCTGAATGGCGGCAATGACTTTCTCGGAAGCAGCGATCCGGTCGCTATTCATCTGGTCCAGTCTTTTGAGCTGACTGTTACCCAGTGCGGCGAGAGGATCAGGCATGCGATAGTTATAGCCGAGCATTGTATGATCGTTGCGTCCCTCAAGACCATGGCTCCGGAACTTTCGCATGAAATCGGCAGCGTCCGGGTCATTGGTTGTGATCATGCCCCCTTCGCAGGTGGTCATGTGTTTGGTGGCGAACATGGAGAACGCTCCAAATTCACCAATGCTACCAGTCATTTTCCCTTTATAGATCGTTCCATGAGACTGGGCACAATCTTCAATGACAGAAAGCCCATGCCGATTGGCAATCTCCATGATTTTATCCATTTCGGCAGAGTGGCCAAAATAATGGACTGGGATGATCGCTTTGGTTCTAGGGGTGATATGGTTTTCCAAGTCTTCAGGGCAGAGACTGAAATCAGTCTGCGTGATATCACAAAACACCGGAACAGCACCCTGGTGGATAACCGCAGTCACTGTTGAGAAGAAAGTCAGGGCAGGTACAATGACCTCATCTCCAAAACCGATATTCTTGGCAGCGAGAGCAGCGTGAAGGGCCGCTGTTCCAGAGTTCACCGCAATAGCTTCCTTAACACCAACATAGTCGGCAAAAGTCTGCTCGAATTCCTTAACCCGTGGTCCTGAGGTCAAATGGCCGGAAAGGAGTGACGCGTTCAGCGCTTCCACATCTGCCTGATTAATCGAGGGGGAGGCAACCTTGATTTTCATATGGGTTTTCTCATGTTTGAAAAGAGTGGGAAATCAGGAATGATTAGCGATAATCGAAGTTGTTGTTCCGGTATTGAGGCCCTTCCAGATCGATAACGCCAGACTGCAACTTTTCGATCAGTTCCTGAATACCTTGTTCCACCGAGTAATCGGCATGCCAGTTAAGGCGGTTCTTGATTTTCTGGCAAGTGATCCGATAGTCGCGGCGATCGCTTTCTTCAACCTGTTGATATTCGATTTCTGTTTCTGGAAGATATTTTTTCACCATTTCAGCCAGATCCCGAACGGTCACATTGTTGGTTTCCTCACCGACATGGAAAATCTGCCGATCCCGGACATAACGGGGAGCTTCCAGTGCATCAACCAGCGCGCGAGCTACATCCCGGACATGGATCAGGGAGCGATACTGCATGCCGTCACCATGGATCGTAATTTTTTTGTCTTTCAGGGCTTTATAAACAAACAGGTTGGTCACCAGGTCGAGACGGGGGCGCAAGGACCAGCCAAAAATAGTTGTCAGTCGAAGGATCGTTGGGGAGAAATGGGGAACCTGTTTGGCTTTCTCCATAATAATCGATTCCGCGCGGAGCTTTCCATCTGCATAGGAGGATAGCGGCATGGTTTCTGAGCCTTCATCAACCTTGTCGAACAGGCCGTTCACATTTCCATACACGGAACAGGAAGAGCAAAAGATTAAGTCTCTGACCAATCCGATTTCAGGGTCGGTCATGCAGTTGACGAGTGTCTGTGTGCTTTCAACATTGGTTGTGAAATGAGCAAGCGGGTTTTTGTCACAGGCCGGTGCGCCAACTATCCCGGCAAGATGGATCACGCCTTCGGTTCCCTGCAGGGCATATATCAGGTCACGGCTGCTCCTGACATCTCCCTCAATGACAGTAATCTTGTTATTCTGTTGGGCGATCCCTTCAGCTCCCCAGTAAAAGGTATCGAACACCACTGGGTGGTAACCCCGGTCAATCAAAATATCTACAACGGATGATCCGATATATCCGCCGCCACCGGTCACAAGAATTTTTTTCATTAATCCAACTCGTCAGATTCGCTAATTTGCTATTCGTCATTTGCCGTGCCAAAACACACCCTTTGTATACTGTTGATTTTTTGAGGCAAGTAAAGGTCAAAACCACTGAAATTAAGAATTCTGCATTAGTTTTTCCGAACGGCAGAAATTCTGCACTTTCCCGTGAAAAAAATTGGGAAGGAAAATGGGATTGGGCATCTGCCAATCAGCAATGGTGTGACTGTCGCCTCATCTTTTTGGGGTGTAGGGTTTTACTTTGTTCTCCTTTTTTGATAGTGAAAGGTTAAGAAAGTGTTAAACAGAAAGTCTATCTGTGGAAATCAAGTGGCGTACAAATTATGACAGATCCTGATCATCATCACGAAATTGGTGCAGCCTATTCAACGAACTATTACACTTGGGGAGAACAGCCAGAAACTGATGGCGTGTCTGGCGGAACCCTGACTTACAGTTTTGTGGGTCCGAATTACATTGATGATGTCGACATATATAGTGGGCGGAGTTGGGATATAGACGCACAGCTGGGCTTTGACTATGAAGCCCAGGCAGCTAAAGCTTTTGAAGCATGGAGTAGCGTCGCCAACGTTAATTTTGTGCAAGTGAGTGATGAGGGTGGAAACCTTGGTGACGGGTGGGGTGCAGACATCAGAATTTCTATGGGCAGCATTGATGGTTCGGGGAATAATCTAGCTTTTGGTGCATATCCAAATCCACGCCATGCATACGGTGGGGATATTTTTTTAGACGGGACAGAGCGATCATTTTGGACCGCAACTAGCTTTTTTCGTGTGATGTTGCATGAGATAGGCCATTCATTAGGGTTAAAGCACAGTGATGTCAGAAACTCGGCTATGTGGCCGACATATGGCTCTAGTATGAATAGCCTGAAAACGGATGACATCAACGGAATTAGGGAGCTCTATGGTAATCAGGATGGGATCGTTGACGCCTACCAGCTAACAGATAATGCCCCGGATATTGAGATTTTGCGTGGCATTGACGGTCTGTTAGTTCGAGGAAGCGATGGCGCAAATTCCATGACAGGTTCTTCACTTCGGGAGTACTTATGGGGAGGGGCCGGTGATGATACGCTGATCGGCGGTGGCGGCGTTGATACCTTGAGCGGTGGCTTTGGCAGTGACTGGGTGGATTTTTCCAGCTCGAATGTGAAAGCTTATGTGCAGCTGTCCAGGGGTATCTATGAGCTGGATGAAGCGGGCGAGATCAGTAATATCGAGAATGTCAACGGCACCCGCTTTGCCGACTCCTTAAGAGGTAGTGAGGGCGATGACAACCTGGTCGGGAACGGTGGCGATGACAGGATTGTCGGGCATTTAGGTCATGACACCATTGATGGCGGAGCAGGGGAGGATTGGCTGCATGCAGGACCTGGGGACGATCTGGTCTATGGCGGTACAGATTTTGACTCCATCAGAGGCTCTCGTGGGTGGGATACCCTCATGGGGCAGGGGGGTGATGATTATCTGAACGGTGGTCAGGACGAAGATTACATTCATGGTGGCAGCGGGGATGACCTGATCTATGGCCAGTATATGGATGATACCCTGCATGGCGGCGCGGGTGATGACACGCTCTATGGGAGCAGTGAAAATGACTACATGGATGGAGGGACAGGCGCGGATGAGCTGCGCGCCGGTAGTGGCGATGACACGCTGATTGGCGGCGGTGGAGCTGACACATTGATCGGGGGGCGCGGCCTAGATCTTATTGATTTTTCCGGATCGAAAAACGGTGTTGATGTGGATCTGGCCGCTGGCGTTTCTGTGAGCGAAGGCATTGTCCGGATTAGCACGGTCGAGGCGATTAGGGGCTCAGCTTATGATGATACGATGGCTGGCGATGACAAAGACAACCTATTCTATGTAAATTTGGGAAATGACATTGTCAGAGGTGGCGGTGGTGTCGATACCGTCTATTTAGGTGGGCGAGCCTCCGACTACGATGTTCAGGATATGGGAGATCATCTTAAAATTACCCACATTGCCGGCGATCAAATTTTGTCACTCTATGGGGTTGAAAATATTGAATATGATCTTCTGCTTGGCGATGGACTTTACAGGGTCGTTACTGTTGCAGCTGCATCTGGTGGTTATACAAACGGAACTGATGAAAATGAACGTATCATAGGGTCCTCTGCGAATGATCACCTCTACGGATATGGTGGACAAGATCAACTCTTTGGGGGAGAAGGTGATGATATACTGACCGGCAGTTCAGGTGATGACTACCTGGATGGTGAAGATGGTGCTGATACTGTTCGGTTTGACGAGGTTGCGGCCGCAATCAGAGTTGATTTGAATGCTGGTACTGCGACGGGAGATGGAAATGATACCCTTTTAAATATTGAAAATATTTTTGGGGGTAAGAGCGCCGACTATCGGGATACCCTACTTGGGAATGATGAAAACAATTATATTTCTGACATTCGAGGGGGGGGAGAAATAGACGGTAGGGGAGGTGACGATCGCATCAGTGTTATCGACTCTGAAGGTAATGGCTATTCCCTGAGTGGTGGGGACGGTGATGATACGATTGATGGTGGGGACGGTAATGACACCATTTTCGGCGGGGATGGCAACGATAATATATCTGATGATGCCGGATCGGACATTGTCTATGGCGGGCTAGGCGACGATACAATTTCAAGCAGATATGATGGCGAAGATACAATTTACGGTGGATTCGGTAATGATAGTATTTCGGCGTTTGGAGATACTGTCTACGGTGGGGATGGAGACGACTATATCGAAGCCAGAGAAGCATTTGGTGGTCGAGGGAATGATACATTGCGCATCTCAGGCGGCTATGATTCGAGTGTTTCCTATAGCGATGACGAAATTGAACATGGAATTTCAGTTGATCTGAGCTCAGGTTTAGTTAGTGACGATGGCTACGGTTTCACGGATACGTTGTTAGATTTTACAAAAAATTCATTTTCACCGATGGGAATAATTGGATCCAGATATGACGATACGATCATAGGAGGGTCGAGAGGTGCCTATGTTATAGACGGAGGCGGTGGAGACGATTTTATCCAGTCAAATCCAGATACATATTCCGATAAAGTAAGAGGGGGGCAGGGTGATGACACGATACAAGGAAATGGCAACCTTACTCTGATGTATGAGGGGGCCGCTGAGCGATACAAAATAGATGTTTTTCAAGATTATATAGAAGTTAATGATCTTGTGTCGTCTGATCAAGATACTGTCATTAATGCATATGAATTCAGTTTTGATGATCGTTTTGAAGAAGATGTTACTTCCTATGGGGATTATACGTATATTGATTTTGATCAGTTGTTTGACTCGTTGGGGATCATGGGCGCAGACACACGAGCTGAACACATTCAGACCTCTGGTCATCGGATAGAGGTTTTTGTCGGAGGCGAGTTTCATTCATACTATCGGTTATATTATATGGGCTTACCGACATATAGTGTTGGAACTCTTACTGCATCGGACTTAGCGGATCTTGGAATCTTTGTCTCGGACGAGATTGGACCTGAATTGAATGCTGTTTATGCGGATGGTAATTCAGAAGTATACGGAACCAATGCCGCAGACCAGATGTTCGGAGATGCTGGTGCAAGTGTGTTTTATGGGTACGAGGGTGCAGATCAGATTTTGGGTTATGCAGGGAATGACTCACTTCGCGGTGGTGCCGGTGATGACACGGTTGATGGTGGTACTGGTGAGGATTTTGTCGACTACCGAGACGCCGCATCGCTGGTTCAGGTTAACCTCGGAACAGGTGTTGCGAGCTCAGCCACAGAAGGTAACGATGTTATTTCCAATGTTGAGAATATCTATGGCTCCGACTTTGAAGACACCCTGCGTGGCGACGACAACGATAACGTAATCCTGGATCCTGCTGGCGGTGGGGTGATGTACGGAATGGGTGGAAATGACAGTCTGGATGCGTCCAACAGCGATGGTCTTGGCTATGAGCTCTACGGTGGGGACGGCGATGATATCCTGAGGGATGGCAATGGAGCTGACTTGCTCGTCGGTGGGGCTGGGGCAGATTCCTTGTTTGCCTGGGATAGCGGCGACACGCTTATTGGTGGTGCCGGCGAAGATATTCTCAATGGTTATCATGCCGCAACGGCGCTGTTTGAAGGAGATACTTCAGATTACGAAATTATCGTTGAGGAACTGATGCTCAAGGTTCGGGATCTGAATACCAATGAGGTCGATACGCTCTTCAATATGCCCTTTATTGATTTTGACGGGCTTGATGATGATCTCTCAGTTAATCTTGATCAGATCTTTGATTTCTATGAAATTGCCACAGCTGACCGGGCAGGGATGGTTGAACTGATGGAGAAGGGATCAGGAACAGAGATTACGGTCGTGCCGGATGGCGGCGTTGCCATGCAGTTTGAAATTAATGACAATTTCCTCGGTGATGCGGACCTCGGGACTCTAACCAGTGAACAATTGACAGCGCTGGGTATTTCCGTTGGGGATGAGAGTTAGGAGTGAGACGAACTCTCCCAAAGTTGGGATTGTGTCAGGTCCGGAAGGCTGATATTCAGTGACCTGACCCAATTCGACTACTATCTGGTTTACCTCGTGAAAAAAACACTCCAAAAGCTGTTGCGCTTGACTAACACTGAGTCTTCCCCAGAAAACAGGGAGGGCGGGAAGAGTGTTCAGAAGGTAAAAGAAAATCCCGCCTCCTTAAAGAAGGAACTTCAGCAGCAGAAGCTAGAGATTACTAAACTGACCCGACAGTTGGAGCAGTCGAGAGCGGCTGTCAAAACGGTAAGGGCAAATTTCCGTTCCGCCAACAAGATCTGGAAGCGACATTTTGACCGTGTTTTTGGGTATGCGGACTGGGTTGAGGCTGCGCTTGGCTCGGAAGAGTATGATCTATGTTTATTGCATGACAGTTTGGGGCTTGAGGCAGCGCGTGTGGTCAAGGAGCGCTATGGCTGTCCCCTGGTTTATGACGGGGTTGAATATCCAGAATATAGCGGCCGCTCTGGCCGGGCTGGTGAGATGTTTGCGGCTGAGAAGCGGGGCACGGCGCTGGTCCACCGGCATGAGCTGGAGATCTACCGGCAGCTGGATGCACTGATGGTCGGCACTCGTGGGGTTGCGGGCTGGTATGGGGCTCAGGACGGGGTGGTTCCGGCCAAGATTGTCCGCAACTGCCTGGATTATGAAGAGGTTGAGCGGGATGACGAGATCCGTCGGGATTGTGGCCTGAAACCAGAGGACAGGCTGGTTCTGTATCCGAACTCGGTCTTTATTGATTGTGGGGTTGAGGAGACGGTGACGGCGCTGAAGCATCTGCCGGAAACGGTTCACCTGGCGATCATGGGGTGGATCCCGGCGTTTCTGGGCGATCCGTTGAAGGAGCGAATTGCCCGTCAGGGCCTGGAAGGGCGGGTGCATTTTCTCGACCTGAAGGGACCGGATGATCTGATCCGCTATCGCAGCGGGGCGGATATCGGAATCATTCCGATCCGCCCGACGATTGGCAATCATCGAACGATGCTGCCGAACCGGGTGTTTGAGTTGATCATGAGCCGGGTGCCGATGCTGGTCTCGAGCCTGCCTTATGTGCAGGAGGTTGTCGAGACCTATGATTGTGGGGTTGTGTATGAGGGGAGCCAGCCGGAGACGATAGCCCGATCCCTAGAGAAGATGCTGTCTCGTTTGGACTATTACCGGGAGCGGATGGAAGCGACGGCGAAGGAGATGTGCTGGTCACAGGAAGAGGGCGCCTTTGAGGCCGCGATGTCGCCGGTTCTGAGCCCCTCGGATCCCCCGAGGAAGATCCTGTGCCTGGCCAACAAGCCGCTGACGACGAACCGCCGGTTTTACCGACATACCCGGACCCTGGCCAACTGGGGGCATGACATCACCGTCATGGCACTCGAAATCCCCGACCCACAGCTCCAGGTCAACGGGGTCAGGTATATGGAAATGCCGTCAGAGGATGGTACAGAGCAGAAGAAAACTCCGAGAGGTGTTTCAAAAGCTTTATCCAAACGCTAGAACTTTCTATATCTCCTGCTAAAGTGATGACATTCGGATACTAAGCTCGGTGAGTTATGAAGTGGTTTTTTGATTTTACGTCCAGGTGGAAGAAACAGGGATCCTCTCGAGGAGGTGGCCAGCGCATTCTGGCTGAACTGAAAAAAACTGATCCGGAAGCGCACGAAAAAATTTCCAGGCATATTCAGCAGGTCAAGTTTCAGCTGAGAAAAACCAACAAGGCGCTGCTTGAACGGCTAGCGGATCTGGAGAAAAAACGTCTGGCGCTGCTGAAGCGGATTGGAGAGCTGGAAGAGCGCCGCGATACTGTTGTTGCAAACTACAATGAGCTTCGTAAAAACCGAAACTATGCCTTGTGGCTTCGGCATTTGAAGAAAACCTTCGATTTCGCGCAATTTGCCTACGAAGATATTACCGATGGACCAGTCAGGCTATGTTTGGCCCATGATACATACTCATTGCAGGCCGCAGAGCTATTTCGAAAGAAATATGGCGCCAGAGTGCTTTATGATGCCGTAGAGGTGCCGAACTATCGGGATCGATCTCTTGCCGCTCAAAAAGGGTATGCAACCAATATCTATGCCGCAGATTTTATCATGAGTACTGAATATGAGTTGATCCGGCGGGCAGACAGTCTGATCAGTATTAGTGATGGATTGGCAGATGTGGTTGCCGAACAGACAGGGGCCGCGCGGCCAACCGTCGTGCGAAACTGTCGATATACGCAGCCTTTTAAATCCAGTAATTCAATCCGCAAGGATGTCGGTTGTAAGAAGGATGACAAGGTTGTCCTTTTTCTGAATACCATCAACTATGGGGATGGTTTTGAAGAAACGATGGAGGCGCTAAAAGAGCTTCCAGACTATATCCGGTTTGTCTTTCTGGGCGGTGTCCAACGTCTGGAAGGAGGCAAAGATATAAATGTCGAGCTCCGGAAAATCGGCTTGTTTGAAAGGTGTACATTTATTGAAGCCCGTGAGCCGAAAGAGCTGATCCGCTATATCTCTGGTGCGGATATTATGGCTATTGTCAGAAGGCCCAGCAATTTAAACAATGAAATTAGTCTTCCTAATCGGGTGTTTGAGGCTATTTCAGCGTCTGTTCCCCTTGTTGCCCCTAATTTGCGGGATATCGGAAAAATTGTTGCCGACTACGATATTGGGGAGGTTTATGAGGCGACTGATCCTGGCGATATGGCCGAAAAAATCTTATTCTCTCTTGAGAAGAGGCGCCAAAAACAACTCGAAAAATCATTAAAAAAGGCCAATAAACTGTTGTGTTGGGAAGAGGAGGAAAAGCAATTCCTCGCAGCTGTACAAACCGCTATGGCTGAAAGCGGACCACAACAGGGCAAAACAGTTATACTCGCTTGCAAGGGGCTTGAGCGAAACGACAGAATTTTCCGAATGAGTAAAACCCTCGTGGAGAATGGCCACGATGTCCATGTCGCTTGCCTGGAACTGCCAAAAGAAGAATTGTTCCACGCTAAGGTCCAATATCACAAATACAGAGATCCAGAACCTGATCCTTCTGGATCGGATTTAAGATTTCATGACAATACAAACCAAGAGATGAAAGACTCGGAAGCTGAAAGTCATGCATCAGAAGCAGCAGAGGCCCGCACTTGAGATATAAAGGTGCGATTTGCTGTTTTGCCTGGCGGGCCCATCTTGATCACTGGAATGATATGGTGATAGAGACGGCTGCCGAACTGGGCTGGCCAATATTTATCAGTCCACAGGCTATTCCGCCTGCTGGGTGGATTTGGAAGGCAGTGAAGAGAGGTGTTCGTTTTCATATTGCACGGAACTCGCTCCTGAAAAACTTAAAAATAGAAACCTTGCTTTGTTTCAATGGGCGTTTTGAATGGCAGAAACCTGTTATTTCTAGCGCTGAAACTGTCTATTATTTCGAAACAGGGCCACTCTACCAGTCAATCATTATTGATAGAGGTTTGGGGGAGCAGTCGGGATTTAGGGAGCAACTTCCGGGCTTACTTTCGAATATTGAACCTGATCTTGATTGGATTGAAAGTTACAAACAGGGGCAGAAAACAAAATATCCTGAAGATCAAAATGGTTCAGTCAAAATTGACAATTATGTTGCTGTTCCCTTGCAAAGCGGCCGGGATCGGCAAATCATAAATGACTCTGAGGTGACTGTCCGGGGTTTTGTTCACGAGGTTAGCGTTGCAGCAAAAGAAACTGGTGTTAGGGTTGTTTTCAAACCACATCCTCGAGATCTGGAGAGTGATCATATCTCCTGGGTCTTGAGGCAGTATGTGGATAATCAGATAATCTTTTTATCAACTGCTGCGATCGGTGATTTTCTACAAAAATCCAACTGGGTCTGTACAATCAACTCCGGTTCGACAATAGATGCTTTTTTTCACGGAAAGCAAGTCTTGCAACGTGGGTTTTCTCTTTACGATCAGAGTGATAGTCTAATATTTGCACGAGATATTGCGGCCGGATTTAGAAAATTGCAGGACGAAGCCGTGGGGATTAGACAGCGCCGTGTTTTGCAGCAGCTGAAACTCTTAACCTGGCTAAAATCAGAATATCTCTATGGCTTTGAACAAACAGGAAAGCCAACTGCCGACGGATTTCTTAATCATTTTGATAAGATCAAGAACAGGTTGGCTGACGGTTAGCTCGCACTGTAATGCCCGATGACCTCATTTGCGATATCTGCAATCTGATCTGATGTCGATCCGTCTCCAAATGGTGTCGGCCAATTTCTTTCTTTAGAAATCATTTCGTTACCTGAGGCCAATATCCTCTCAGGGTTACAACCGGCTAGCTGATTGGCACCAAGATCAAGAGTTTCAATCCATTCAGTATTGTCTCTGAGAGTAACGGCAGGAACTTTGTGAATTGCTGCTTCTTGTTGTACGCCCCCAGAGTCCGTAAAAACCAGTTTGGCGCTGGCCAACAGTTCCAGAAAGTTGAGGTACCCTTGAGGTTCTATTACTTTGATATGGTCTAGATCTTTTAGCCAATCGTTGAGGCCAAATTCATCAATCCGTTTCAAAGTTCTGGGGTGAGCAGGAAATATCACTGGCAGACTTTTCTGTGCGGCAAAATCTTGTACACCTTGCAATGATCCTCTCAAGTTGGCAACAGTGTCAACATTTTCCTCCCGGTGTGTTGTCAGTAGCAAATACCGGTTTGGCTCCAGATTGAGCTCTCTGAGAATTTCCGCATTCTTCTTCGTCAGTTCATAGTGGCGTAGGGTTGCATCCACAATGGGATTACCTGTCAGGAACACATGACTGGTTAAGCCTTCGTTTTTCAGGTTCTTGATACTGTTTTCATTGGTTGCGAACAGGAAATCCGAAATATGGTCGATCATAATTCGGTTGTGCTCCTCAGGCATTCTTTTGTCGAATGAGCGTTCTCCAGCTTCAATATGCCCAATGTTAATATGGAGCTTTCGGGCTGCCAATGCGGCTGCTAGATTGGTGTTGGCATCTCCGCCCACTAGGAAAAAGCAAGGTAGTCTTTGAAGCAAAATCTTCTCGACGCCTTGCAGCATTGCTGCGGTTTGGCTGCCATGGGTTTTATTTTCTGACACGCCCTCCAGCTTATAGTCGGGTTGGGGTAATTCGAGATCCTGAAAAAAAGCAGAATCCATACTTGGCGAAAAATGTTGTCCTGTATGGATCACAAAATGTGGGATTTTTCTTTCCCGCATTTTATGAATGAGAGGTGCAAACATTACAATACTCGGGCGAGTGCCGACGACTAAGCCAACTTCTGGAGAAAGTGGTTTTTCACTTAACTTATTTAATTGGATTTGCATGAAGACTTTCCGGTCTCATTCGTCTATGAATTGGGTTCATATATCTAAACTGACTAGACCTTTAGCACAGGTCAGGAACTGATTGTAAATAAAAGCTATCCGCTTTTGTGGAAAATAATTTTGAGACACTTATGTCGAGAGGACGAAGAGCGAGACAATGAGAATATTGGTACTGGGCGGAGATGGTTATCTGGGATGGCCAACTGTCATGCATTTTGCGGCAAAAGGTCACGATGTAATGGCCGTGGACAATTATCAGAGACGTCAGATTGCATTGGAAACTGACTCAGAAGCTTTGATCCCAACTCCTAATCTTGATGAGCGCGCACAAGTTTTTTATCAGCAAACTGGGAAGAAGGTTGAGATCAAGATTGGCGATTGTGCTGACATGCTGTTTCTCAATACGGTCGTAAAGGACTTTCAGCCAGAAGCTATTGTTCATTATGCAGAGCAGCCATCTGCACCGTACTCAATGAAAGGATTTCATGAAGCCCAGATGACGCTTCAAAACAATCTTGGTGTGACATTCAATACGATCTGGAGCGTTCTGGAAAATTGTCCAGATTGTCATATTGTTAAGCTTGGTACGATGGGTGAGTATGGAACGCCTAACATTGATATTGAGGAGGGGTGGATTGATATCGAGCATAATGGTCGAACCCAAAAATTTCTGTATCCCCGCCAAGCTGGTAGTTTGTACCATACGACCAAAGTTCTGGATACTGATCTTCTATGGTTCTACGTAAGGACTTATGGCTTGCGTGTGACTGATCTGATGCAGGGGCCGGTCTATGGACTGTCAACTGAAGAAAGTCAGCTGTCCGATGATTTGCTCCCCAATTTTCATTACGATGATATTTTTGGAACAGTCGTTAATCGTTTTCTCGTTCAGGCAATTGCAGGTGTCCCATTGACTGTTTATGGAAAAGGTGGGCAGACCCGTGGTTACCTAAATTTGATGGACACGCTTAATTGTGTGGAACTGGCGGCCACCAACCCTGCGAATAAGGGTGAGCTCAGAATATTCAATCAGTTTACGGAACAGTTTACTGTCAATGAACTTGCCGATCGGGTTCATCGTGTTGGAAACTCAATGGGCTTGGATGTGAAAATCAAAAATATCGAAAACCCGCGGAAGGAAATGGAAGAGCATTATTATAATGCGAAACATCACGGGTTGATCGAACTGGGACTGGAACCTCATTTCATGACAGATGATGTTCTGGCCGCCATGATAGAAAAAATCCTGAAGTATAAGGATAAGATTGCCACTCGGAAGATTATGCCACGTGTAAAATGGTCCTGATTGTAACAGGTAGTATCAGGGAATGAAGAAGACTGTCGCCGTTATAGGAAGTGAAAGTGGTCATAATGATCAAAGGCTCCGTAACTGGGCGACAGTTGCATCAACCTCTGGTTTTCAAGTTCTGTTTTGTACTCGCTATGGGAAATTCAAGGGGAATCCTTTTGATAAGCAGAGTGGGATAGAGCAATTTAGGTATATCCTGACGCCGGAAGAATACGAACTGGCTGGACTAAAAAATAAGACAGACCTACTGATAGGCCTCGTTAATCTTCCCTTTATCAGGTCCCTGTTTCGCTATTTCCTGCCCGAGCTAATCGTCGCTAAGCTCAAGCCAAAACTGTTGCAGTTCGAGCCCGATGTTGTTGTCGCTTGCGGACTGAATGCTCTTAAGGTAGCTCAGAAAGTACAAAACCAGACTGGGTGCCAAATTATTTATGACTCCCCAGAACTTGAGCAGCATCGTAATGCCAGATATTCTTTGAATTTACAGAGAAAGCGCAGGTGGCTTGAGCGGAAGGCATTGAAGCAGGTTAATGTTGTGACGGTTCCCTCTCCGTCGATCGCAGCATATCTAGCTAATGCATACAACTTACGCAATACACCAATAGTGATTTACAACATTCCGTTGCAAGTTTGTGGGGAAGAGGATGTAGGGACTTCCCCGGAGCCTGCAAACAACCAGAATAAAATTATTCTTTATGTCGGTTACAGGGGAAACGGGCGTGGTTTGGAGTGGTTGCTACGTGCCCTGCAACTTCTTCCTGAGAATTTCAGATTGGTTTGTATCGGAGGCAGCCCTCCAGAAAATGACAAAAAATTACTCAAGTTGGCTGAAAGTCTCTCTATTTCTCATAGAATTGAACTGTGCGGCCCTGTGCCGCCAGAAGATGTGATACAGGAGATCAGTTTTGCAGATGTCAGCTTTATCGGTGTTGAAAATAGGTGTCTGAGTTATTATTACGCTCTTCCTAATAAATTGTTTCAGAGCTTTCAGGCGGGGTTGCCTGTTGTTGCTCCCGCATTTCCAGATATTCTAAAGGTTGTAGAAGAGACGGGGATGGGCCTCTGTTTTCATGAGTTCGAGGCAAATCAAATTGCAGAAGCTCTTCAGAAGGCAAGTAGCCTGAAAAATGACCCCAATTGGGAAGAAAAGTGTACGCTAGCAAACAAAAAATTTAGCCCGGCGGTGCAAAGAAAAATAATGATCGATTTGCTCAGGCCCCAGGCCTAACCGGTGATTGCCTCATTATTGATTTCCGTATGAGTATCTTTGCGATCATTCAATCCTGCATCCAGGATTAGCCTGCCCAGGGTGTCAACAGATGTATCGAATTCACGGCTTCGGAAACCATAGTTTTTCCATATGAAATAATCTGTCTTGTGATCGGTGTAGCCGGTTTTGCGAAATGCGTTCTGAAGGTTTGGCATGTGGTCTCCATAGAAACATAAGATGGAGTCTTTCTTTGTAGCGCTCATATGCTGGGTTAGATTTCCGATCATTTGATCAGTATTCTTCATGTGTGTCAGATAGTGACTGAGTGAGTAGCAACCAAGAGGCCATGATTGTTTAGGGGGCATTTCAATTCCTGACTTCGTGAGCCTATCAAGCGGCCAGGCGCCATGATTTTCCATGGTAATTACAAAAATGAAAAGAGGTTCATCTTCTGTTGTTAAAGTTTCAATGACCTTTTTCCCTAGGGCAATATCACTGATATAGGGACCGAACTGATCTTCTTTTTCAAATTCTGCCATATCAATGAACTTATCGAAGCCTAAGTTCGGAAAAATTTTCTTACGATTAAAGAAGGTCCCTGCAAAAGGATGAATACAAACCGTCCGATACCCGAGAGCTTTCAGGTTATGAGCGATTGTCCAAAAAGGTGCGCTTGCAAGTTGTAGGTATGGGTTGAATTTATGATGCCCTAGTACGTCTTCTGGCAAACCACTTAGAAATGCGAACTCGGTTCGCATGGTGTAGGCACCCCAGGCTGGCACATTAAGCCGACCAAAATATGTTGAATTTCTTTTAGCGTGGTCATAATGCCTCAGTATAGAGCTATCCAGGTCAGGATGCATGAACCGAACATCAAAAAATGACTCCGCCTGGATCGCTACTATGTTCGGTAACTCTCTTTTGGATTTCCTATCTTTGTGGAAACTAGTCGTTGCGAGAGGGAAGGAAGGAGTTTTACCGGGCTTTTTGGCTCTTTTGGGTTGTTCCAGTTCGATTTTATCCGTGCCGGCAAGAAAAAAGTAGAAAATCAAGCAAACGACTAGACCTAGCTGAGTGACATTTTCTTTGACGTCAGCTGTGGGGCCAAAACTGAGTAATATACGTTTGAACTCATTTTGGAATGGCCCTTTCACAATCATGTAAATAACGCCAAGTGTGACTCCGAAGAATGCAAGCGTTGGGAAGAAATCAGCTGTGGCGTTTCTTTCGATAAATGGTTTTTCGAAGTATATTGACCCTCCAATTGCAATTGCGCCCAATGAGAGCAGAGCAATGAGCTTAGCAAGTCCAATATATTTTACATAGAGATGGGGGTGCCGAATGACCTCACGAAAAAGCTGAAAATCGCTATAAACCAAAGGTTCTTTGACAGCCTTAAATTTCGCGTTATTCAGAACGACAATAACAGCGTAAGTTACAGTTGATATGAGAAGTGAGAAGATTGGTCTGTAGGTCAGCATTAAGACACTGACATAGAACATAATCGGTGGGGTTATCGTGAAAAGTGTAAAAAGATGCCCTTTACGACTGCGTTCTCGTTTTGGGAGTACAATATGATCCAAAAGCCATATTGCTGAGATTAGTAAGAATATGGATGAAAATGTGATCCACATGTGTCTTGTTTTTCCATTGCAAACGCAAAGATTAGCTATGCAATCTTCTGTACAGAATTATCCAAAGGTCTTAATCATCAAGAATGATGACTGAACCTATTGTGAATTGACACTGTAGTCAAAAAAATTTGCTAATTTATGCTTAAGGAAAGCTGGTAATATACTTAAGAATCTCACACCAACCCAAAGGCTGCAAGGAAAACCAAACTCCGGTTTTCCCTTCTCTATTGCTTTTGCTATTTTTTGGGCAGCTTCCGTAGCCGAAATTTGCAGGGGCTTGCTTGCATTTACTCTATCAGCCATCGAGGTTTTCACATAGCCGGGGAATATTGTAGTAACTGATATCTCTGAATTTTGGAGTAGCCTACTTAAACTTTCACAGTAAATTCTGAGACCGGCTTTGCTGCTGCAATACCCTGGTGAACCTGAAAAGCCGACATAGCTGGCCAAGGAACTGATCGCTGCAATTTTCCCAGTTCCCTTCTTGAGAAAAATTTCTGCAGCCGGTTGTAATGTGTTGATTGAACCAAGTAGGTTTATACAGAGTATCGATTGAGTGTTTTCAATCGCCTCTAATTGATCTTCAGGTTTTATCCCGCCGGTAATGCCCGCGTTGGCAATCACAATCTGCAGATCACTATCATTATCTAATCCATGTAGCCATTCACTCACTCTTTTTGCATCCTGGACATCAAGATCTGTATAGCTGACTAGGCCACCCAACTTGGTGCAGGCAGATTGCACTATCTTCAGCTTATCCACATTTCGACCTGCAATCGCCACATGATACCCTTGCGAAGCATACAGTTTTGTAAGGGCAGCCCCGATCCCTTCCCCACCGCCAGTAATCGCTACGGTTTTAGTTGGCTTCATGGTAGATAAAACAGGCTTTCTGGAAGGAATTGAAGATTGCCAAGAAACTCCGGCTGATGAGATTTGGTCATTCGATATCCATCTTCAAAAGGATCATTCCCCCATCGTGTGGCAGAAGATCATGACGAGTCATAGGGATATCCTCAACCTCTTGAAAGCCAGTTTTTTGATACAGAATTCTGGCTGGTTCGTTGTCTCGCCAAACATGTAAACTCAGATTGTCCAGACCTTCATCTACTGCGATTTCCTTGGCGATATCAATCAGTGCTTTACCACCACCTCTTCCTTTGACGCTATCATCAACGGACAAGGCATGAATGTAAAAGCTTCGCGGAATTTTTTTGGTATAGAGGCTTCGGACTGCATCCAACTTTTCCTGATCCACGAACATCTGCATTTCTTCTGATATATTGAAGTCTTTGAAAGGATAACCAAGCATAACGCCTTTTACTTCGCCATCTTCATCCAGAACAATGCTGTTACTATAGGACAGGGCTGACTGGGGTTCTGTTAGAACAACTGCAAGCAGTTGTTCTGGTGAAACATCTGGGACAACATTATGCAATAGAAATTCCATTAATCCCCCACCGGCTCTACATAGGTGGTCGGCAATCGACGAAACATCACTTGGATTTGCCATGCGGATGGAATAGGACACGCTCTTTTCCCAGTCTGCTTGAATAAATGAAATTAGTGTCCAATTGTAGGTTAAACAAACCATTTTGGCTATAGCTTTGCAGCTATCTAGCTCCTAAACACATATGGGCTTAAGCCAATTTTAGCGAGGATTAAACACCTTGCTATCTGGCGCGTCATCGCTATACTGCGCGCGCCTTTTTTAATTAGTTGATTGCGTTATTTATCATGGAAATTCGGAACGTTGCGATTATCGCCCATGTTGATCATGGGAAAACCACACTTGTGGATGGACTGCTGAAACAGAGCGGAACGTTCCGGGAAAACCAACAGGTGGCTGAACGGGCCATGGACTCCAACGATCTGGAACGGGAGCGGGGTATTACCATCCTCGCCAAATGTACGTCCGTTGAGTGGAACAACTATCGCCTCAACATCGTTGACACCCCAGGCCATGCCGACTTCGGCGGTGAGGTTGAGCGGATCCTCAGCATGGTGGACGGTGTTGTCGTCCTCGTCGATGCGGCTGAAGGCCCCATGCCACAAACCAAGTTCGTGACGCAGAAAGCCTTGGGCCTTGGCCTTCGCCCGATCATCCTGATCAATAAGGCGGACCGTCCTGATGGTCGCCCTGAAGAAGTCCTCGACGAATGTTTTGATCTTCTCGTTGCGCTTGACGCGAATGAAGATCAGCTCGACTTTCCAGTACTTTATGCCTCAGCAAAAGAAGGGTGGGCCGTTACCGACCTTTCTGAGCCAAAGGAAAATCTCGATCCGCTTTTTGATTTGATCGTTAAGCATGTTCCGGCGCCAACCGTTGATGAAAGCGCCCCCTTCCGGATGCTGGTTACCACCATTGAAAGTAATCCGTACCTGGGTCGTTTGCTAACCGGCCGGATCGAATCTGGCACTCTGAAGACAAATGATCCCATCAAGGGCATGTCCCGGAGCGGTAAGAAAATTGAGGATGCCCGTGCAGCCAAGATCCTCGCTTTTCGCGGATTGGAGAGGGAATCCATTGAGGAAGCCCGCGCAGGCGATATTGTCTCTGTCGCAGGTCTTGTGAAAACAACCGTGGCAGACACGCTTCTCACACCGGATGGGACAGAACCCCTGGATGCGCAGCCAATCGATCCACCCACCATCTCCATGACCTTTGCCATTAACTCCTCTCCCCTTGCTGGGCGGGATGGTGACAAAGTTCAAAGCCGGGTTATCCGCGATCGTCTGATGAAGGAAATCGAAGGTAACGTTTCCATCCGGGTCGAAGACAGCCCGGAAGCAGACAGTTATGTGGTTTCAGGACGCGGCGAATTGCAGCTGGGTGTTTTGATTGAAACCATGCGCCGCGAGGGCTTTGAGCTGTCCATCAGCCGGCCACGAGTTTTGTTCCGCAAAGATGAAGCCACTGGCGAGCGGCTGGAGCCGATTGAAGAAGTGGTCGTTGACGTGGATGAGGAATTCTCAGGCGTTGTGGTTGAGAAAATTGCCCTTCGCAAAGGCACGATGACAGACATGCGGCCCTCTGGTGGTGGGAAAACCCGCGTGACTTTCCTGTGTCCAACACGCGGCCTGATTGGCTATCACGGCGAATTCCTCACCGATACCCGCGGTACCGGTATCATGAACCGACTGTTCCATTCCTATGCGCCTTATAAAGGGGAAATCCCAGGTCGCCGGAACGGCGTTCTGATCTCCAATGCAACGGGTAAATCTGTTGCCTATGCCATCTGGAACCTTGAAGCGCGCGGGGCCTTCTTTATTGGCGGCGGCGTTGAGGTTTATGAAGGCATGATCCTTGGTGAGCATAACCGCCCCAATGATCTGGAAGTCAATCCACTGAAAGCCAAGCAGCTGACCAACATCCGGGCTGCTGGCTCTGATGAGGCAGTTCGCCTGACCCCACCTCGGAAAATGAGTCTGGAGCAGGCCATCGCCTATATCGATGACGATGAACTCGTAGAAGTAACTCCAAACCATATCCGGCTTCGCAAGCGTCACCTGGATCCACACGAGCGGAAAAAAGC
The DNA here is from genome assembly GCF_012932565.1 of Sneathiella limimaris. Classification (NCBI taxonomy): domain Bacteria; kingdom Pseudomonadati; phylum Pseudomonadota; class Alphaproteobacteria; order Sneathiellales; family Sneathiellaceae; genus Sneathiella; species Sneathiella limimaris. The sequence continues at coordinate 1,500,391 of NZ_JABBYJ010000001.1, forward strand.
TGCCCGTGCTGGTGAAAATGCCTAATACACCTGATCACCAACCCATTGAAATTTGATTGGCATTGGGCGAAACTTGTGGAAACATGAACTTCGCCCATAACAATCAGAACAAGAGGGGGACAATATGGCGATCATTGAAGTGGAAAGCGAAATTGCCGGTAAGGTCTGGAAGATCGAAACCGAGATCGGCCAGCAACTCGAAGAAGACGATGCCATCCTCATACTGGAAAGTATGAAGATGGAAATCCCGGTCGATGCACCTGAGGATGGCAAGTTAGTTGAACTCTTGGTTGGCGAGGGAGATCCGGTCGAAGAAGGCCAGGTCGTCGCCAAACTGGAAGTTTAAGTTCATGTGATGTTGAGGCAGACTTTGTACTAAGTTTTTAACGCTTCCCAACATGATTTGGTTTTTTCAACGGCTTCTGTAATTTGTTCGGCTGTATGTTCGCTAGAGAGGAAGAAGCGAAGACGGGCGCTTTCTTCAGGAACAGCCGGGTAGATGATTGGTGGGGCATAAACGCCTTCATCAAATAGGCTGGAGGAGAGCTGTCCTGCTTTCACTGAGTTCCCGATGATAATTGGGACAACTGCATGGCCTTGGCTTAGTCCAGTATTTAACCCTGCTTTTTTCGCTAGCTTGATGAATAGGTTGGCATTTTCCCGAAACCGTTTAATCCGTTCTGGTTCGCGGAGCATTACATTAAGGCTAGCAAGTGCTGCAGCCGCGACAGGCGGTGGCATGCCAACACTATAGACAAATCCCGGCGCAGAGAATTTCAGATATTCAATTAGTGCAGCCGACCCTGCAATATAGCCACCGCACCCAGCTGTGGTCTTGGAGAGAGTTCCCATCCAGATATCCACATCCTGGCCAGCAACGCCAAAATGTTCTCCTGCACCGCGTCCGGTCGCCCCAAGAACACCAAGACTATGGGCTTCGTCGACCATCAAAAGACATTTGTAGCGATCTTTGATCTCCACCAACCTGTCAAGAGGAGCCGCGTCACCATCCATGCTGTACACTCCCTCAACAACAATCAGGCAGCGTTCATACTGATGCCGAATGTCTTTAAGGATCTGATCCAGCATATTCATGTCGTTATGGGGGAACATGCGCCGTTTGGCTTGAGACAGCTGAGTCCCTTGCAGAATACTATTGTGAGAGAAATTATCGTATAGAATAAGATCCTTGGGTCCCAAAAGGTTGCCAATTACAGTCAGGTTGGTCGCGTACCCACTGACCATAACTACGGCATCATCCACGTTGTAGACTTCGGCCAGTTTTTTCTCCAAATCCTGATGGATTTGCCGCTCACCAGCGACAATGCGGCTGGCGGAAACGGAAGTGCCATATGTATCAATAGCGTCATGGGCTGCTTTACTGACTTCAGGATGGCCGTTCATACCTAAGTAATTGTAGTTGGCAAAATTGATCAGTTGATGATTGCCAACGCTTACAGTGCTGGCAGCCATACCATCTTGAAGACGGAAAAATGGATTTTCGATCTTGGCTTTTTCAGCAACAATCCGGTGAAGATGAAGCTTCTGGTATTCCGGAAATTCCTCAATTTTATAATGGCTCGTTGGAATGACCGGATGAAAATCATCTGCTTTGGTATCCGTTGTGGATGGCCTTTTCCTAGCCCGAAGACTATTCAGCAGGTTTTTTTTATCATCCTTGGAAAGACCAAATTGCGGCTTTTTCTGATCTGTCATAACTACTCTTCTGACCTGAGAATTTTCTTACCGATTGCGGGAATGAACCTAGTTGTTTTTCGCAGGACTGTCATCAAGATCTTCAGTGATCCCGTGCTGAGCCATCAGGACATCCATCTCGCTTCCGGCTTGTTCGGTTGCCTCTCCTTCACCGGTTAGCAAAGAAGCAACTTTATCGGCCAAATCTGAAATGTTACCCCCACCAATAATGCTCATCGACGATAGCTCAATGCCTGTTTTGCGCTCAAGTTCCATGGTCAGTTCCAGGGCCATGAGGCTATCAATTCCGAGGTCAAATAGGGACTTTTCGGCAGAGATTTTATCAGTTGGTGAACCCGTGATGGCTGAAATCTGGCTGATGACAAGAGCTTGGACGAGTTCCACGATTTCATCATGAGACTTACCTTCAAGCGAGGCAATGAAATCATCAGCATCTTCAACAGAGCCGGCTTCGCCAACAAGGTGTTGGATATCCAGATACCGTGAGGTTGAACCCACAGCAAAATTCCGTGTTACATTGCCCCAGTCCAGTTGAAGCATTGCGACATTATCTTTATTTGCAAGGACAACATCTTCAAGACCAGAGAGTGCCGCAGCAGAGCTCATGGCTTTTAGTCCCGTCCGTTTGACAAGGATATCCTTCACGTCTTCATTTGCTGCGAGGACACCAACATCATCAATTGCACCCCATGCGACTGTGGTTGCAGGCAGACCTTGTCTACGGCGGTAATCTGTTAAGGCTTCTAAGTAGCTATTGGCAGCGACATAACTTGCCTGACCCGGGTTGCCGATATAGGTCGTTGCTGATGAGTACATCAGGAATAGTTCAATCGGATCTGACAGGGTCAGCTCATGTAGGTTCCAAGCGCCAGCAATTTTTGGGGCGGCGACTTTCTGAAGTCCTTCAGGCGCCATATTGGCAATCAAGCCGTCTTCCAAAACCATTGCGCAATGAATGATGCCAGAAATAGAAACTTTTTTGCTGCGAAGATCAGCGAGCAGAGTTTCAAGTTCCTGTCGTTTAGTAACATCTGCGTTGTAGAGGTCGATTTGAATGCCATCAGCTCGCAGTTGGTCAATAATGGCCTGATCTTCAGGTGTTTTAACGCCACTTCTGCCGATGAGAACCAGATGATCAAAGTGCTTGGATGCAAAATTCTTTGCTGTGGCTAAGCCAAAACCACCTTGTCCGCCGGTAATCAGGCATGCTCCATCGTAATGCGATTGAGGCGTTGTAGCCTGTTTTTGTGCAGCGACAGTTTTACGATCTGCTGTGTCATCCATGCTCACAACGATTTTGCCGATATGTCGGCTTTGCTGCAGGGTGCGAAACGCTTCTTCAATCTGAGAGGGTTTGAATTTCAGATGCACAAGAGGTCTGAAGGCTTCTGTTTCAAACAGCTCCATCATCTCCTTAAACAAGCGACTGGAAAGGGCTGGTTTTTCAGCAAGTAGCTGATCTGCGTCAATCCCGTAATAGGTAATATTGTTGCGGAATGGACGAAGACCGATTTTGCTATCTGCATAGAAGTCCCGTTTACCCAACTCCAGAAAACGCCCGAAGGGTTTCAGGATAGACAGGTTTTTGGGAATTGCCTGGCCGGATAGGGAGTTCAGAATAACATCCACGCCTTCGCCGTTGGTCAGTTCCATAATTTGATCTGCGAATTCGAGCGTGCGTGAATTAAGCACATTTTCACAGCCCAGCAGTTTCAGGAAATCCCGCTTTTCAGCAGAGCCAGCTGTGACATAAATTTCGGCGCCAATATGCTGGCAATACTGTATGGCGGCAAGACCTACGCCACCGGCAGCACCATGGATGAGGACCTTCTCCCCAGGTTCCACGCGCGCAAGATAGTGGAGTGCATAGTAAATGGTAAAAAATACACTCGGGATTGTTGCCGCTTCGTCATAGGACATTTCGTCCGGTATTTTGGCAACGGCAGTTGTCCGGGTGCGAATGATATCGGCGAAGCAATTGGGGGCAAAACACATGACTCGGTCACCTGGAGCGAAATCAGTGATTCCGCTGCCAACTGACTTGACGATACCAGCACCTTCCATGCCGAGGGTGGGGCCTGCATACCCGTTTTCGACAGCTTCATCTTTCAGAATGCCCATGGCCAACATAACATCACGGAAGTTGAGGCCCGTTGATTTCATGTCGACTTCAATTTCATCCGCGCCAAGTTCTTCCTGATGATCCATCTCAAACCAGGTCAAATTTTCGAGCGCGCCGGGTTTTGCAAAATCAAGACGGAAGTGGCTATCCGAAGTTGCGGATTGAGTTGTCAGGTCTGCTTGCCGAATGCGCGAAGCAAACCGGCCACCTTCACGGATCACAATTTCCCGATCCCAATCGAATGTTTCCAGTTCTCGACTGAGGATCTCAGCGGTTGCCGTTCCAAAAAGGGCTTTAGTTCCAGCTGGAAGGTCAATGAGCTTGCACTGCAAATCCGGGAATTCATTGGTAATGACTCGACCCAAGCCCCAAAGAGGTGCGTGTAGAGGCTGGGTCTGATCCGTTTCATTTATTTTCTGACTGCCTTGTGTAACAAGCAGCAACCGTGTTTTGCTGAGCAGAGAAGGGGATAGACCTTGAAGAAGGTTTACCAGAGGAAGGCATCTAACATCTTGCGCTGCAAGAGCTTCCGCTTCGTTATGGAGAGAGAGGCCCGCCAGATAGAGGCAGCTTTCAACCGTCTTGCCGCTATCCACTATTAACTTTGAAAGACTGCTGATTTCTTCTGTAGTTGCAGCGCCAAGGCCCATTTCCTCTTGTAGGTCAGGCGTAAACTCTGTTCCAAGCTTTAGAATATGGTGCTCTTTCGGCCCTTCTAGCGCGGCAATCCGCTTGGCCAGTTTCAGCTCATCCTCTGAATTTGAGACAATGATCAGTTTCAGGCCAGAGGCTTCTACGTCAGGCTGAGCTTTAGGCAAAGCCGCATTTTTAACGTGGGAGCCGGTCAGCAGCATGCTGTTGTGAAATGGCGTGTTGTCAGTAGAAAGAAGTAGTTCGGTTTCAAACTCTTCATTGCCAGCCAATTGTTGCATCCAAGTGGCTTCGTTTAAGGTCAGTGGCCGGAGTTGATTGGTAGAGGTACTCCGATCCCACCAATTGGGCGCGCCGCCTGCAAGGAAAGAAGAGATGCGGCCACCACTATTTTGGCCGAGGAAAAACCGTCCGTTCAGTTTCAGCAGAGAACGGATCATTGGCGCAATGACCTCATAACGAGGTGGTGTAACTGGTGTTCCCCTAAAAATAATCACGTCATACTGAGGGGCATTTTCCATATAGGATTGAAGGGCTTCACCAGACGTGTCTTCCAGGTATTGGCAGGAAACCCCGTTCATTGCTGAAAATTCCAGGCGTGCGCGGTGATGCGCATTGGAGTCTGTCGCCACAAAATCGTAAATCAATCGGTCTTTTGGTGCCTGATTAAGGAAAGATTTTGTGCTGAGAATATTCTGACCACCGAATTCCAGAATACGTACGCTAATACTCTCTGGTAAGGATGACAGGAACTCGGCAAGTGCTGAATTTAAAGCCGTGTCAGATGTGGCAGAATAGGCTGATCCTTCCACCAACTGTTTTGCCAAAGAGGTTTCGGAGTGGATGGGCAGATCCTCTGGAAGAACAGCACCAGAAAGAATTTCCGGAAGGTTCTGTCCTGTCCGACCGATCATGGTGAGTTCTGGCAGAAGTTCTGGATGATCTGCAATCAGGAGCCGCCAGATGTCACTTGCGGCAAAGAGTTCGGCTTCCTCATCCAATTTCCACGTGTCGTCTTCGCGTTCAAGTAAACCATCTTCCTTGAGGAGATTGAGCAGAAAATTCACAAACCGGGATTGTGCCGGATCGATCTGTTCAGTGGCAATCAGATCAAGAACCCGGAAGCCAGACTTTAGATTTGCGCCCAAGGTTTCCAGTGTTTCCAAGACAAAGGCAGAAATGAGCGCATCTGTCAGAGGGGCAACTTCTTCACCATAACTGCTTGCATCACTGGTTGCTTCAAAAGGAAGGTTAGCCTCCTCAATACCAGAAGGCAGAGGATGCCCTTCCAAGAGTGGAGTTGGAACATAGTTTTGTTGGTACAGCGTTGGCGTTTTGCTTTGCCCTTGGCTTTCGAACAGGCGGAAACGGCAATCCTGCAGGTCTGCTACTGGACTGCCATCTTCTGCAACCAGCCTAAAGTCTGCAATGATCGAGCGGCTGCTGATCCGATTAATACGGGCAATTGAGCGGACCGCCTTTGCTCCGGGCTGATAGAGGCGCACCTTACCGAAAACGGATGGCAGGTAGGTTGCTGCTTTTACCGAATTGGTTGGATCTGTCAGCAGGGTGAACAAGCTTTGTAGACATCCATCGCCAATCGCGGGATGGAGGTTATAAAGATCTGCCGTCTCAAGGCAGTCTGTTGCCAATTGAATTTTGGCACTGACTAAATTTTCGGCGAGTTGGATTTGCTGTACGGTCTGAAAATTGGGCCCATATGTTAGTCCCAACGATTGGGTCAGTTCATAGAAGCCGGATTTATCAAACGGGGCCTCAGCGAGCGCATCGTTATGATCTGCCCAAGTCCAGTTCGGTATTTCGGACGAGGTATCTTTTACGACATTTGCTGTCACATTGGTGAGACCTGCTGAATCGCTAAGGTAGGGGCGACTTTGGATCTGAACCTTGCCATCAACTGGATCAAGGTCAACGATCAGCGTGCGAAGAGCTTTTTCTTCGAGGGCAAGGGGTGCATGAATTTCGAGGTTTTCAACAACCAGATTGCCTTCACCATACGCTTTGCGACCTGCTGCAAGCACAATTTCCAAGAAGCCCGCTGCGGGAAAGATAACCGTGTCGTTGACTAGGTGATCTTTCAAGAAATTAGGTTTCAAGGCGCCCAGATGAACCATCCATTCTGTCTGTTCAGGATTAAGCGCCTCACCGAGCAGAGGGCCTCCCCAATCAGCCGTTAGAGAAAATCGAGCTTCAGAGGTGGTTTCGAGATGATAAGTTTGCCGATCCCAAGGATAGGTCGGCAGCAACTCAGATTTCACAGGTTTTGAGAATTGGGACGCGTAATCAATCCGACCGCCTTCAACATAGACGGCTTCCAGAATGTGAGCTATTCGATCCGCATCCGCCTTGCCAGTAATTGCAGGAAGGACACTAAAGCCTTCTGATTTCTGTTTGAAGCTGTTCTTGAGATAACCGCCCAGGATCGCTTTGGGTCCGATTTCCAAGAACATGCGGCAGCCCTGATCCCAGGCGGAGTTTATGGCCTGATCAAAAAGCACAGGTTTACGGATGTTTCGCCACCAATAATTTGCTGTGAGCTCTTCACCTGAAATTTCTTGGCCGGTCACAGTTGAAATGAGTGTACCGGAGCCATTTTCTGGAGATAGTTTTGCAAGGTTGGTGAGAATTTCGTCTTCAACAGGATCCATTAAAGAGCTGTGGAAGGGATATTCAAGATCCAGTTTTTTAAAGAGAATTCGGTTCTTTTTACAATATGGTTTTAAGATATCCAGTTGATCGTCATGACCAGACAATGTCAGACTGGTCGGACCGTTATATCCTGCAATTTCCACATCCAGGGCAAGCTCAGCGATAATTTCATCCAGCTTTTCGGGCGCTATTTCAATAGCTGCCATGCCGCCATGGCCGCGGGTGTTGCCTTGAGCATTACTCCGCGTGAGGATGACAGTAACCGCTTGCTCTAGAGACAAATGGCCCGCTGAGTAGGCTGCGGCGATCTCTCCGACACTGTGACCAATACTGGCTTCAGGCTCAATGCCCTGACTTTTCAAGACCTCGATCAAACCGATCTGAATGCTCATAATCAGTGGCTGGGCAACAGTGGTATCAGCAATATGTTCTTCGGTTGAGTTCTTGAGCGTCTCAACAATTGACCAACCAGCTTTACTTTGGACTATGGCATCTATCTGACGGATCTTCTTGGCAAAGGTTTCATTTTCTTTGAGAAGGTCGGCTGCCATTCCTACATACTGGGAGCCATTACCATTAAAGATAAAGGCAATAGGTTTATCCGCCCCATGTGTGTGTCCTGTTTGGCAAGGGAAGTCAGCAGTATCTTCCTTTGCATACTTCAGCAGAGCATGCCGGATTTCATCGAGCGTATTCGCAGACAGACCAAGCCGGTATTCAAAATCTTCGCGATGGAATACAGTTGAGGCAGCAAGGGTTGAGAAATCATTCAAGCTAAATTCTGGCTGTGAGAGGATCTCAACGTAATCGAGACAGAGTGCTTTTAACGAGAACTCAGATCTGGCTGACAACAGGAGTGGCGGAAGTTGCGTATCATCTGCTGTGGAGACAGTTTTCTGGTCTTCAGCCTGCTGACTGTAAGAGCTGAGGATTGCGTGTCCGTTCGCACCACCGAACCCGAAGGAGTTCACGCCAACCGTCATTTTGGTTGATTTGTCGAAGGTGTGGTGTTCCGTTGCGACTTTGATTTTGTAATCTTCGAACGGTATATCCTGACGGAGTTCCTTGACGTGGATTGAAGGCGGCACTTCCGCATTTTTTACAACAAGTGCAGCTTTAATCAGCCCGATCATGCCTGATCCTGCTTCCAGATGACCTGCATTTGATTTGGCAGACCCAATCAGCAAGGGTTGATCCGTTTTTCGTTCTTCGCCAAAGAAGCGACCGATCGCACCAACCTCAGCAGCATCGCCGACAATGGTTCCTGTACCGTGGGCTTCGATATACTGAACTTCATCTGGTGCGATGTTGGCGCTTTTGTATACGCGGCGTAACAGGGCTTCCTGATGATCAGAGCTTGGCAATGACATACCGTTTGTCCGCCCATCGGCATTTGTTCCAATACCTTCGATGGTGGCAATAATTGGGTTCCCATCTGCCAAGGCCTGGTCCAGATCTTTCAGGATTAGAACGCCACCGCCTTCAGAGCGAACGTAGCCATTACCCTGGCTGTCAAAAGCTTTACAGCGTCCATCGGGGGATAGCATGTTGGCTTGTGAAAAGCCGATAAAAGGGAAGGGGGTCAACAAGACGCTGACGCCGCCACAAATTGCGATATCCGATTGACCAGAGGCAATCCTGTTACAGGCTTGCTCCAGTGCATAAAGAGATGAGGAGCAGGCCGTATCGACTGAAAAGCTGGAGCCATGCAAATCATAAAAATAGGAGAGGCGATTGGACGCAATGCTCATGGTTGAGCCGAGCATAAAGAAGGAGTTGCCTGTCGCGCTATCACCGAATTGGCTCGTGCCAAAATCGTTGGATGAAATACCTACACAGACACTCGCATTGCTGCCCCGTATGCTGGATGGTTTTATGCCTGCATCTTCAAATGCTTCCCAGCTCATTTCGAGCAATAGGCGTTGCTGAGGGTCCATCTGAGCCGCTTCTCTCGGCGAGATGTTGAAGAAATCAGCGTCAAAATCCCAAATATTCTCTAACTGTCCAGCAGCCTTTGTATAGGCTTTTCCCTGAATATCTCTTGCCGGATAGTAAAAGGTTTCTGGGTTCCAACGATCAGGGCTTATTTCCGAGATGAGGTCATCACCATTAATCAAAACTTCCCAAAAACGGCTAGGGGTATCACAACCTTTAGGAAGACGAACGGAAGAGCCAACAATGGCGATTTTACCGGCGTTGGACGCTGGGATACGCTTAGAATTCTGATCAGTCATGGAGTAACTCTAAACTACTACTTTCGATCATTCTACGAAAAGAATTTTTAACACCTAGATTCATACCGATTTCTGTGTAGAAGTTGCCATTAACATGGCAATTTCTGAGAAGCTGGTCCTTGAATTTCTCCAATACCAATGGATCTGTACTCACCGGATTGGTCCAGAATTCCTCAACACTTCCTTGGTAAATCAATTCATGAGAGTCATAAATTGACTTTCCAAGCAAGGCAACCGGCAATTGCATTTCCAGGGCAGTGATTCCAACTGTGCTGTTTACTGTAATCACGCCTTTTGCATAGGATAATATTCTATTCAAATCACCACCGTCGATAAAGGTGATACGGCCTGAAATATTTAATCTACGTGCTTCTTTTTGAATATGAGATCGATAGTTCAGCATCCCGTTATCAAGAGGATGGTTTTTAATCAATAGATGCGCGTTTTCAGGCGCTTTTTCGGCAAACTCCTTCAATACATGATCTATTGCTCCGGGCATACCTTGAAAAGGAGAATGAAGTCGTATCTGAAAATCTGAATCCAGCTGAAGTGGAAACAGAAACACAGGCCCCTCGTGACGGGACAAGGTTTCAATGTCCGCTCGTGCCTGCCGCCTTTGCCATGAGAGCTTAAAAAGTCGCCTAATCCAATAGGCGTACTCAATCAGAATTGGGTACGGGCGATGGGTTTTGTGATATGGAAACCGCCACTTTAGTATTATGTTGAAAAAATTATAGATAAAATCAAAGGTTACGCGTTGCTTGAAACCGCCTGAGAGTTTTTGGAATTCGGACGTTTTCGAAAGTTCACTGGAAGGATCGAACTCAAAACTAGAGTTGGCGTTGACACCTCCTTCTTCCAATGTCACCCAATGAGGGCGGAGGTATCCCTCTTCAAAAACCCAGATCTGGATTCCGGTTTTTTGTGCAAGGCGAATGGCCTTTAGATGCCAGGGGCGGCAGTCACCAAAAAGAACGAAATCGGTAAAAACTTCTTGTTTGATTAGAGTGCCGAGAAAGTCTTCAAATTTTTCAGGCCGCCCTCGATAGTTGATTTCATTCAAGCCATGCCAGTAGAACCAATCACCGCCATTGAAGTTGATCTTTCGTATGGAGTAGCCCTCGGATTGGAGCTTTCGTCCAAGTTTTCGAAAGAAGGGACTGGCTATGGTCTGTAAGAAAAGGAAGGAGCGTTTTGAAGTTTCCGGCAAGTCTTATAGTCCAGTTAAAATGAGTTGGGCGGTTTCTATATTTGCCGCCCGGCATACCATTATGTTGTGCGTAGTGCCATCAGAAAAACTCTTCGGTTGCATTGAACGTCGTCTCATCGATTGAGCCAACAAGATCGGCCCAAACTGGAATGCGCGGCATTTCATACCTGTAGAAATATTGGCAAGCAAGTATCTTACCGTTAAGGAAATCAGCGTCTGCAGTTGTACCGTTTTCTAATTTTTCTCTGGCGACTATGGCCATACGAAGCCATTGCCAGCCAATGATCAGGTGGCCTAACATATCCAGATAAGGCGTCGCATTGGCAAGTGCCAGATTGACATTTCCTTTAGCGAGTTCAACGCCGACCTTTTGGGTTGTCTCTCCAATTTTTTCGAGTGAGACTGACAGTGTATGAGCAAATGGGGCAAGGCCTTCGACCTTCATAGCCGCGTCAATCGTCTCACTAATGCGGGAAGCGACCAATTTAAACCCGGCACCGTTATTCATCACGACCTTTCGCCCGAGAAGGTCCAGTCCCTGAATCCCATGGGTGCCCTCATGGATCGGATTTAACCGGTTGTCCCGGTAATATTGTTCCACCGGATAATCTCGGGTGTATCCATACCCTCCCAAGATCTGGATGGCATGTTTGTTCGCTTCCAGGCAGAACTCGCTGGGCCAGGATTTTACCACTGGGGTCAAAGTATCTAAAAGCAGACTTGCGTCTTTTCGGGTCTGTTCATCTGTTGACGTTTTCTCATCATCAACTAGATCAGCCGCATATAGACAAAGAGCCAGCGCCCCCTCTACCGCCGCTTTCTGGGAGAGGAGTAGGCGTTTAATATCTGCATGTTCAATGAGCATACGCTGGGGTTCGTTAGGATCTTTCCCATCGGGATGCCGGCCTTGTGGTCGATTTTTCGCATAATCGAGACTGTAGAGATAGCCAGCATAGCCAAGACTTACTGCACCGAGGCCAACACCAATACGGGCTTCGTTCATCATGTGGAACATGTAAAAGAGCCCTTTATGCTCTTCGCCAATCAGGTAGCCGACAGCGCCTTCGTTCTCCCCGAAATTTAATAGCGTATTTGTGGTTCCCCTATAGCCCATTTTATGGTTTAGGCCAGCAAGCGAAACATCGTTCCGTTCGCCTAACGATCTGTCGTCATTGACCAGGAATTTTGGGACGATAAACAGAGAGATGCCCTTTACACCCGGTGGGCCACCCGGAATTTTGGCGAGAACCAGATGGACAATGTTTTCAGAAAGTTCATGTTCCCCAGCCGAGATCCACATTTTGTTGCCAGTTATGCGATAAGTGCCATCCTCCTGTTTGACAGCTTGTGTTTTAATATCAGAAAGCGAAGATCCCGCTTGCGGTTCGGATAGACACATTGTTCCAAAGAAACGCCCCTCCACCATGGGTTCCATAAAGCGTTTCTTCTGCTCATCAGATCCATAAGCCCTAAGCACGTTGGAGGCACCGATAGTCAGGAAGGGATAACCCGACGTTCCCACATTAGCGCTGTTGAAAATGGCGCTGCAGGACATGGCGATAGAGGTTGGCATTTGCATTCCGCCAACCTCATAGTCATGCTGAATGCCAATAAAGCCGGCCTCAATATAGGCATCGAGGGCCTCCTTGACTTCAGGAATGATATGAACTGTTTTGCCATCAAAAGTCGGCTCGTTGAGATCAGCTTTTCGATTGTGAGGCTCAAAAAGATCGCCGGCGATTTTTCCTGCTGTTTCCAGCACAGCCTGAAAAACATCCATGTCATGGTCTCTGAAGCGCTCCCTGTCACACAATCGATCAACATGCAGCATGTCATTCAGGTGAAATTCCAGATCTTTTAAGCTCAGAGTGTTTAGAGGCATTATGCTGTTTCTTCTTCGTTATGGGATCACATGATTACCTTTATCATGAAGGCTAGCTTCTTTCACTTGGAAATCTGATTTAGTGAGAGAGCTCCAAAGGGTCGGTGTACTCTATTTTTTGGAATTCCTATCTTGCTTTTCTATATCGATCTGCCTAAAAATGTGACAACCGTCACAGTGTGACGTTTGTCACAACTGTAGCCGCTTAAGGGGAAGCAGCAGCGTCTGTGACTAAAGGGAGAACGAGTATGATTGTTATGCCGTCCGCACCCATGCGGAATTCAGGCACAGCGGCTGTGTACGTGAATACAGTATTCACAGAGGAAGAATGCGATCGAATTCTGGAAACGCTGGATGACGACAAATGGGAAGAGGCCATGGTCGGGGGCGTTCAGGAAAAGGGTGTCTTCACAGTCGAGAAGGATTTTCGCAGCAACTATCAGCAAAAAGTTCCTGTTGATGACATGGGCTTTCCGCTGAACCGGATTGCTGAAGAGATTAGCCGCGCAAATTCAGAAATTTGGCGTTTCGATCTTGGAGGGTTCGCCGAAGATGATATGCCGTGGGTCATGGATTACTGCCGCCAGGGTGATCATAATGATTGGCATGTGGATCTTGGTCAGGCGGCAACCGCCTCCCGTAAGCTAGGGTTTTCCCTACAACTGACTGAAGGCTCCGAGTATGAGGGGGGTGACCTTGGTTTTCATAGGATCAAAAAGAAACGGGAAGAACTGACAAGAAAAGGAACGCTGATTGTATTCCCGTCATTCTGGCTACATCGGGTTGCACCCATGACAAAAGGCGCACGAAAAGTTGTTGTCGGCTGGGTCCATGGTCCGAGTTTTCGATAGGGGGATGCTGTGAACAAGATTTCTATGCTGCCACTTCGCAATACAAATGTTTCACTTTCAATGCATTGGCCTGTGTTTTCAGCTCAGGAATGTGCCCAAATCGTTGCCCAGGCAAATTCGGGGGCTTGGACATCCAAGTTACCATTGGGCCCTGGAAATGCACCGGTGTTTCCTGATGCGAGAGAATTTAAGGCAATTGATCGTCAGCGCCTGCCGCTTGGTAAAAATGGGTATCCACTGGATCAGATAAACTATGGGGCCTGTCAGGTAAATTCTGATGGTTGGCGTTTTGAACTAACCGGATTTCCTGCTGACGATATGCCGTGGATGGTTCGCCAGAAGAAAGGCGATATAGCTGATGATGAATGGCTGGTAGATATTGGCGGCGGTTTTACGTCTTCTAGAAAACTGACCTTCATTTTGCAGCTGTCAGATCCCAATAGTTATGAAGGTGGAGATATCCATCTACATAATATGGGACAGGATACAGAAGGATTTCGTCAGCAGGGAACGCTGGTTGTTTTTCCATCCTACTGGCTACAACGCATAACACCAGTTACCCGTGGAACCCGCCATTATGTTGTTGGTTGGATCCACGGGCATAGTTTCCGTTGATAACAGAATAAGGGGACTTATCCCCACAAAGCATGTGTGCTGGGATGCATGACGCTTTCGTCGAACTGGATCCCATCTGGACGGTCTTTCTCCAATAGGAGCGGGCCGTCCAGATCGACGAAACGAGCCATTCCACCTAAAAGCATTGCTGGTGCCATTCCAAGACTGGTTCCGAGCATACATCCGACCATGATCCCCAGTCCAAATTCTCGTGCGGCTTCTGCCATCTGCAAGGCTTCGGTGAGGCCTCCGGTCTTGTCCAGTTTGATATTGATATAGTCGTAGTTGCTGGCGACCTGATCAAGGGTGGATGTGTCATGACAACTCTCATCAGCGCAGATGGGAACAGGCCGATCTAGCTCGCCCAGGTTGTCGTCCTCACCTGCCGGAAGTGGTTGTTCAATTAATTCGACACCGAGTTCTGCCATTGCCGGAAAATAACTTCCCAGCATGTCTGGCTCCCAGGCTTCGTTTGCATCAACAATCAGTCTTGTCTTGGGTGCAGCTTCTCGAACGGCAGTTACTCGTTCAATATCACCCTCTCCCCCCAATTTTAGTTTGATCAGAGGGCGGTGAGCATTGGCAGAAGCCGCCCCAGCCATCTTTTCTGGCGTATCCAGAGAAAGAGTATAGGCCGTAATCAAAGGACCAGGCGATGGAATTCCAGCCAGTTCTGAAACAGATTTTCCTGTTTGTTTCGCTTCTAGATCCCAAAGGGCGCAATCGACAGCGTTACGCGCAGCGCCAGAAGGTAGTAGACTCAACAGATCAGTGCGGCTGGCGCCATGATTGATCGCCTCTCGAATTGTCGAAATCTCATCCATAACAGTAGATGGACTTTCCCCGTAACGGGGATACGGAACACATTCTCCGCGGCCTGTAAAGCGACCGTCTGTGATTTCCACGACAACAACATCGGCAGAGGTTTTTGCACCACGACTGATCCGGAAACTTCCCCGGATCGGCCAGCTTTCCTGATAGGCGATAAGATTGCGCATAGACATCAGAGATTATCGATAATCGGAGCCACACCAGTGCGGAAGGCATCTACACAAGGAAGACCAAGTTCGTCTTCCAGCTTTTTCAAAAGAGCATCCCCTTCAGCAACGGACAGACCAGAAGTATTGACGCTGACACCAACAAACTTAGCGTCTTTATTCGTCAATCGGGCAGTCGTCAGGTTCAGTTCCATGCATTCTTTCAGGTCTGGCAGCGGTTGATGAGGCAAACCCCGCATATGAGTTCTTGTTGGCTCATGACAGAGGATCAGGGCATCAGCTTGGGAGCCGTGGAGCAGACCAAGGCTAACGCCTGCAAAAGACGGATGAAAGAGAGAGCCCTGTCCCTCAATAATATCCCAATGGTCTTCATCATTGGCAGGGGAGAGGACTTCCACAGCGCCCGAAATAAAGTCTGCAACAACCGCATCAATTGAAATACCCGTGCCTGCGATAAAGATGCCAGTTTGACCCGTAGCCCGGAAATCGGCTTTCATACCCCGCTTTTTCATCTCTTTTTCAACAGCAAGCGCGGTATACATTTTTCCAACCGAGCAATCTGTGCCCACTGCGAGAAGGCGTTTGCCAGAACGTGGTGTCCCTTTTCCTGTTGGCAGGTCCTGCGTTGGGTGACGGACGTCAAACAAGTTACGGCCTAAACGTTCTGCTGCTTCTTTGACCTCAGAAATAGAGCCGAGACGGATATGCAGACCACTGGCAATATCCATACCTGCTTCCATGGCTTCAATGATATCCCGAACCCAATGCTCAGGTAAGAAGCCGCCAGAATTTACGATTCCGATTACCATTGTTTTGGCACCATTTTTGGCAGCTTCTGCGATGGAGATATCCTGAATGCCGAGATCTGCTTTACAATCCGCCAGGCGAACTTGTCCCAGACACCATTCTGGCCGCCAATCTACGATACCTTTCGCTGTTTTTGCGCCCAGTTGATCGGGTACGTCTCCAAGATACATGAGATATGGATGTTCCATTTGGTCTTCAAACCACGAAAAGGTGGCTTCCTCTACTGTTCAAGTTGTTGCTGTTCAGCCCGAAGTTTTTCCATTTCGGCGTTCATCGCTTCCAGGCAGTTCTCGCTCGCCCACTCACGATGCTTGTCACTCGCATAAGCTAGGGCATTTCGGTAATACATGAAGGCATTTAGGCGGCAACGAGCATAGTTGTTCTGCGTTCTAACCACCTTGCCAGGGGTTCCCATAACGATTGAATTATCTGGGATTATCGTGCCCTCTTTCAGGAAACTATGGCCCGCAATGATGCAATTATCACCAATAACACACCCATCCATGATTGTTGTATTAATTCCGATGAGGCAATTATCTCCAATTGTGCAGCCATGGATCGTGCAGTGGTGAGTGATTGAGCAATGGGATCCAATATGGGTTCCAGTGGTATCCCCAATATGGATCATCACAAAGTCCTGTATATTGGTAAATTCTCCAATAGTGACTTCCTGGGACTCGGCGCGGATTACAGAATAGGGCCACATGGAGACACCCTTTTCCAGCGTGGCTTTGCCATAGATCAAGGCGCTTGGATGAATGTATGCCGCATAGTTGATAGTTACGTCCGGCCCGAAATCGGTCATGATGGTCCTTCTGCTTCAGTTTTGGTGAATTTTCCCATTTTCTCTGCCAGTTTCAGGCAGCAGGAGGAGAAATCCTGACCAGTGTATCAGGAAGCGATCAGGCGTCAAATAGATGTTGGAAAGAAAACCAATAGAGGAGGGTGCTTATTGGTTTGCAGCGCTATTTCGCGATTGCCCAAGGGGAGTCTAAGAGCCAGTTTTCGAAGGTTTCCCGATCAACTGGTCGGCTCATATAGTAACCTTGGGCGACATGACATCCAAGGCCAGCCAGCATGTACCAGGTCTCCCGATCCTCAACACCTTCGGCAACTACTGAAAGATCAAGATTGCGTGCAAGTTCCAGCAGTGTTCGAACGATAACAGCATCGTCCGCTACCGTGTTCATGTTGAGAACAAAGCTTTTATCGATCTTGATTTCGTCAACAGGAAGCTTGCGGATATAGGCTAGTGAGGTATATCCAGTTCCAAAGTCATCGATGGAGACTTTCACGCCAAGATCGTGCAGCCGGTTGACCACATCAGTGGCCCGAACCACATCCGAAATAATTGCGCTTTCTGTGATTTCCAGCTTCAACAAATCTGCCGGAAAACCAGATTGCTCCAGAAGGCGGTTGACGATATCCGGGAAGATCGGATTATGTAGAATAAGAGCTGAGATATTGACTGAAACGGTTAATCGCTTGCCCGTCTTGAGCCAGTCTGCACCCTGACGAATTGCGGCGTCAAGTACCCAGCGTGTGAGCGGTTCAATGCTGCCAGAACTTTCTGCCAATTGAACAAAGCTATCAGGGAAGAGAAGTCCCCGGCTTGGGTGCTGCCAACGAACGAGAGCCTCAACACCAATGACCGTGCTGTCATGCATCCGGATCATCGGTTGATAATGTAGGCGAAGTTGGTTTTTCTCGATAGCTTCTGGAAGTTCGTGGACGAGTTTTAATTGCTCGCGGCGTTCAGCATCTTCCTGCCGAGTGTAAACCATGAATCGGTTTTTATCGCGTTTGGCAGTGTAAAGTGCTGAAAGGGCTTTGTGCAATAGGGTGTCAGGTGTGTCTTCCTGATCCAGTTTTGCAATTCCCATGGTCGCGCTCAGGTTTGTCGTGTGACCGTTCAGGAAATAGGGTTGGCGCAATTCATGAGACAGGCGTGCTGCAATCGTTGTGTCTGAAATTTTGGAAAGCGCTTTTTGATCTAGCAATAGAGCAAACTCATCGTCCCCCATCCGACCAACAATTGCTGTTTCGGGGGCAAATTGGAGAAGACGTTCGGCGACTGTTGCCAAGATGAGGTCGCCATATTCATGGCCACGACTCTCATTGACGCCCTTGAAACTATCGATATCCAGGATGATCAGTGAGATTTCCTCATTGTCCATCTTCGCTTCATGGGTTTTTGCATGCAGCTTTTGTTTGAACGAAACCCGGCTGACCAAAGAGGTCAACGTGTCAAACGCATGTGTCCCTTTTGCCAAATTGACAGAAGAAGGCAGAAAAGTATTCAGTTTCCGGAGCCGGTGGGCATGAATGAGGGCCGTTTCCAGCCGCTCTTTGCTAAGTGCATCAAAAGGAATACGATCAGCGGCCCCCTTATTGAGCAGGTCGACACCCCCATCAATGACAAAAACTGAGAGGTGTGGGTAGCGCATTGCATATTTGCGCAAAAACTCAAGAATGAGATCTTCACCAATTTCGACGTCGACAAAAGCGATATTGGTTTTCCCTTCGGACACAAATAGATCAACGGAGCTGCCAAGTTTGTCCGTTACTTTGGAGGGAAAAATACCAAATTCACTGAGTTTGCTGCTGAGCCGATTTGTCTTCTCCAGCACGAGAGGCGTCACGGTTTGTAAATCGGGCTGAAGGTTTAAGGCGGAATCAATCGACAGATCAACATCAGGATTTGTATCTGTCGTTGGTACCAGCGATGAAGCGTTAATTGAAACCAAAGCTATGCTCAGCAATAAATTAAAGAATTAGGGACGCGAAAATACTCATGCGCTGATCATAGCGAGGACGAGTAAACAAGGTCTTAACCGATCCCTTAAAGTTTCAGAAAATCAGAGAAAAATTTGCTTTTGTGATGGATGTCATATTCGGAGCAATTGATTCTTATTTTGCAAAAATGAAACAATTGTTGCAATATCAGAAAGCTGCGTCTACTCTCATATGAAGACACGGAAGGCATAAGACCTTTTGAAGAGGGTGAGGGCGGCAGGAATGTCAGATATTCTGGCGACTATTCAGAAAGAATATCAAGGGCTTAGCCCGCAATTGCAAGTTGCGGCTCGTTATATGTTGAGCTCTCCAGATGATGTGGCCGTCTATTCCATGCGAGAAATCGCAGGCCGGGCTTTTGTCACGCCAGCTACCATGGTTCGCCTGTCCTCCAAGCTTGGATTTGAGAAATATAACGATCTTAGGGACCGGTTCCGTCAACTGGTCAGTCGGCCAGCCAGTGGCTATGCCGCGCGCGCCAGAAAACTTCAACTAGAGCAAGGCGGCTTATCATCAGAGGGCTTACTTGGAACGTTGTTGAGCGCTGAGAAAGATAACCTGCAAACCACATTCGGCAATATGGATGAAAGGTTACTTGGAGATGCGGCTGCAACCCTTGTCAATGCGGACCGGGTTCACATGATCGGTCTTCGAAAATGCAATGGAATTGTGTCTTTCTTTAAGTATGCTACGCGGGTCTTTTTCCCATCTGCCAGAATGATCACAGGGGCAGCCGGTCAATTTATAGAAGAACTGACCGAAATCGGACCTGATGATGTTTTGCTCGCGGTCGCATTTGACCCGTACACGAGAGAGACTGTTGAAGCGGTCCGTTTTGCCCATACAGCAGGCGCCAAAATTATCGCCATTACGGATAGCCCTGTCTCGCCTCTGGCTGAAAATGCAGCTCATCTGTTTATCGTTGGAAATCGGAGCCCCTCCTTCTATCGCTCGCTCAGTGGGGCATTAATTACGGTGCAGGCGCTTGTTGCTGCGATTGTAACCCGCCTCGGGGATGAGGCTATCGACGCTCTTGAAAAATCGGATCAACGTCTCAGGGAAGCTGAGACTTATTGGCAAGGATAACTTTCGATGACACATGTGTTCCATCGCGTATTGAATACAGACTACCCTGTCGCTGTAAAAGGTGATGGGGCCTACATTACAGACAGCACAGGTAAGCAGTATCTGGATGCTTGCGGTGGTGCTGCTGTTTCCTGCCTTGGTCACAGCAATGAGGCCGTGGCAGCTGCTATAGAAGCCCAATTAAAGAACATTGCGTTTGCTCATTCCGGTTTCTTCACAAATCCGGCGATGGAAGAACTGGCTGACTTTCTGATAGAACGGGCACCGGGGGATCTGGACAAGGTTTACTTTGTCTCAGGCGGGTCAGAGGCTGTTGAGGCGGCGTTGAAACTGGCCCGTCAATATTTCCTGGAAACGGGAGAGAGTTCACGAACCCGGTTTATTTCCCGCAAGCAAAGTTATCATGGAAATACTCTAGGAGCGCTCTCTGCAGGGGGTAATGAATGGCGACGGGAGCCTTATGCGCCGCTTCTGATGCCAGTGGATCTGATTTCCCCTTGTTATGAATATCGTGAGAAAAGGGATGGAGAGAGTGAGTTTGAATTTGGTCAGCGGGTTGCCAACGAACTTGAAGCTTCCCTTCTGAAGTCTGGCCCCGAGACAATTTGCGCGTTTATTTGTGAGCCGGTTGTTGGAGCGACGCTGGGTGCTGTGCCAGCAGTTGAGGGGTACTTCAGACGCATCCGGGAAATCTGCGATCAATATGGCATTTTACTCATTCTGGACGAAGTGATGTGCGGTATGGGCCGAACTGGTTCTCTTTTTGCTGTTGAGCAGGAAGGCATTGCCCCAGACATTCTGGTCACGGCCAAAGGCCTCGGCGCAGGGTATCAGCCAATTGGCGCCATGTTAGCGAGCAAGCGAATTGTTCAGGCCGTCGCGGATGGAAGCGGGTTTTTCCAGCATGGGCATACATATATGGGGCACCCTTTAGCGTGCGCTGCGTCACTTGCTGCACAAAAATACGTTGAGGAAAATGATCTTCTCAGCAATGTACGCGCCATGGGTGGGAAATTAAAAGATGCATTACAGGCCAAATTCGGCCAGCACCCCAATGTGGGTGATATTCGTGGGCGAGGACTGTTCCTTGGGCTTGAGTTGGTGGCTGATCGGCAAACCAAGGAAGCCTTTGATCCAGCTCTAAAGGTCAACGCCAAAGTCAAGAAGGCTGCCATGAATGCAGGTCTGATGTGCTACCCCATGGGCGGCACCATTGATGGCCGTAAGGGTGATCATATTCTGTTGGCTCCACCTTTTATCCTGACAGAAAATCAGGTCGGTGAAATCGTCGACAAACTGGATACAGCGCTAGCTG
The DNA here is from genome assembly GCF_012932565.1 of Sneathiella limimaris. Classification (NCBI taxonomy): domain Bacteria; kingdom Pseudomonadati; phylum Pseudomonadota; class Alphaproteobacteria; order Sneathiellales; family Sneathiellaceae; genus Sneathiella; species Sneathiella limimaris. Next base: position 1,521,344 of record NZ_JABBYJ010000001.1, read on the forward strand.
TTGGTTTGAAGGGATAAAGTCATGACCGATTTGAAGCTGGATCCCTTGATGATAATGGTCGCGCCAAACGGAGCGCGCAAAACCAAGGCTGACCACCCAAACTTGCCTATTTCACCTGAAGAACTATCTGCGGAAGCGAAAGCCTGTCTGGAGGCGGGCGCTTCTGCCATTCATCTTCATGTGAGGGACGCAGAAGATAAGCATTCTTTGGATGTGGACTTATATCGTGAGGCCATCGCGGCTATTCGGGAAGTTTGCGGTGATGACATTCTAATTCAGGCAACTAGTGAAGCCGTTGGAATTTACAGCGCTGCAGCACAAATGAAGATGGCGCTGGAATTATGCCCACCGTCAGTTTCCTTGGCGATCAGAGAACTGGTGCCTGAGGGCGGTGAAGCGCTGGCGAAAGATTTTTTTGAAGAACTGCGTAAGCAGTCAGTTCTTCCTCAGTTCATTTTGTACGATTCTGAGGATGTGAGGAGATTCAATACACTCAGAGAGCAGGGTGTGGTTCCTGATGGTCCCGCGCTCCTCTTGTTTGTGTTGGGTAGGTATGCAAAGGATCAGGTCTCAAGGCCTGCAGATTTGCTGCCATTTTTAGCGGTCCGTGATCCTCGTGATCCGTGGTCCGTTTGTGCCTTTGGACCCCTTGAACATGCGGCGGCGAGCGCCGCTATTGCAATGGGCGGGCACGTCAGAGTAGGCTTTGAAAATAACCTTTTGCTAAAGGATGGGTCAGTTGCAAAAAGCAATGCTGATCTTGTCAGGCAGGTCTTTCAAGTTTCCGAGGCAATTGGCCGTCCGCTTGCGACAGCCGCTGACCTCAAATTTTTCGTATCAAGTAGTGCGTAGTTGACTTACGGAGTTTTCAGCAGAAAACGACGGTCGTTGTCTACATAGGATTCATTTGGAGTCTGTTAACGGATCTGTCTTTGGCGCAAGCCGTTGAATAGATCTCTCAATAATGACAGGTTGAGGAGTAAAATATGAAACGTTTCTTTTCACTGGCAGCAACTGCTGCTATCGCTTATGCCAGCGTGATGGCGGCATCTACATCTGCTCAGGCGGAAAAGTTCATCACAATCGGTACCGGTGGCCAAACAGGTGTTTACTACCAGGTTGGTGGCGCAATTTGTAAACTTGTTAACCGCGGTACAAAAGATCACGACATCAAATGTACGCATACAACAGGCGGTTCCACGAAAAATATCAATGGTATCCGCGCTGGCGATCTGGACATGGGTGTTGCTCAGTCTGACTGGCAGTATCATGCTTATAACGGAACTGCTCCTAAGCAATTCCCTGACGGAGCATTTAAAGAACTTCGCTCTGTTTTCTCAGTCCATCCAGAACCATTTACAGTTGTTGCCCGTGCAGACGCTGGAATTGAAAAGTTCGAAGATCTGAAAGGCAAACGTGTCAACATTGGCAACCCAGGCTCAGGTCAGCGGGGAACCATGGAAGTTGTCATGGAAAAAATGGGCTGGACCATGGATGATTTTGCGCTCGCATCCGAGCTGAAATCCTCTGAGCATTCAGCTGCACTTTGCGATAACAAAATCGATGCTTTTGTTTTCACCGTTGGTCACCCAACAGGTAACATTAAAGAAGCAGCAACCACTTGCGATGTGAAACTGATTCCTGTAACCGGTCCAGCAATCGACAAGCTGGTTGACGAAAACGCTTACTATGCAAAGACAGCCGTTAAAGGTGGAACTTACAAAGGCACAGACAGCGACACTCCAGTGTTTGGTGTTGGTGCGACTTTTGTTTCATCCACAAAAACTGATGAAGCAACTGTCTATGAAATCGTGAAAGCGGTTTTTGAGAATTTCGATCGGTTCAAGAAAATGCATCCTGCATTCGCTAACCTGAAAAAAGAAGAAATGATCAAAAACAACCTGTCTGCTCCTCTGCATCCAGGTGCGATCAAATACTATAAAGAAGCTGGTTTGATGTAATCAGTTGAGCAGGGTGGGCTTATCCCCACCCTGCATTACTCTGGCCTTAAACGGGCCTGATGAAAATTTACAGGGAATTTGGTGCAGGGGGGAGTATGACAGATACTTCATCAAATCAAGGTAGTCTGAGCACTGCTGAACTTGAGGATCTTGTAGCCTCGACGGATACCGGGGGGCGGACCCCTGACAATAAATCAATTGCGATATTTATGGCGGCTGTTGCATTGATCTGGTCACTTTGGCAGATCTGGATTGCATCACCCTTGCCTTACCTGATCGGAACGGGGGTATTTTCTGGTCGGGAAGCGCGTCCTATCCATTTGGGATTTTCAATTTTCCTGGCTTTCCTGGCCTATCCGGCTTTGAAAACCTCCCCTCGGCATCGGATCCCTTTCACAGATTGGATCTTGGCCATAGTGGGAAGCCTTTGTGCCCTTTACATCTTCATTGCAGATAGTTCTCTGATTAACAGCATTTTTGGAACTAGACTGAGTGACCGGCCAGGTAACCCTGGCAGTTTTGATATTATAGTGGCGTCAATCGGCATTGTGATGTTGCTCGAAGCGACACGCCGCGCTTTGGGTCCTCCCTTGATGGTCGTTGCCATCGTTTTTCTGGGCTACACATTCCTTGGTCCGTATGCGCCTGGTTTCCTCGCATGGAAAGGCGCAAGTTTTGGTGCCGTAGCAGATCACCAATGGCTCTCCTCAGAGGGTGTGTTTGGTATCGCCCTTGGCGTTTCAACCGGTCTTGTATTCCTTTTTGTTTTGTTTGGTGCACTGTTGGATAAAGCCGGCGCAGGCAATTATTTCATTAAGGTCGCCTTCTCATTGATGGGACATATGCGGGGTGGTCCGGCGAAAGCAGCCGTTGTCGCCTCTGGCATGACGGGACTGATTTCCGGATCTTCCATTGCGAACGTGGTAACCACAGGTACCTTCACCATTCCTATGATGAAGCGGGTGGGCTTCTCACCTGAAAAAAGTGGTGCCGTTGAAGTAGCATCGTCCGTAAACGGGCAAATTATGCCCCCGGTTATGGGGGCTGCGGCCTTCCTGATGGTGGAGTATGTTGACATCAGCTATTTCGAAGTCGTGAAACACGCCTTCATTCCAGCCATTATTTCTTATATTGCGCTTGTTTATATTGTTCATCTGGAAGCAATGAAGAGCAATATGGAAGGCTTGCCAAGGGCAGTTCAGCCGAAACCCACAAAGCTGGCATTGCTGTCTATGGGCATAACGATCAGTGCTATTTTGGCTATTGGTGGTGCGATCTACTATCTCTTCATGCTATTCCAAATGCTTGGCACGAACCTGAACCAGTTGATTGCTGTATTGATCGTCTTTGCGCTGCAGGCCGTTCTTGTCTTTGGCGTGAAAAAGCAGATCACTGATGAGCAGAAATTATTGGGTGTTGTGTCCACTGGTGGCATCGTCCTTTGCAACTTGGTCATTGGTGCCTTTGGTGTCTTCTTCCTGGTTGGCTTTATCACAGAAATGGCAGGTCCTGTTTTTGCTCCGTGGGTAATTGGGGCCCTGATCATTTTGGCCTATGTGGCGCTGGTTGCAATTTGTGCGAAAGTACCGGATCTGGTTATGGATGATCCCAATGCGCCAGTAACAGCATTGCCAGAACCCCGTCCAACGATCTTGGCTGGGCTTCACTTCCTGTTGCCGGTCGGGGTGCTGATCTGGTGTTTGATGATCGAGCGTCTGTCACCTGAGCTTTCTGCTTTTTGGGCGGTGGCCTTGATGATCTTCATCTTGCTCACCCAACGTCAACTTTTTGCCTATTTCCGCAAAGAAGCCTTGAGCGGAACAGCGGCCAGAGGCTTCAAAGAGCTGATTGAAGGGTTGATTTCCGGTGCCCGGAACATGATCGGTATTGGTATTGCAACAGCTGCAGCCGGCATCATTGTGGGAACGGTCTCGCAGACTGGTGTTGGGTTGGTTCTTGCCGAACTGGTTGAGTTTTTGAGCCAAGGGCAGATCCTGCTGATGTTGATCTTTACAGCAATCCTCAGTCTGATCCTGGGTATGGGGTTGCCGACAACTGCTAACTATATCGTGGTGTCATCCCTTTTGGCGCCTGTGATTGTCAGTCTTGGTCAGCAAAATGGCTTGATTGTGCCGCTGATCGCGGTTCATCTTTTTGTATTCTATTTTGGAATTATGGCAGATGTGACCCCGCCGGTGGGACTTGCGTCCTTTGCTGCCGCGGCAGTTTCTGGTGGAGATCCGATCCGAACAGGGTTTGTGGCGTTTTTCTATTCGTTAAGAACAGCTATTTTGCCATTCCTCTTCATTTTCAATACAGAGCTATTGTTGATTGATGTGACCCCGTTGGAGGGCGTGTTTGTCTTCATTGTCGCAACGGCAGCTATGCTGCTCTTTACCGCTGGGACGCAAGGGTACTTCATGGCGAAATCCCGCATTTGGGAATCCGCGTTGTTGATCCTGATTGCCTTTACCCTGTTTAGGCCAGGCTTCTGGATGGACTTGATTGTTCCCCCGTATGAGCAGAAATCTGCAACGGAAATCGAGGCGGTTCTGGGGTCTGTTGAAACAGGAACTGAAATCCGACTAATCGTTGATGGGCTAGATGATGTTGGAGACCCGCTTACCATTACAGCCATTTTACCCATTGAAAGTGATGGAACAGGAGCTGAGCGTTTGGAAGCACTTGGGTTGGAGCTGTTGATTGAGGATGACAAAGTCATCATTGATAATGCAGCTTTTGACAGTCCTTCCGAAGCTGCAGGTCTCGACTTTGATCAAGTGATCAAGCAAGTGCTGGTCCCATCAGACCAACCTGCACGGGAGTTGCTCTATATTCCGGCTCTGGTCATTCTGGGGTTGATTTTCCTTATGCAGCGGCGGCGGAATCCTTCCGGCGCAGCCTCATCTGCAACCGTATCCTGAAGGAAAGGGATTATCGATGTTTAAGCATATCCTTCTTGCAATTGATCTGGAGCATCCAGAAAGTTGGGTAAAAATGGTGCCAGAGGCTGTCAATTACGCAAAAAATGCGGAAGCTACTCTGCACGTGATGACAGTGACGCCGGATTTCGGAATGAGCCTTGTCGGATCCTTCTTTCCAAAGGATCATGAAGCGAAAATGATGCAGGAGGTGAATGATAAACTGCATCAGTTTGTCAAAGACAATATCCCCTCAGACATCAAGGTTCAGCATATCGTTGGCCATGGAAACGCCTATGAGGAAATCCTGCGTATGCAGAAGAAACTGAAATGTGACTTGATCATTATTGGGGCGCATCGACCTAAGATGCAGGACTATTTGCTCGGTCCGAACGCTGCAAGGGTCGTTCGTCACGCAAACTGCTCCGTATTGGTTGTACGTGAGTAGGACTTAGAATTTCACAATAAAAAAGCGGCCTATCAAGGCCGCTTTTTTTTGGCCTCTGGGGCCGAATTATTTCAGGGTTTTCAAGTAAGCGATGACATCGGCGCGATCGCTATCTTTTTTAAGTCCCGCAAAACTCATTTTTGTTTTTTTGACGAAGCTTCTTGGTTTTTTCAAATATTCATCCAAGTTTGCCTCATCCCAAGTCAAACCAGATTCGCTCATGGCTTTTGAATATTTGTATCCATCTTTGGCTGCGGCGGAAGCGCCCACAATGCCAAATAGGTTAGGGCCAACTTTATGCTTACCACCTTCTTCTACAGTGTGGCAGGCCTGACATTTTTTGAAGACTTTTTCACCCTTTGCAGGGTCACCTTCTGCAAAGGCAATTGACGAAGATACACTTAAAACAGTAGCTATACCGACTGTCAGCAAATGAGATTTTTTCATAGATGTTACCATCCTCTTTTTTCTCTAGCTCGAAGACTTACTCTTATATAATCCTATTACATTAAAAATTAAGGCGCGATGTAAATCTGTGTCAATTTGTCGCGAACCCAAGTTCTTTGGTGTGAAAAACTGTGATTATGCAACTGCAGTTAACAGTATATTAAGATTAATCCATTTAGATGCCTAACTAGGTTAACTCTATTTTATGGAGCCAGTGTGTCTGAAAACGGTTCTCTTAGCCCGGCAGACGTAGAGCGTCTACTCTCTGATCGCTCTGCCAGTGCGCGGGCACAAACGGTTGAAAAAATCGCAACTGAATTGACAAGTCAGCAGTTCAGTGAGACGGAACGCAAAGAGGCTGAACAGATTTTCCGTCTGTTGGTATCTGATGCAGAGGTTCTGGTCCGACAGACCTTGGCAGAGACCCTGAAGACGCTTCCAGATCTCCCTCATGATATTGCTTTCTCTCTAGCCAGTGATATTTCTGAAGTCGCTACACCGATGCTGAGCGCTTCTGAAGCCTTGAGCGATGAGGATCTGGCAGAGATTATCAGCTCTAAATCGGAAGAGCATCAAACGGCAATTGCCGCAAGGTCCAACGTATCTGAAGCTATTTCTGAGAAATTGGCGGATACAGGGAACGAGAATGTCGTCGCTACCCTGATGGAAAATGATACGGCGCAGATTTCCGAAAAAACCTTCGAGAAGGTTTTGGACAAATTTGGCGATAGTGAAAAAGTCAATAAACCGATGGCCTATCGGAGCAAATTGCCGCTAACCGTTACTGAGCGGTTGGTTAGCTTGGTTTCCGATCGTCTTCGCGAGCACCTTGTCAGCCATCATGAGCTTTCACCTGCAACAGCAACGGACCTTATCCTTGCTAGTCGTGAGAAAACCATGATTGGTTTGTTGAAAGAGGGCACAAGTCAGGGCGAATTAAAACGCCTGATCGATCAGCTCTATGATAATGGCCGTCTGACACCAACAATTATTCTGCGTGCACTCTGTGTCGGCGATATTGATTTCTTCGAAACGGCTCTTGCTAAGGGCGCAGACATCTCAGTCTCTAACGTCCATATGCTGGTTAATGATGCAGGCGGAAATGGTCTTAAACAGCTTTGTAAGAAGTTGGATATCCCAGCAGGTTTGGTCGAAATGATGCGTGTCGCTGTCGATCTCGTAAACGAGCTTGAGTATGATGGTGACCCTGGAGATCGGGAGCGGTTCCGCGATGCGGTTATCCAGCGGGTTTTAACCCATTTTGAAGATCGCTTCGATGCAGAAAATGTGGATTACCTGATTTCGAAAATCAGCAGCGGAGATGATGAGACGGCTGCAGCCTGATCAAGCTTAACATTTAAGTTTCAAATGCCGGTTCATGCGACCGGCATTTTTTGTGAGCCTTTGATGATGCCGAGTGTCAATAGCACTTGAGCACCGATGTAGGTAATCCAGATAAGCGGACCTGATAGCTCGAATGCATACAGGAACTTGTTAATTGCAATTGTCGCGTCTGAAATCAGGAAGCTAATAGCACCTAGCACAACAAGTCTTGGGTCCAGTCGGGATCCTAGTGCCAAAAGCGCCATCGTTGAAATAACAGCAATGTATATGAAGACGGGTGCTTTAAGGGCGCCAAGTTCTGGCCAGAGCATACCCAGCATAGAGGCTGCGAACAGTACGACTAACGCGGTAGCTCCTTTTCGCCACGTTGCCACTTCTTTCCAGCTTTGGGTTTTGGCAAAGATGGAAATATACAGTAGATGCGCAATAAGAAACGCCCCGAGGCCATGGGTGAAGTAATCCCCATTTCTAATGGCCAGAAACGCATCGCCAGCCGCAGAACACAGGAGTGCCAGGCATAAAAGCTTGGAAATCCTTTTCTGTTCTGTCGCCATCAGACCCAAGATGGCCAGAAAAACGCAGGCGCTCGACTTTTGAATGATATTGCCAATGGAACCTTCCGCAAGTGGGACAAGAAGGTAGCTGAGCGCGAGGCCAATTGCGATAAGCAGGAGATTGACCTGGTGTTTGGTAAGGGCTGGCATGGTTTAAGCTGTCTTTCGCCGGATCCCAATTTTCGATCCCAGCTTTTCAGGCATCGGAAGGTGGGCTTGTTCCTGTTTTAATGTCTCAAGGTTATTTTGGATAAAAGCTGGCATTGGGGTTGCCTTCGGACCAGCAGCATCGATATGCAGGATCATCTGCTCAGATGTCGCGGCGAGAAAGCCGTCTTTTCCATGATACATTTCTAGGTAGAGGTGAATGCGCTTCTCATCACAATCAATAACCCGGCAGGTAATATCAAGCGGGTCGCCTTCTTTCACTTCCTGCAGATAGCAGACATGGGTTTCTAGGACATACACGGTGTTCCCGGACTGTGCCCGATAGTCACGGGTCAATTCGATATTATCGAGCAAAACGTCTAGCGACTGATCAAAAATCAGCACATAATAGGCGACATTCATATGTTGGTTATGGTCAATCCATTCAGGCAGAACGGTCAACTGGCGAAGTATGTTTTTATTATTCTCAATCATGGCGGAGAGAGTAATCAAAAATTTGTGTGAGGAAAAGCTTTTGATCTTCCGTGACTAAAATGGTATCAAATGAAACTAATTTTTTAATTCCGCTGTCGATCTCATTGGAAAGAGGAAAATATGTCCATCCCCATGGAAAAACTTGATGTTGCGAAAAAAGAACTGACTGCCTTACTGGGAGAGCGATGCTCAACGTCACAAGCGGTGCGGGATCAACATGGCAAGGATGAAAGCTGGCATGAGCTTTGTGCCCCTGATTTGGTTTGCTTCGCCAAGAGCACAGAGGAAGTCTCTGAGATTGTTAAAATCTGCGCAAAACACAAGATCCCGGTTGTTCCTTTTGGGGCAGGAACATCACTGGAGGGACATATCAACGCGGTCGAAGGGGGTGTTTCTCTCGACCTGAACCAAATGGACCAGATCCTCGAAGTTCATGAGGAGGATCTGGACTGTGTCGTGCAGCCAGGTGTCCGGCGGAAACAGTTGAATGAACATTTGCGGGATACAGGGCTATTCTTTCCAATTGATCCGGGTGCGGATGCGACCATCGGCGGTATGGCTTCGACCCGCGCATCAGGAACGAATGCGGTGCGCTATGGAACAATGAAGGACAATATCCTCAATCTGACGGTTGTTTTGCCCGATGGTAAGATCATCAAGACAGGCGGACGGGCCAAGAAAAGCTCTGCCGGTTATGATTTGACCCGGCTCTATATTGGATCCGAAGGGACACTCGGCGTTATCACGGAAATTACCCTGAAATTATACGGAATCCCAGAAGCCATTTCTGCAGCCACGGTCTCTTTTCCAGACGTGGAAAGCGCTGTCCAGTCGGTCATTCTGACGATCCAAAGTGGTATTCCAATTGCACGCATTGAGTTTCTGGATGACGTACAGATTGATGCGATTAATAAATATTCTGGCCTTGATTTACCTGTCCAGGTTTCTCTGTTCCTTGAATTCCATGGCAGTGAGCAGGGTGTCGCTGAACAAGCGGAAATGGTTGGGGAGATCTGCAAGGATTTTGGAGCTGAAGACTTCAAGTGGACAAGCAAGCCAGAAGATCGCACCAAGTTGTGGGAAGCCCGACATAACGCGGCCTATGCAGCACGTGCTCTTCGCAACGGAGCTTCTATGTGGGCTACGGATGTCTGCGTTCCGATTTCCAGACTTGCAGACTGCATCTTGGAAACAAAAGCGGATCTAGATAAAAGCTCGCTAATTGCGCCAATCGTTGGACATGTTGGCGACGGGAACTTCCACCTGGCCTTTGTTCTCAACATGGATGACCCTGCGGAGATTGCTGAGGCTGAAGAGTTAAATGCGCGCTTAATTGCAAGGGCCCAATCCATGGAAGGGACCTGTACCGGCGAGCATGGGGTTGGATTGGGTAAGAAAAAATACCTGAAAAATGAGCTTGGTGAAGGGGCTGTCGAGGTGATGGCGACCCTCAAAGCTGCGCTGGATCCAGACAATATCATGAACCCTGGAAAAATTATCTAGCCCTGTCTGTCCCGTCTTATTCGCAGTCTGGGACTTTAAGTTTTCCTGGCAGGCGTGTTTCTGAATTCCCGCAAGCGCCTGTCAGCTGATCCTGCTCCAGATCATCTGCTTTCGAGAAGTCCGCCCCAGAGATATCAGCCTTCCAGAAGATAGCACCTTCCAGGTTAGTATCCTTGAAGTTGGCGCCAACAAGCGTTGCCCGGTAAAAGTTGGCAAGGGACAAATCCGCATCCTCAAAATTTGCGCCGCTAAGGTCGGCTCGGGTCAAGCGAGTACTCTTCAGTTTGGCATCTTCGAAATTTGCGTTTCGGGCAACTGCGCGTTTGAGATTAGCCTCTGAAAGTTGGGAATCTTCAAAAGAGCTATTATTAAAAACACCCCGTTTCAAGTTTGTTTTCCGCATGTCAGACCCACTGAAATCAGCGTTTTCAGCGATTGTGTTCTCAAGATCTGCATCTTGAAGATCTGAACCTTTGAAAGATGTGCCATTGAGCAGAGATTTCTCCAGATCGGTGTCTCGTAGAATTGCGCCCGAAATATCCGCGTTTTGCAGGGAGGCTTTTTCAAGATCAGCTCGGCGAAGGTCGGAACCTGAGAGATCCGCACCATCGAATGTCGTGTTCTTTAAAAGACTGTCACGCAAATTGACCTTCTCCAATTTTGCGCCTTTCATCTCGTTGCCTTGTAACATCACATTCCGCAGGTCACATTTCTCGCAAGCGTTGGTTTTTTTGAATTTTTCCAGATCCGCGTTTTCCGTTGCTAATAAGGGGCCTGCGAACAAGGGACCCATCAAAACTGCAAAGATGATTGTGTTTCTCATACCGCGTTATCCACCCCGGGTTTGTTTTGGTAATTTTCTAATAGATAAGCATGACAGCGTGACAAGTCCAGATTTGACAAGCAAATTTCATACTGCCACTATCCTCATCAATTAAGAAATAATCAAAGTCTAACGGCCTCGTAAGAGTTGAACAATCAATAAAGGAAAACGAATGATAAAGGCAGTCCTCTGGGATTTTGGAGGGGTTCTCACGACGAGCCCTTTCGAGCAGTTCAAACTGTTTGAGGAAAAGAACGGTCTTCCCGTGAACTTCCTGCGAACAGTGAATTCGACGAACCCGGATCGCAATGCCTGGGCCAAGTTCGAACGGAGTATGGTAACAGCTGCGGAATTCGACCAGCTTTTCCTGGAAGAAAGTACTGCCCTTGGACATCCTGTACCTGGCAGCGAAGTTATAAAACTGTTGTCTGGGGCGTTACGGCCTCGAATGATAGCTGCGCTCAACGACATTCGAAAAGATTTCAAGTGCGTTTGTCTGACAAATAATGTGTCCGCGGGAAAAGGCCCGGGAATGAGTCGCTCTGAAGAAGCTCAGAAGGCGGTTCTGGACGTCATGGCTCTTTTTGATCAGGTCATTGAGTCCAGTAAAATCGGTATGCGTAAACCGGACCCGGAAATCTATACCTACACGTGCGAACAGATGGGTGTTGAGCCCGCTGAGATCGTATATTTGGATGATCTTGGTATTAACTTGAAACCGGCGGCTGCTATGGGTATGAAAACCATCAAAGTGGTTTCTGAAGATCAGACACTGACCGAGTTGGGGCAGTATTTAGATCGGCAATTTGATTGATTTTTTGAAAAGTAAAAACACAGGCAGGAAACTTTATGAACCGCTTTTTGCAGCACACAGGAGCCAAATATCCAATAATTCAAGCACCAATGGGTTGGATCGCGAGATCCCAGTTGGCATCTGCCGTATGTAATGCTGGTGGCCTTGGAATTATTGAAACGTCATCTGGTGAGACAGAGAATTGCATCGCTGAAATTAACAAGATGAAGGAGCTGACGGACGCTCCGTTTGGAATTAACCTTCCGCTTCTGTTTTTGCGCGATGAAAATATGATCCGATTTGTTGCTGAATCCGGTGTAAAATTTGTTACCACATCAGCAGGTAATCCTGAGAAACTGATCCATATCCTGAAACAACATGACATCATCGTCTATCATGCGGTTCCAACAGTTAAGGCGGCGCTAAAAGCTGTTGAGGCTGGTGTGGACGGACTTGTCGTCGAAGGCGGTGAGGGAGGTGGGTTTAAGAACCCCGAAGAGGTTTCCCTACTTGTGTTGTTGCAAGCCATCCGGGAGAGAGTTGACGTCCCAATGGTCGCTGCTGGCGGCATTGTGGATGGCCGTGGTATGGCGGCGGCTTTTGCTGCAGGTGCTGAAGCTATTCAGATGGGAACTCGTTTCGTTTCTGCCAAAGAAAGCCCGGTTCATGACAATTACAAGAACGCCATCATTTCAGCCGAGGATGTAGGTACAGTCGTTCTCAACAAAAAATCCACCCCATGCATTCGCGCCTTGAAGACGGACAGAACACTGGAAATCTTTGAGGAAGGTGTGATGCCTAAGGATATGTTTAAGCGGATCCAAGAGCTTTATTTTGGCGGGGATATGGAGGCAAGCGCAGGGCTTGCGGGACAGTCAGCAGCCCTTATCCACGGTCAGAAACCAGTGGCAGAAATTATTGAGGAAACAGTCTCTGGATTTCATGAAATCTGCAAGCGCATGGGTCAAATGGGCGCTGAGCAAGGCTTCTAATAATTATGTGTAGATTTTAGCGGTGGCGATTGCGCCGCCGCTTTTCTTTCTCCATTTCCCGGTTTTCCCAGTCGTCGGAAAAGTGTCCCTTACCAAATACCCGAAATCCATCCATGGCTAAAACGAGTAGCATGGGCAGGGCTGGCCAAATGAACCAAAGGTAATCGGGTGAGGAGAGGATATTAATGAAAAAGAGGAATATTATAACACTGCCCATCATCATGCAGCGCCGATAATAGGAGGCTTTTCGCCGGACTTGTTTTCTAAGCTCTGCTTCTTCTTGATCTTCAGGGGAATAGTTTTCTTCCGGCGAGTTGGTGATCGTTTCGGTTTGTGTCTGCGTTCCGGCAGTTTCTCCTGCAAGGCCAAGCGAATAGACAGGCACCGCCCCTTCTATATTCTTTACATGTTTCTCGCCGAGATATGTGAAACTAGCGGGTAGCTTGTTTTTGACGTGATCGTAAACCGTTCCAGAAATGCAGATACCGCCGGTTGGCGCCATGGCTTCAAGGCGCGATGCTATGTTGACACCGTCGCCAAAAATATCATCACCTTCAATCATCACATCGCCAAGGTTCAGGCCAATACGGAAATGCATCGGGACATCAAAATCACCCTTTGCATGCTTTTCCTCCAGCAAGTTCTGGATGGTGACTGCGCCTTGCACAGCATTAACAACACTTGGGAATTCAGCGATGATCCCATCGCCAGCCATATTGATCAGTCGCCCACCATGTGCTTCGATTTGTTCTTGAAAAAGGACGCGTGCAATTTTCAGATCATTTAAGGTTGCAACTTCATCCTGTTCCATCAAACGACTGTAACCTGCAACATCAGCGCAGAGGATGGTTGTCAGTTTTCTTTCAACAGTCGTTGTCATCGCGTGCCTTAGTTCAGTGATCAGAAACGCTCATAAATTTGTCTTCCAAACCGGTGGAAAAAGCAAGTCCTTCCGCCGTGATGACAATACCATTTTCATAACTTTCCTGGATCAGTCCTTTTCGGGCCAAGGCAACGAATACAGCCGGGTTATCAAGACCGGTCGCATCTTTCGAAGAAATGACATAGGGCCCAACATGCATATGGTTGCCATGGGCGTGAGGAAGGCTCGTGATCCTTACATCCTCGGATCCTTCAATAGGCATGGAGCTGTTAGGATCCTTGGCCAAGACCTGCAACAGAACCAGAGTTTTACTTTGCAGGGGGTTCAGCTTAATTTTTTTCTGTGGCGCCACCGGAAGCTCTCCTCTTATGGCAGGTCATTCAGGAATTGGGCAATGGCCTTGCCGATCTCGGCAGGGCTGTCCTCTTGTATAAAGTGAGTGCCCTTCACTGTCACCTCTTTCTGGTTGGGCCAGCTCCGGCAAAAGTCGCGCTGCTTGCCAACCAAAATTGAGCCTGGATCTGCATTGATGAAAAGTTTCGGTAGATCCTGGCTCCGAGATAGCCAGTCTGCATAAGACTGAACAATTTCAGTTACATCTTCCGGCTCTCCACCAATGGGGATTTGACGTGGCCATGTAAGGGTAGGGCGCCGGTCTTCACCTGGATTTGCGAAAGGTCGAATATATTCAGCCAGCTCAGCATCCTCAAGGTCCCGGATGATGGAACTCGGCAGAACCCGCTCGACGAATATGTTTTTGGTCAGAACAAGTTCCTCGCCAGCTTCGCTTCGAAAGGCTTGAAAGATATTGCGTGCATCTTCTGGCCAGTCATCCCACCCGTCAATCGGACGGACAATGGCCTCCATATAGGCGATGGCTTTTACAGCCTCCTGGTTCTGGTTGGCCCAATCAAAGCCGAGCGCTGATCCCCAATCATGAATGACTAAGGTGACATTTGATTTAACATCCAGATATTCCAGCAATTCTTTCAGGAAAAGCTGATGGTCGACAAAGCGGTAACTCTCTGGCCCACTATCGGGAAGTTTTTCGGAATCACCCATTCCAATCAGATCTGGGGCAATTAGTCGGCCATGAGCTTCCAAATGCGGCATGACATTGCGCCATAGATAACTGCTCGTCGGATTTCCGTGCAGAAAGACGATAGGATCACCCTCTCCCTCGTCAATAAATGCCATCTTGAGACCACGGATGGTCGCGCTTTGCTTCTTGTATTTGCTGCTGGCCGTCATGTTTCATCCCGTATGTCATTTTTGTTTTTTAGGGGAATAGTATACGATGCAAACAAAAAAGCGCCAACCGGACAGTTGACGCTATAAGTGATGCTGATCACCTCAGTTTAAGGTTACTCGCTGGCACAGTTTGATTTCTTGATAGCGTTGAATGACTTCTTTGACATCGTCAATTGTTAAACCATCCCGTTTTAAAACAGCAAGCAGTACGGGGTCTCCAAATAAATCTTCCAGTTCAGGTTCCTGATATTTAGGGGTCAGGCTATCCATGGTTTTCTCCTGTAGAACATTCTGTTCGCAGGCACAGATACGCATGAAATGCTGCAGTAATATGACTAAATCAATGAATAATAGAGGCAGAAAGCTGAATAGCTTTCAGGCCTTAGTCAAAAGGGAGCTGATATCTCTTGCAATCTACTGAAAAATTACTGTTCTTCTGGGTTTTCCGGAGAGAGCTGTTTTCCGTCTAGAGAGGATTTTTGACGATCCTGTTCCTGTTTCTCCAAGCTCTTCTCTTGTTTTGTTCGGCCAAATTTATGGCGGTTTTCCGAAGCTTGCTGTTCTTTATCCGTTTTCGCTTTTGCTTTTCGAAATTTATTCAGATTGACCACGTCACCCATAGTCGCGTTACCCTTGATTTAGTTTCCAGCGCCCATCTTAAAGATTAGGTAATAAGCGAGAGAGTTCAAGTCTTCACGGTAAGTTGCCATCAAGTAATTCCTGTAAAACATACAGTCGGATGGCACTAGACAGATTGCCGCTGCGGGTTTCATCAATCTCAGCGATCAGTGAATTGAGACTTTGTCCTTTTTGGTTAGCAGCTGCCTTGAAGAGATCCCAAAAAGGTTTTTCCAGCGAGATACTGGTTCGATGCCCTGCGATACTTACAGAATGTTTGATGATTTCATTCTCAAGCATCACAGAGCGATCCCGAACGGTTTACTTCTTAGCGAAGAAATCGTTGCCCTTGTCATCGGTAACGATGAAAGCAGGGAAATCTTCGATTTCAATGCGCCAGACAGCTTCCATGCCCAGCTCTTCAAACTCTTGAACTTCAATCTTTTTAATATTGTTCTGAGCCAGAATAGCAGCAGGTCCACCAATGGAGCCTAGATAGAAACCACCATGTTTCTTACAAGCATCCACGACAGCCTTGCTGCGATTGCCTTTGGCCAACATGATCATGCTGCCGCCATGGCCCATAAATTCATCAACATATCCGTCCATGCGGCCTGCGGTCGTTGGGCCGAAGGAGCCAGAGGCATAACCTTCCGGTGTCTTGGCCGGACCTGCATAATAGATGATGTGATCCTTGAAATATTGCGGGAGGTCTTCGCCATTTTGCAAGCGTTCCCGCAACTTGCGGTGGGCAAGGTCACGCGCAACAATAATGGTGCCGGTTAGACTTAATCGTGTTTTGATCGGGTACTGGCTCAGTGTCGCCAGAATATCTTTCATTGGACGATTGAGATCAATTTTGACGACGCTTTCTTCCAATTGGTTTTCAGATACTTCTGGAAGATATTTTGCGGGATCGGTTTCCAGCTGCTCTAGGAATACACCTTCCTTGGTGATCTTGCCTTTGATCTGCCGATCGGCAGAGCAGGAAACACCAATGCCAATCGGAACACTGGCGCCATGACGCGGCATGCGAATGACCCGAACATCATGGCAGAAATATTTACCACCAAACTGAGCGCCAATGCCGATGTTCTGGCTTATTTTATGGATCTCTTTTTCCATTTCTACGTCCCGGAACGCGCGGCCATATTCATTACCGCTGGTTGGGAGCGTATCGTAATATTTGGTTGAAGCCAGCTTCACAGTCTTCATTGTGTCTTCAGCAGATGTGCCGCCGATAACCACAGCCAGGTGGTATGGCGGGCAGGCTGCTGTGCCAAGTTCAGCAATTTTTTCTTCAATAAAGGGAACAAGCCGATCTGGCGCTAAAACACTTGGTACTGCCTGATGCAGGAAAGATTTGTTGGCAGATCCGCCGCCCTTGGCAATGAACAGGAACTCATAAGAATCCCCGTCTGTTGAATATAGGTCAATTTGCGCAGGCAGGTTTGTACCAGTGTTCTTTTCATCGAACATACTGATTGGGGCAAGCTGGGAATAGCGCAGGTTTGTTTCTGTGTAGGTTTTAAACACACCCTTGGACAGGGCTTTCTTGTCCTGACCTTCTGTCCAGACATACTGGCCTTTCTTGCCCATGATGATGGCGGTGCCAGTGTCCTGACAGCCAGGAAGAACCATGCCAGCAGCAATGTTGGCATTCTTTAGAAGTTCTGTCGCGACAAACTTGTCGTTTTCAGAGGCTTCATCGTCTTTGAGAATATTGGCAAGTTGCTGAAGATGTGCAGGTCGCAATAAATGGGCGACATCTCGCATGGCTTCCGCAGTGATCAGTTCAAGGGCTTCAGGCTCGATTTTGAGGATTTCTTTTCCATCAACCTCAATCGTTGACACGTATTTGTCGGTTAGTTTGCGATAAGGGGTCTCGTCTTTCCCCAGTTCGAAAATATCCTGAAAATGAAATTCTGGCATTATGATATGTCCCGTCAGACCTGTTTAAAACACGTCAGCCCGGTTCATCATCCGTGGTTCTGCAACTGATGAGGCGGGCCGTTCCCGTCAAATGATGAGTGCAGTCTTATTGTTTTTTACGGAAGGCGTCCAGTGTTATGACTTCACCGGCCTTGTTTTCTTCTGAGTCAGTGTCGGTTGTATCTGCAGAAGCAGCTTTGGCTTCCTCATCACTACTATCTGTCGCATCCAGTTCCGCTGCCGGTGTGGAAACCGTAAATTGCAGGCCAAACTGCTCAGAGGGATCCGCAAAGGCAGTGATGCTGGCAAAAGGGATTACCAGTGTTTCTTTCTGATGATTGAAGCTAAGTCCAATGCTGAAGCCTTCGTCGGTTACTTCCAGATCCCAGAATTGATGCTGAAGCACAATGGTCATGTCATCGCTATACCGTTCCCGAAGATGATCAGGAATGACAACGCCAGGGAAGCGGGTTTTGAAAGTAATGTAGAAATGCTGCTGACCGGATAAACCGTGAGCCGCGGCATGATTGAGCGATTCACGCACAACACTCAATAGAGCGCGCTCTACCAGAAGATTGTAATTAAGATCACCAGCCATACTCTCACACTCCTGCCCTAAAACTTTCCGCGCTTTATGAATTGGATAACCGCGCTTGGAAGGTTCAATAAAGTGAAGGGGCTTCTGTTGCCAGGTGCCCCTTCGAACCCCGTGTAGCTAAGCTATTAAGCAGCTACGGCAAATGCTTCGTTATCGTTTGCATTTGTAAAGTTTGAACCGATAACGGTGGTATCTCACCGAGCGAAAATTACGTCTTTACTGCGCGCGTCGAACCTATTTCGCCCCCAAAGAGAATTTGGTGGAGGCGCCGGGTACCGCCCCCGGGTCCGCAACGTTTATTCCACGAAACGTTTATCGCCATAGTTGGTTGCCCAACATCTGTAATATAGACATTCCCTCTTGAGATTGAAAGGGGCGAAATATCTTTGAGCGTTATTCCGTTTTTCGCTCGAGAATTCGAAAGGTATGCGGGAAATCATCTCGCTCGGAGGTTCGGTGCACTTCCTGAAAGGTCTCCCGCCAACTTGCTTCTGCTAGGGGACCAAAAAATGTGTCGCCGTCAAGCTCGGTATGAACCCGCGTCAGGTAATAGCGATCTATCTGATCTGCAAAAAGCTTGTAGATCTCACCCCCGCCAATAATCATGATTTCGGATACTGATTTCTCGTTTGCATCCTTGGCGGCAATCTCGAGGGCCTGTTCCATTGTTGTTGCGACAGGGTTGCCTTCTCCCTGAAAACTTGGGTCCCGGGTCAAAATGATATGAGTGCGATTGGGTAAAATTCCAGGTAAAGACTGAAATGTTTTCCGGCCCATGATCATTGGTTTGTTAAGCGTGTTTTTCTTGAACCATTTCAGATCATTTGAAAGACGCCAGGGAAGATCTCCGTCTGAGCCAATGACATTATTTTCCGAAACCGCGAGAATAGCGCTGACAATGTTCCCTTTGAACATTAGACGGCAACCGGTGCAGCGATATGCGGATCGGCTACATAGTTTTTCAATTCAAAATCTTCAAACTTAAAAGCGAAGATATCTTTGACTTCTGGATTTATAACCATTGTAGGAAGTTCTTTTGGCGTGCGGGTTAATTGCATGTCCGCCTGTTCCAGGTGGTTGGAATAAAGGTGAGCATCGCCAAAGCTATGCACAAAATCGCCCACCTCTAGATCACACACTTGCGCAAGCATCATGGTGAGCAGCGCGTAGGAAGCAATGTTAAAAGGAACCCCCAGAAAAACGTCTGCACTTCTCTGATAGAGCTGGCAGGAGAGCTTTCCATCAGCCACATAAAACTGGAAAAGGCAATGGCAGGGCGGAAGGGCCATATCATCAACATCCGCCGGGTTCCAGGCGGTCACGATGTGACGGCGACTATCAGGATTACTTTTGATTTGCTGGACCAGTTTGGCGATCTGATCAATTTTTTCTCCGTTAGGCGCAGGCCATGATCTCCACTGGTAGCCGTATACAGGTCCCAGGTTGCCATTTTCATCGGCCCATTCATCCCAGATTCGCACTCCGTTTTCCTGCAGATACTTGATATTGGTATCGCCGGCCAAGAACCAGAGAAGTTCGTGAATGATGGATTTAAGGTGCAGCTTTTTTGTTGTCAGGACTGGAAAACCCTTGGACAGATCAAAGCGCATTTGGTGACCAAAAATGCTGTAAGTCCCGGTTCCAGTTCGGTCACCCTTATATGTGCCATTTTCTCTGATCGTCTTGAGAAGATCCAGGTACTGCTGCATATCATCACTCTAGTTTCATAAAAATTCCGGTTGGGTTCCGGCTTCGACCTTCTTAAGATATCGAAGCTGCTAGAGTTTAAGAAAATCGGTCCGAGAGGCAAGAGGGGAATGAAATCTAAATCAGTGATGACGGATCGTCAGATGGCAATTGTGCAAAGTATCCCCCGACATGCCAGGCGAGTTGCTATCGTCGGACGCGAAGGTGAATTGCTGAAGACCGAGTTCACCTCCCTGTCACCTGCCACCAATGAGGAAGTTTATCTGGACCTCTTGGCCTTTGCATCCCATCTGTTGGAAAATGAAACAATCAAGTATGACGCTGTTCTTTTATTGGACACGACGCCAGCAAGAGATTTAATCCCACGCATTTCGAAGCACCTGAAACCTCATTTGGAAGATGACGCTGTTCTTATTTTGGAGCTTATTAATCCGTTCTCTGCCGACCAGCTAAAAGAAGAAGCAAAAAGGTTGGTAGAGGTTGGGAAAGAGGAAATCAGTATTCTCTCTGAGCGAGCAGATGTCTTCACTAAAAACCTCCGTGATGAAATCCAAAAGGGAGAGTTTTTTCTGGATCGGATAAATCGGATTACCGATCAGCGTTTTGATGATTTTCTCGCTGAGATGCAGGATAGGTATGCCCTTGATGATCAATTGCAATCCAGTTTAAGGCGGATTGCTACTCCCTCACATTTCCAGCTCCGTCTGACAATAAGGCCAAAGCGTCAAATTCGCATTCAGGGGAAAGTCCTGAAACCCGTTGGTGGGGTCAACGATGTGCGGATGCATGAGCCCCTATCGGCCCTGCAAAGCCTGCCTGGTGTTCAGGTTCAAGTTGCTGAAGATCAATCCATTTTAAATCGGCAGGAAAAAGGGATTGAAAAGATTTTCCTGTGGCAGCGACCTATTTTGACGTTCAAGTCATCGCTACAAATCTTGCTGGCACTTCGAAAAGCAGGCTATTTAATCATTGTGGATTTCGATGATCATCCCTCTCCCTGGCCTCAGATTTCTGAAAATAACTATTTATCTTTCGCTGGAGTGCATGCGGTTCAAACAACGAATGAGTCGCTCGCTAAGCTGATCCGTCGCCATAACCCAGAAGTTGGAGTGTTTGCCAACCAGCTGAACAGTTTCCCTGAGAGGGCTTTGGATGCCTCAGATGAACCTGTGCGGATATTCTATGGCGCACTTAATCGGGAGCAGGACTATCGAGACATCCTTCCAGCGGTAAATTCAGTCCTGAAGGATCTTACTCAACCTTTTGAATTTGTAGTGCTACATGATCGAAAATTCTTTGATGGGCTTGAAACGTCTCACAAAAAATTTCATGGTCTTGGCAGTTACGAGCAGTATCTGCAAACGCTAAGAACTTGCCATATCTCCTTTATGCCATTGGCGGGTGGTGAGTTTAATCGGATGAAATCTGATCTGAAATTCATCGAAAGTGCCGGTGCAGGGGCTGTACCGTTGGCAAGCCCTGTCGTTTATGCGGATACAGATCCAGACAAACACTTCAGTGAGATATGCGAAAGCCCAAATGATTTTGCGAAAGGATTGGTCCGTCTAGTGAATGAGCGCGACTATCGACTGGCAAAACAAGAAATGGGCCGGTCCTATGTTAAAGAAAACCGCATGCTGTCGGAACATTTTCGAGATCGGTATCAGTGGTATTTAGATTTGCTGGATCGACATACAGAACTGGATCAGGCTTTGGGGCGACGGCTTAAGCAGATTGTACCAAGATAAATTAATTTCTGAGGTCGTTAAGCAACCACATCTTCTTGCAGAAAGTGCCGACCCTCCTGATCTTCAATTTCCAGAACCCATAAATCAGGATCAAATTTAAGCTGCTTTTCAATATAGGCGTCGGCGGTTTCTTCGCTGACCCAATCAGCCCCTGTACTTTGCATCCACTGTCTTTTGCCCGTTTCAAAGTTGGTGACAGGGCTTAAAACCATACATTTATCATTTAACCGGTTAATTTTTATGAGTACGGATCCTGCGGTTTCATCCCCGCGCCGAACAACAAAGGCAGGAACATTCATGAAGTTGCAGGTTCGTATATGGGCTTTGACCCAAATCTCCGCTTTTAGGCGCGCTTCCATTTGGGTTCCTCGTCGGAAATTGGTGAAGGGTCCTCTGCCGCAAGCAGGATGCGATCCCGAACTCTCAGCAATCGGTTTCGGTAATGCAGGTTCCCTTCGGCCTCCCAGAAGGCGGCGGCTTCTTCTAGCCGTTCCAGGACACGATCTCCATATTTCTCTGTGTAATAGGTCACCATGTCAGCGCTGTCACGACGCATATCAGTCCTCTGCCAGTTCTGGGTATCTAAAACAATCGACCGGATGATCATTTACCATTCCGACGGCCTGCATGAAAGCATAGACGATGGTCGGGCCGACAAATTTGAAGCCGCGTGATTTAAGGTCTTTCGAAATTTTTTGGCTGAGGTCGGTTTCCGCTGGAATCTCCGCCATGGATTGACGTTTTGGTTGCAGTGGTTTGCCGTCTATGTAGTTCCACAGCAAATTTGAAAAGCCATTTTCTTTCTCTTCGATTTCTAGAAAAAGCTGGGCCCCAGTTATGGTTCCCAAAATTTTTGCTTTATTTCGGATGATGCCGGAGTTGGACATCAACTCAGCTACCTTCTTATCATCATAGTTGGCAATGAGCTCTGGCTTAAATCCATCAAAGGCTTGGATGAAGTTTTCCCGTTTGCGAAGGATGGTTATCCAGGAAAGACCAGCTTGGAAACCATCTAAAATCAGTTTTTCAAAAAGGGCACGACTATCAAATACAGGAACACCCCATTCTGTGTCATGATAGGCCTGATAAAAAGGGTCATCCCCGCACCAGCTGCAACGATGAACCCCATCGTCACCTATTTTGAGACCATTATTCATTTGAGGTGGGTTCCCATTTTGTTCTTGCTGAAGAATGCCTGAGGGGAAGTCTGAAAGTCAAGTCAGTCTTTCTCGTCTTCCAGTTCAGGCAAGACTACATACTCGGGTTTGGCAAGAACCAATCCAGCAGGTTCAAGGGTTGGATTTTCAGCTTCAATTTTCCGCCAGGCTTCCAAGCGGGTGAGGGCCAGACCGTGCGGTTTTTGGAATGTAGTCACTGTGGCTATCTCTTTTCCATCAAGGAAAATGCCGTCGCCGATTGACAGATCGCCGTCATAAGTAAAACTGAGCAGGCGTTTGCGGATCTTTGCTCGGAATTTCGTCCTATTGGTGAGCTCCTGTCCGACATAGCAGCCCTTGGAAAAACTAACCCCATGAAGTTCTTCAAAGTTTACCTCAAGCAGAAAGTTTTTCTCTGGAACAATGTCTGTGCCGCCTTCTGGAACCCCAAGCGCCAGACGATGGGCAGTGTAATCTTCAAGGGTTACTTTTTCAGCGGTTGCGATACTCGCTGGTTGGCTTCCATTCTCTGCAATCAAACGCCACCCTAATTGAGGAAGGCGCGGATCTGGATAAAGGAACTGTTTATTGTCATCAGTTTTCTCTGGCGTTCCCTCAAACAGGGCATAAACCTGATAGCTGCCGCTGACGTCCTCAATAGTCATGTCAGCACGTAGCTTGTACATGGTGAGGCGGCGGATCAAATCATCTTTGCGCTCCGCGAGTACATCCAGATAAAGGGCATCCTTCCAAGCAATAACAAAGAAATCATGTAGGAATTTTCCCTGTGGTGTCAGCAGGGCCGAATATACAGCTTTGCCCTCATTCGTAGGTTTAAGATCATTACTCACTAAATTTTGCAGTAACTCGAAGCAATCCTTACCTGTCAGGCGGAGCAGGGAACGGTTTGAGAGGGGGGTATATTTCATGATCTCTTCGGTTTCCATCCAACTAATCAGACCAAACTGGTCCTGTATCCTATCAGTAACTTTTGACCTTTCAAGTGGTCATCTCTTGGCAAGTTCCTAAATGAAGGATACAAAGTCCTCAAACGGCAAAAGGAGTATACCCATGCAGGCAGATCTGATCATCAGAAACGGGACCGTCGTCTCTCATCGTGGCATCGACAAGCTGGACATCGCCATCAAAGATGAAAAGATCGTTGCGATTGGGGATGTGGGTGGCGTTAGCGCGAAAGATGAGATTGATGCCTCGGGCCTCCATATCCTGCCTGGCGTGATCGATAGTCAGGTCCATTTTCGCGAACCAGGGCTTGAGCACAAAGAGGATCTGGCAACAGGAACAGCTGCCGCTGCCATGGGCGGCGTTACTGCAATCTTTGAAATGCCAAATACCAATCCGTTGACGCTGACCGCTGCTGATATGGCTGATAAGGTTCGCCGCGGACGGGAGAAGGCTTGGACTGATTTTGCCTTCTTTATTGGGGCAGCAGCCGAGAATGTGGAGCATCTTCCAATGCTGGAGCGGCAGGAAGGAGTAAGCGGCGTTAAATTGTTTATGGGCTCTTCCACAGGTAGTTTGCTTGTCGATAATGATGAAGATATCCGCAAAGTACTAAGCGCTGGCGTTCGCCGGGTTGCCATTCATGCTGAGGATGAACCAAGACTGTTGGAGCGGCGTCACCTTGCAGTCGATACAGTTCACAATCATCCGATCTGGCGGGACGAGATTGTTGCCTATCGGGCAACAGAACGCGTGTTGAAGATTGCAAGGGAAACCGGCCGCCGCATTCATGTCCTGCACATCACGACCAAGGATGAGATGGATCTCCTCGCGCAGTATAAAGACATTGCAACCGTTGAAACAACGCCGCAGCATTTAACTCTCTCCGCACCAGACTGCTACGATCAGCTTGGCTCTTATGCGCAGATGAACCCACCCATTCGTACCGAAGATCACCGGCAGGGAATTTGGAAGGGTGTCCGCGATGGTGTTGTCGACGTGATCGGATCTGATCATGCCCCACATACCAAAGAAGAGAAAGCCAATGCCTATCCAGCGAGCCCGTCTGGGATGCCGGGTGTACAGACCCTGTTGCCGCTTATGCTGGATCACTGTAACAAGGGAGAGCTTTCCTTGCAGCATGTGATGGACTTGACCTCAGCTGGCCCATCTCGGATTTATGGCGTTGCAGGAAAAGGGCGCATAGCTCTGGGCTTTGACGGCGATCTCACCTTGATCGATCTTAAGCGCAAACAGGAAATTACGTCTGACTGGCTTCAATCCAAGTGCGGTTGGTCACCATTTGAAGGCAAGGTTGTCGAGGGCTGGCCGGTTGGAACCATCATCCGCGGTCGGCAGGTCATGCGGGATGGAGAACTCCTAGGTCCTTCTGCTGGTCAACCAGTCAAGTTTCAGGAATGTCTCTAATCGGATCCCAAAAAGGGGGATGTGCGTTACACATTCCCCTTGGCAACAAAATAGGGATTGTCATGGCCGTCTTTGCCATAGCCAAGTGGCTTGCCATCCAGGGTTTCCACTGATCCGCCTGCCGCTTCCAAAATAGCCTGACCCGCACCAATATCCCATTCCATAGTGCGACCCATCCGTGGATAAAGATCAGCGTTTCCTTCTGCCACTAGACAAAGCTTGAGGGAGGAACCTGCCGAAATAAGATCCGCGACATCAAACTTGTTGATGTAGTCATCGGTTTCCGGGGTCCGGTGAGACCGGCTTGCCACCACCGTCAGGCCATCAGCTGGCGTCGGACGGACTGTGATCTTTGCCGTGTTGCCTGCCTCGTCAATTTTGTAGGCTTCGCCCTTATCATAGGCATAATATGTGGTGTTTTTTGCAGGTACATGAATGACGCCCATAGTGGGTTTGCCATTTTCTACGAGCGCTATATTGACCGTAAACTCGCCTCTTTTATGGATGAACTCCTTGGTGCCGTCCAATGGGTCAACCAGCCAGAATGTTCCGCCTGATAGATCCGGTACGCGGCCTGCTTCAACACTTTCCTCTGCAAGTACTGGAATATCTGGCGTTGCCTTGGTTAAGCCTTCCAGAATGACTTTTTCCGCAGCCACGTCAGCTTCCGTAACCGGGGAGCTGTCGTCCTTGGTATTGACCTCGAAATCCCGATTGTAAATTTCCAGAATAACAGCGCCAGCATCGATGGCGATCTGGGTAATTGTCTCGGAAAGGGTTTTGCGATTTTCGATCATGTCCAGCCTTTGGCAATTGTCAGTTCCGTTTTCGGCACAATACGGAATTTCAACTTTGTGTCACCTGTTAATTCATGGCCTTTACAAGAACTGAGATGAGGGAGATAGTGGGCGCATGAAGGAATTCGAAGTCTCACCCGACATATCAGATCCTCGCCTGTTCGAGGAAGTGGAAGGCCTTGATCACGAAGGTCAGACCTTTTCGATACCAGTAATCGTTGAAAAACCGCTTGCCCTTTATTTGAACTCCCGGGAAATAGTGACAATGATGACCATTGGCGATTATCCAGAATATCTCGCCATTGGGTATTTGCTGAACCAGAATATGCTGAGCCCATCGGATCAGGTGACGGGTGTGGAATATGATGAGGATTTGGAGGTTGTGATCGTCCGAACGGAGAATGAGGCTGATTTTGAGGATAAGCTCAAGAAAAAGATCCAGACCTCAGGATGTGCGCAAGGCACCGTTTTTGGCGATGTCATGGAAAAGTTTGAGGATGTCGCATTGGATCAGGCTGCAGTTTTAAAAACCTCCTGGATCTATGAGCTATCCAGAAAAATTAATCGGCAACCCTCTCTCTATCTGAAGGTAGGTGCCATTCATGGCTGTGTCTTGTGTGAGGGAAATACTCCTCTTATCTATATGGAGGATGTAGGCCGTCACAACGCAATTGACAAAATAGCCGGGTATATGTGGTCCAAGGGGATTTCTCCTAAAAATAAAATTTTTTATACAACCGGGCGCCTGACGTCGGAAATGGTGATTAAAACGGTACAGATGGAAATCCCGATCCTCATTTCACGAAGCGGTTTCACAGCCTGGGGCGTTGAGCTTGCCCGGCAAGCCGGACTCACTCTGATTGGTAGGGCTAAAGGGAAGCGCTTCCAATGTGTTTCGGGGATTGATCGTCTTGAATTTGATGCTGATCCAGAAGCCGTTATGGAAGAAGACAGGAAACATCAAAGAAAGGGAAGCCAATGACAGAAGCTGGTTCAACATTGCCACCTTGTGTCATCCTGGCTGGAGGACAATCTCGTCGTATGGGCGGGGAGCATAAATTCCTGAAAACGTTGGGTGGAATGAGCCTGATGGATCGAGTGATCCAAACCATAAAGCCACAAGTCAGTGATATCCTGATCAATAGTAATACCCCGATTTCTCGAGATGATTACCCAATTGTTTCTGATATGGTGGATGGGCATTTGGGTCCACTTGCTGGGATCTTGACGGGTCTTAAGTACTTTAAAGATCAAGGAAGCAAGGCGACCCATTTGCTGTGCGTGCCGTCTGACGCACCCTTTATTCCATTAGATCTTGTGAAGCGTTTAACCGAGGGTTTAAGTGGCAAGATTTACTCAATTTCCATGGCTTATTCAGATCACCGGATTCACCCGGTTATTTCCCTTTGGCCTTTTGCATTGCTGGAAGATCTTGAAAAAGCTGTAACAGAAGAAAATCTTCGGAAAATACTGGTTTTTGCAGAACGTTATAGCTTGAGAAGCGTGGAATGGCCGATTGAGGGTGGAGATCCTTTTTTCAACATCAATCGACCTGAGGATCTTGAAGAAGCAGCAAATCGGCTCATCGATTAGTCTTAGCGAATGCCGGTTTCAAACTCTTCTGAGGAATAGCCAAGTTCGGATAGCCCTTCCTCCAGATAATCCCCTAGCTGGCCCATATTGATCAGGTAATCGGCAATATGTTCTGGATTGATATTATCTACTTCTGCCAGTGCATCTTCCCATTCATCAGCACCAAATGATCCGCGTCCAATCCAGGCGAGAGCAACCAGATCCTGCTTTTCTTCGATGTTAAATTTGTTAATCACCCGCCGAAGCTCAATATAACGATCATCTTCTTTCTCAGAAAATTCCATCTCATCGTCGATAACCGGGAGATCAACAAAATCGTCTCCTCCTTCTTCCTCATAGGAAGAATTTAGGGCAAGGGCCTTGATTATGACATCACAGACTTTTTCGACAGCAATTTGCAACATGGGGTCACTCTGATTGATGTAATATATTGAATCAGATTTTTCTTAATTAAAAGTAATTTGTGTCCTGAAAACGAGAAACCTAAGAAAGGGGCAAGCCCATCAGCTCTTCTCGTCGAGCCTCTACCCGTTCGGTGAGGAACTGGCTCACCGCTTTGATCCGCGCCAGATCATGAATATCTTCAGGAGTATTCAGCCAGTAGGTCCGCTCAACCTTAATTTCATTGGGTAGCAGGCAAACCAGTTCCGGATATTGATCTGCCACAAAGCAATGCATGATATTCAGGCCACCACCGGCCAGGGCCGCTTGAAATTGAAACACAATGCTGGAACTTTTTAAAGTTACGTTCGGGTTAGAGACAAATTCGCTCAAATACAGCATTTGCGGATCCGGGACGAGCTCATCAATATAAGACACAAAATTATGGTCCTTTAAGTCCGCCATGGTTTTGATCGGAGCATGATTTGCAAGATAGCTCTTACTTGCATAAAGGCGCAGCGTATAGTCGGTCAGTTTCTTTGAAATTAGACGACCTGATCTCGGGCGCTCCAACGTAATGGAGAGATCAGCCTCCCGCTTTGAGAGGCTTACAAATCGATCATTGGCGACAAACTCAAGCTCGATCTCGGGATGTAGGGCTTGAAACAGGGGCATATCGCGGGACAAAAACTGACTGCCAAATCCTTCCGGGACACCCAGGCGAACAACGCCTGTTAGGTTTCGGTTAGCGCCGCCCACCATATCCTGGATCGTCGCGGAGGCGCTTTCCATCTGTTCTGCCTCTTTGAGTAATCGCTCGCCTGCTGAGGTGAGAACATAACCACGGGGGGAACTTTCAAACAGTTTGGCATCCAGTTCCGCCTCCAGGGTTGCAATCCGGCGGCTCACAGTCGTATGGTCTACCTTCAGGGCTTTAGCCACTTCCGTCAGTCGGCCTTTGCGGCTAAGCTCCAGAAAGAAACGGATATCATTCCAGTCAAACATCATCAGTATCCGGTTGTGTATTTTTGCACATAGTATCTGCAATCTTACCTGATTACTTTGCATTTATACCCATGTAAAGTACCGGACATCAAATGACCTTTATGGGAGCGAAACAGATGACAACCCAGATCAAGCATTACATTGGCGGGAAACTGGTCGAAGGCAAATCCGGCCGGACCAGCCCGGTCTATAACCCAAGCACGGGCGAGCAGACAAAAGAATGCCCTTTGGCAACTGAGGCAGAAGTTGGTGATGCAATTGCCAATTCCCTGGAAGCTTTTCCAGAATGGGCAAATACATCGCCGATTACGCGCGCACGGGTAATGTTCAAGTTTAAGCAGCTTGTTGAAGATAACATGGATGAGTTGGCAGCTCTGCTCTCCAGCGAACATGGTAAAGTTCACTCCGATGCGAAAGGCTCCATCATCCGAGGTTTGGAAGTTGTTGAATTTGCCTGCGGTATTCCGCATCTCCTGAAAGGCGAGTTCTCTGACAATGTTTCCTCTGGCATTGACATGTACAGTATGCGGAAACCTCTTGGCGTTGTTGCCGGTATTACACCGTTTAACTTCCCGGCCATGGTTCCAATGTGGATGTTTGCAGTTGCCATCGCCTGCGGTAATACTTTTGTTTTGAAACCATCTGAGAAAGACCCATCTCTGCCAGTTCGTCTGGCTGAGCTGATGTTGGAGGCAGGCGCTCCTGCAGGTGTGCTGAATGTTATTCACGGTGACAAGGTTGCAGTGGATACGCTCCTAGACGATGAGCGCGTTAAAGCCATCAGCTTTGTGGGTTCTACCCCTATTGCGAAATATGTCTATTCCCGCGCGGCAGCGGCCGGCAAGCGGGTACAGGCCATGGGTGGTGCGAAAAACCACATGGTCATTATGCCAGACGCAGATATGGATAAAGCTGCTGACGCTCTGATCGGTGCTGGTTACGGTTCTGCCGGTGAGCGCTGCATGGCGATCTCTGTTGCCGTTGCGGTTGGCGATGCTGGTGACCAGCTGATGGAACGTCTTGCTCCGCGAGTTGCGGAACTGAAAGTCGGTCCAAGTGCTGATGATGGCGATATGGGTCCACTGGTAACCAAAGAGCATCTTGAAAAAGTGAAGGGTTATGTTGACCTTGGTATCACTGAAGGTGCGGATCTGGTTGTTGATGGCCGGAACTTCTCCATGCAGGGCTATGAAAACGGCTATTACATGGGTGGTTGTCTGTTTGATAATGTGACAACTGACATGCGGATTTACAAAGAGGAAATCTTTGGTCCAGTTCTGTCTGTTGTTCGCGCGCCAGACTTCAACGATGCGATCTCAATGGTCGACAAGCATGAGTTTGGTAATGGTACCTCAATCTTCACCCGGAACGGTGACGTGGCTCGTGCCTTCTCCAACAATGTGGAAATCGGTATGGTTGGTGTGAACGTTCCGATCCCCGTGCCGCTTGCCTTCCACAGCTTCGGTGGCTGGAAAGCATCTGCATTTGGTGATCACAACCAGCATGGTCCAGAAGGCGTCCGCTTCTATACAAAAGTGAAAACCGTGACATCCCGTTGGCCGGACTCAATCAAGGCCGGTGCGGAATTTGTCATGCCTACACATAAGTAACAAAGATAAGGCGTTCCGAAAAACTCGGGACGCCTTTTTTGCCTGGGAGGACACAATGGCAAAAATAGGATTCATCGGTGTTGGAAATATGGGCGGCCCAATGGCCCTAAATCTTCTGAATGCCGGACATAATGTCAAAGTTTTCGATCTCTCTGAAGCTGCTGTTAAAACCTGTGTCGATGCAGGTGGTGAAGCCGCTGCCAGCGCAAGCGACGCTGCAAAAGGCGTCAACATCGTCGTCAGCATGTTGCCCAAAGGGGATCATGTGCGGGGTGTTTACCTTGGAGATGATGGCGCCCTTGCTGCCGCTGATGAAGGGACTTTGTTTATTGACTGTTCTACGATTGATGTCGCGACGGCTCGTGAAGTTGCCGAGGCTGCAGCAGCTCGCGGCATGATGATGGTAGATGCACCGGTCTCCGGTGGTGTTGGTGGTGCCGCTGCGGGAACCCTGACCTTTATGGTAGGTGGTCCAGCAGGTGCTTTTGAAGCGGCAAAACCAGTTCTAGAGGTGATGGGTGCCAATATTGTTCATACCGGCGCATCTGGTAATGGTCAGGCAGCCAAAATCTGCAACAACATGATCCTCGGGATTTCCATGATTGCGGTATCAGAGGCCTTCGTGTTGGGTGAAAAGCTGGGGCTGGATCACCAGACCCTTTTTGATATTGCATCGACAGCTTCTGGTCAGTGTTGGTCACTCACAACTTACTGTCCAGTTCCAGGGCCTGTTCCGACGTCACCGGCCAATAATGACTATAAGCCTGGCTTCACGGCGCAAAATATGCTGAAGGATTTGAACCTGTCGCAGGAAGCGGCCAAAGGGTACGACGCCAATACAGCACTTGGTGCAGCCGCCATGGCACTTTATGAGAAATATGCGGCCAGTGATGGTTCCGAGATGGATTTCTCCGGGATCATCAATATGATCCGCGAAAGCTAAGAGATAGGGCCATGACCAACATCATGGCCCTTTCTTTTTGAGTATTGATCCCCCACAGACAGGATTTAAAGATGGTCAAACATATTTCTTCGGGCTCTCCTTTTGAGGAGCAAATTGGCTACTCCCGTGCAGTTGTTGATGATATGTACGTGCATGTGGCCGGAACCACAGGCTATGATTACAGCACCATGTCCATGCCTGAAACGCCGCTTGAGCAAACCGTTCAGTGCCTCAAAAATATTGAGCAAGCTTTACAGGAGGCAGGCTCCTCCCTCGATAAGGTGGTACGGACAACCTATATCCTGCCCGACCGCAACGATTTTGAAGCCTGTTGGCCGGCGCTTCGTGAAGCTTTCTCTATTGCCAAGCCGGCCGCGACCATGTTTCAGGCCGAATTAATGGATAGTTCCATGAAAATTGAAATTCAGGTAACGGCCCTCAAATAAAAAGGATGAAGGCTTATCAATTATCTGCTGAAATCTCAGCAATGAGCGCTGGAAGTTCAGTTATCGTTTCCAGATGATGATAGCGGGCGTTTCCGGTTGGGGCGTCCGCTTTTTCCATGGCCCATTCAATTTCGGAAGGGACATGTACGCCCCAGGCACCAACGGCGACCGCTGGCACAATATCTGATTT
The DNA here is from genome assembly GCF_012932565.1 of Sneathiella limimaris. Lineage (NCBI taxonomy): Bacteria > Pseudomonadati > Pseudomonadota > Alphaproteobacteria > Sneathiellales > Sneathiellaceae > Sneathiella > Sneathiella limimaris. The sequence goes on from NZ_JABBYJ010000001.1 coordinate 1,553,022, forward strand.
CAGCGAGTTGCCGACCATCATGCTCCGCTTTGGTCCATCTCCATACTGTTCAAAAATTCGAAGGTATGTTTCCTCTGTTTTTTCTGAAACAATCTCCACACCATCGAACAATTCTCCGAGGCCAGATTGAGCAAGCTTTCGTTCCTGGTCAAACAAGTCACCCTTGGTAATCAGAAGGATCCGATAGGTTCCTGCTAATTGTTTGAGTGTTTCAGTAACGCCCGCCATAGGCTCTGCCGGGTGATCATGCATTTCCCGTCCTGCATTCAGAATTTCCTGAATGATATGGGCAGGAACTGTCCCGTTTGTGATCCGGATTGCCGTCTCGACCATGGATAACGTAAATCCTTTGATGCCATACCCGTAATAACGCAGATTTTGTCTTTCGGTTTCCAGCAAATGATCGTACAGACTTTCATCAGCGCCATGATCATAGAGAAGTTCAAGAAAGCGCTTTTCGGTCAATTTGAAGATTTTTTCGTTCTCCCAAAGCGTGTCATCTGCATCAAAGGCAATTGTCGAAAGAGGCATGGGGATCGCTTTCTGTCTCAGGCGATTATCAGGTCGCGGTTAAGTTGCATTGCACTATAAAAAGAGATTGCGCTTTTTGTAAATCTAGACCTAATAGATTTTATGAAAACAAACCTCTCCGAGAATATGCAGGGGGCTCTTCTGATGGCCGCCTGTATGGCTTCCTTCGCCATTAATGATGCCTTGATCAAATCCTCGTCAGCTTATTTTCCGCTGGTGCAGGCGATCTTTTTGCGGTCTCTCTTTACCACAGGTTTTCTGGGCGCGATGGCAATTTACAAGCGGACTCCGTTTCGCGTAATTGCTCTGTCCGACTGGAAGCTTATCGGGCTTCGGAGCTTTGGCGAAGTTATCGGAGCGTTTTTGTTTCTCTATGCGGTTTTCAATATGCCGCTGGCGAATGCGACAGCCATTCTGCAATCCCTGCCATTAGCTGTGACAGTTGGCGCCGCCATATTTTTGAAGGAACCAGTGGGTTGGCGCCGCTACATGGCGGTAGGTATTGGCTTCTTGGGGGTAATAATCATTGTGCAACCGGGGACGGAAGGCTTCACATCTATCTCCTTCTTTGCGCTGGCAGCTGTGGTTTTTATCATGATCCGCGATCTTTCGACCCGGCGGATTTCAAGGGCTGTACCATCGTCGGCTGTCTCCTTGATAACTTCTGCCTGCATTACCGTTGTTTCAGGAATCGCACTGGCCTTCATTGATTGGGAACCAGTTACCTGGACAGGGATTTCCATCCTCTTCGCCGCGTCTATTTTCGTCATTTGTGGCTATATCCTGAGTGTTAGCGCTGTCCGGGTCGGTGAGGTGGGGTTTGTTTCTCCGTTCCGCTACACGATCCTGATCTTCTCAATGATCCTCAGCATCCTCGTCTTTGGCGATATCCCCGATGCGGGCATGCTGATCGGCAGCGCAATCGTTGTCGCCATGGGCATCTACACCTTCTACAGAGAGCGAAAAGTAAAGGCGTGAGGTCTTTGGTAAAAAATCTACACAGAGAAAAAAGATAAATGGCGCAGAAGCCGTGTGTTGAATTTATTTTTATGTCCGGATAGGTTGAAACCTTCATGTTTATTGGGAGGGGGAGCAGTTGCGTCATTTATTTCTGCTATCATTAGTATTGAGCTTTATAGTCTTGGCTAATCCATTTACATCGCTTTATGCAGATGAAGTTGATGAGATGGTTAAAATTTTGAATGAGGAAGTTCGCAAGGGAAATGCTGACGAGTTTGCGAAGAAAATCGCAGAAACTTCAAAAGATGAAGACCGGTTTTCAGAATTCAACTACGTAAAATTTGGCAAGCAGGCTGGTGACTTTATCGATGCAATAAAAATTTACGGTGATTATGTTAGTCACGACAGCCTAAAAAAACGTGAGTGCGGAGAGAGAATTGCTCGTGTGGTTTCTGTATTTTTTATGACGGAAGGCCACGTCGCAATAGATTACTGGTTTTTTAAGCCAGTAGACAAATGGGTTTTGTCCTCTTTTAATGTTAAAGGACAGGCTGGGGCAACAAGCTTCATCCAAAAGCTATCGGAGATATCGAGCACAAGCTGTTGATAATCGCCATCATTGTATTATTCACATTTTCTCAAAAAACGCTTTGAGGGAGCTTGCGTACTCAGCGTGGGAATTGTCTTGCTGCAACCCTTCAAGGGCGATGTCAGCGACGCTTTCCTCGATGGCTTTGCCGCGGCGCTCTTTCAACAAGGCCTCTGTAAAGCCCGGGCCATGTTCTGGATGAGGTTGCAGAGACTGACAGCTTTCAGAATAACGAATACCTGCAAAAGGGCAGAAGTCGGACCGATGGGTAACTGTTGCCCCATTTGGTAGCTTGATCACCTGATCCTGGTGGAAGGCGAGGAGCTTGGCTCTCTTGCCGGTTTCCAGATTTTCATACTCATGGAACCCAACGCCCCAGCCTTTATCAGATTTGACAACTTCACCGCCGAGAGCCTGCGCCATGATCTGATGACCAAAGCAGATACCGACAGTTGGCCGGTTGCTTTTTGCTAACGCGCGAATAAAAGCTTCAAGGGGAGGGATCCAGTCATGATCCTCATAGGCGCCATGTTTGGAACCTGTAATGATCCAGCCGTCACAGTCCTCGATACTTTCAGGAAATTCCCCATCTACAACCGCATAGGTTACATAGTCAAAGCTATCGGCCCCCAGCATGTTGATAAACATGTCTGGATATTCACCAAATTGTTCGCCTAGTGGGCCGCCGACCTTGCCGGTCTGCAATATACCTATTCGTTTCACTTCTATCGTACCTGGGACGGAATTAGGATTGAGAGGAATTCTCCACCTGAACGGCGCAGAACTTGACTTCAGCAATCTTACCAAATGGGTCCAGGGCATCATTTGTCAAGAGATTAGCGGCCGCCTCTGCATAGCAGAAGGGGATAAACACCATACCCTGTTGTATCGCTGCATCGGCACGGGCGCGAAGGCGCAATTCTCCCCGGCGGGAGCGAACAGTGACAAAATCCCCCGAGGTGAGCTGAAGACTTTCCATCATGGCCGGAGAGATCTGAACCGTGGGTTCAGGCTCTACCGCATCCAGGACTGTGGCCCGGCGAGTCATGGACCCTGTATGCCAATGTTCGAGCAATCGCCCGGTTGTTAGAATGATCGGGTAGTCTTTGTCCGGAACTTCATCTGGCGCAATGAGATCAGCAGGTACAAACTTGCCGCGTCCGCTCGGGGTTGGGAAGCTATCCGTGAAGATCAGCGGATGCCCCGGATCGTCCTCAGAGCTACAGGGGTAAGTAATGGAGTGCTCACGATCCACCCTCTCCCAACTCATGCCTTTTATGCTGTCCATTACCTGGGTCAACTCAGCAAAAACGTCTCTTGGGTGGTCGTAATGCCAATCTAGGCCAAATCGCTTGGCCATTTCCTGAATAATCCAAAGATCTTGACGCGCATCGCCCGGGGGATGAAGAGCTGCCCGGCCCATCTGGACCTGACGGTTGGTGTTGGTAACTGTCCCGTCCTTTTCCGGCCAGGCGGAAGCGGGCAAAATGACATCTGCATAAGCCGCAGTCTCCGTCAGGAACAGATCCTGCACGACCAGCATATCCAACATGCTAAGAGCTTCTCTGGCATGGGTTACGTTGGGATCGGACATTGCGGGGTTTTCACCCATGATATACATGCCGCGAATATCGCCCTTGTGAACTGCAGCGGTAATTTCGACAACTGTCAGCCCATTGTTTGGGTCGAGTTCTGCCCCCCAGAAGTTTTCAAATTTTTCGCGAACAATGGGGTCCTCAACTGACTGGTAGTCGGGGAGGAACATAGGGATCAAGGCCACATCGGAAGCCCCTTGTACATTATTTTGGCCGCGAAGCGGATGCAGGCCGGTACCGGGGCGTCCAACCTGTCCAGTCATCAGAGAAAGAGAGATCAGGCAGCGAGAATTGTCTGTCCCATGGACATGTTGGCTAATGCCCATACCCCAAAAAATGATTGCCGCCTTGGCTTTCGCAAACAGGCGGGCTGCGCCGCGGACATCATCAGCCGGGACGCCCGTTATGTCTTCCATCTCTTCTGGGCGATAGCCATGAAGGTGAGATTTCAGGCTTTCAAAATCTTCGGTTTGATTGGCGATATAATCCTTGTCGACTAGGTCTTCATCAACGATGACCTGCATCATGGCATTGAGAAGCGCAACGTCGCTGCCCGGTTTTTCCTGCAGATGGTAGGCCGCGTGTCGGCTAAGCGCCTGATGCCGCGGATCAATGATGATCAGTTTTGTTCCTTTCTTGGCAGCGTTTTTAAAGAAAGTCGCTGCGACGGGATGATTAACCGCTGGATTGGCCCCGATGATGATTATGACATCTGAATTCTCGGCCTCATTAAACGGGGCGGAGACGGCACCAGATCCTACTGTTTCCAGTAGCGCCGCAACCGAGGATGCATGGCAGAGCCGGGTGCAGTGATCCACATTGTTGGAGCCAAAACCCGTTCTCACCAATTTCTGGAATAGATAAGCCTCTTCGTTTGATCCTTTGGCAGATCCAAATCCAGCGAGCCCACGGGGCCCTTTTTTCTCTTTCACTGCCAGCAGCCCCGATGCAGCTTTATCCAGTGCCTCTTCCCATGTTGCTTCGCGAAAATGGGTGTAAGGATTGGCAGGGTCCAATCCTTCTATATCTGATTTGGCAATTCCGTCTTTTCGAATGAGCGGCTTGGTGAGCCGATCTGGATTGTGAATATAGTCAAATCCAAAACGCCCTTTAACACAAAGCCGCTCTTCATTGGCCGGGCCATCTCGCCCATCAACAGAGATAATCCGATTGCCTTTTACGTTGTAGGTTAGCTGACACCCCACACCGCAGAAAGGGCAGACACTGTCTACTTTTCGCTCAATTTGACTATCAGGAACCCAGGATTTTTCCAGCAGGGCGCCTGTCGGGCAAGCCTGCACACATTCCCCGCACGCAACACAGGTGCTATCACCCATTGGATCATCGAAGTCGAACACAATCTTTGAGTTGAACCCACGACTTGCCATTCCGATCACATCATTAGCCTGAACCTCCCGGCAGGCCCGGACACAAAGGTCGCAGTTGATGCAGGCTGTAAGGTCCACATTCATGGCGGGATGAGTTATGTCCTGAAGGTCCGCATCGCGATCTCTGGCAAATCGGCTGTTTTTTATTCCTGTAAGATCCGACATTTGCCAAAAGTGGCTTTCCGGATCAGGGGCCTTGTTTCTGGTGGGCTGATCCGCGATCAGCATTTCCATGATCATCTCACGTGCCTTGCTGGCCCGCTCAGTTTCTGTTTTGACAACCATTCCCTCACTTGGAGTTCGCATACAGCTTGGTGCGAGGACGCGTTCGCCCTCGATTTCCACCATGCAAGCCCGGCAATTGCCATCAGCTCTGTAACCTGGTCGATCCGCATGACAAAGATGGGGGATTAAGTTGCCAGCCTCTTTCGCAATTTCCCAAATGGTTTGACTGCCGTCCGTCTCGATTTCCTGTCCGTCCAGGGTGAAGCGAATGCTCTTTGTCATGACAGCTCCTCCGGAAAATATTTCATCAGGCAAAGAAGGGCATTGGGTGCAGCCTGACCGAGGCCGCAGATAGAGGCATCGCGCATCACGGCACTCAACTCTTCTAGTAAAGGTTGGTCCCAGCTGTCAGCTGCCATAAGATCGAGAGCTTTGATCGTTCCGATCCGGCAGGGTGTGCATTGACCGCAGCTTTCATCCTCAAAAAACCGCATCAGGTTACGGCAAACATCTTTCAGGTCATCCTGATCTGACAGGACAATGACCGCAGCAGAGCCAATAAAGCATCCATGTTCTTCCAGCGTTCCAAAGTCGAGCGGGATATCCGCCATGCTGGCAGGCAGCATCCCACCTGAGGCCCCGCCCGGCAGGTATGCGCGGAAAACATGCCCGTCTTCCATGCCGCCGCCATATTCTGTAATCAGTTCTGTCGCTGTTATACCGGCGGGAACCCTATAAACCCCAGGTTTCTTCACATGACCGGAGAGGGAAAAAGTCCTGAACCCTTTTGAGGAATGGCGGCCTCCGTCCTGATACCAGTCGGCACCTTTGGTTAAGATGTCGGGCAGCCAGTAAAGGGTCTCCACATTATTGATAAGGGTCGGACGACCAAAAAGGCCAACATGTGCTGGAAATGGCGGCTTTTGGCGGGGCAGGGCACGTTTCCCCTCCAGGCTCTCAAGCATGGCGCTTTCCTCGCCGCAGATATAAGCGCCTGCGCCGCGCCTTAAATGTATGGGCCGTCCCTTTGTCAGTCCTGCAATCTCAAGATCTGCAATCGCAGTTTTCAAAATACGGGCTGTATCCGGATACTCATCTCTCAGAAAGATGTAGATAGCCTCAGCATCTACCAGATCTGCCCCGATCAGCATGCCTTCCAGAAACTGATAGGGATTTGTGTTCATGTAGTAGCGGTCTTTGAACGTACCTGGCTCGCTTTCATCTGCGTTCACGGCCATCAGGCGCGGTCCGGGGATGGAGCAGACAGATTCTATTTTCATGGCATGCGGAAAACCGGCCCCACCAAGTCCGCGATGCCCGCTTTTCTTCAATTCATCAATGACAGTCTGATAATCCAGATCCCCGTCACAGATTTTCTGGAGCAGCTTGAAACCACCATTTTCGCAATAGTCCGAATAGGACAAGTGATCCAAATCGACTTGAGATGCAGTATTGCCTGTCAGCGCTTTATCAATGGCGAATTTACTATTCTCTATTGTTGCCTTGGTGACGTATTGATCCTCAAGGCGCACAACAGGTGCTTTATCGCAGCGCCCCATACAGGCGCCATGGGTAACCTGGACTGACTTGCCATAGTTTTCCGTCAGCTGTTCTGTAAGGTTTCTGGAACCCTTAAGCTCACAAGTTAAACTATCGCAGACCTTGACGGTCAGCCTCGGTAAATCCTCCTCTGTCTCAGCAACAACAAAGTTGTGATAGAAGGTCGCAACTTCGTAAACCTCTGCAAGTGACAGACGTGTTTCTGTGGCAAGCGCGGCCAGATGATCTTTAGCCAGATAACCGAACTCATCCTGTAACCGATGGAGATGTTCAATTAGAAGGTCTTTGTCCCGGGGCATATCTTTCAAGATCGCCCTGACTTCTTCTAAAGCCCGCGGGCTCGCCTGACGGCCTCTTGGGGCATAGCGACCTTTGCGGTTCTGACGTGCCTTGCCCGGCGCAGCAGTTGTCTGCGCAAATGATGCGGTCTTGCTCAATGACCTATCCTCACATTCCCAAACACTGTGCTTACCCTATCGTTCTCTCGAGGGCTGGCTTGTGCTGGATCGACTCCCATTATCTTATCAGCGGCGATTGGTTGTCCCTTTTTTGACAGGGGGATTAATCTTCACCAAAAGCCTTTTTTTGCATTTCCTGCAGTTCTTGATCACTCAGTCCTTCCAGTTCAACGATGCTGGCAATGATGAGTTGTTTGCCAGCATGCTGGAAATTGACCGTGACCCGATCAGCTATCGCTGATTGAACCTGTCCAATGCCCCAGTCAGGTTTTCCGGGGTGTTTTACAAATTGGCCAGGAGAAAAAAATGCAATCATTTGAAATCACTTGGTTGATTGTTAGGGGTAGAGTGTAGCAAACTGTCCGCCACGGGTAAAAGGTTCCTTTCAACCTCAATGTGATTATGCGGGATGCCAAAGACAATGATTGATCTGAAATTGACGGCCTTGATGAGTTCAAAGCTTTGTCACGATATCATCGGGCCGGTTGGGGCGGTGAATAACGGTATCGAGTTGCTGCAGGACGAGAGCAATGCCGATATGCGGGAGCAGGCGGTTGAGCTCGTGAGCCAAAGTGCCGGAGAGGCGGCGGCCCGGCTTCAGTTTTATCGTCTGGCCTATGGTCTTGCTAGTGGTATGGGTGCAGAAGTGTCCGTTCGGGATGCAAGAGCCCTATGTCGTTCGTTTCTTTCATTTGGAAAAGTGGAGCTGGATTGGCCGGATGAAGCAGGAGGTGCTGAAAATCTGCCGAAGGAAGCCATTAAGGTAATTTGTAATCTGACAGCGATTGCGGCTGGTGCTTTGTCAAGAGGAGGCAAGCTTGTCGTCTCTGGTGATGTGGCGGATGGAAATTGGTCCTTTGAATTTCGGGCAGCGGGAATGCGGGCAGGACTTCGTGAGGAAATCACCAAGACACTTGTAGATGGCTACAACGAAGAGGAGCTCTCGACCCAAAATGTTGGCGCTCAGTACATGATGGCAATCTGCGAAAACTATGGTTTCAAGGTGGAAATTGCCAGCATGGAGGAAGACCTTGTAGTTCTGACTGCAAAATCCGCTTAAATAATTCTTGGTAAAAAAAATTGGTTAATAAGGGCACCCTCGGGTGCCTTTATTTGTTTGCCGGCGCAAGATTAGGTCCTGCCTAGGCTGCGGCTTTCCTGATTTCACTCTAATTTTCACAAACTTCTAATTTTCTTCCAAAAGGGGTCGCTGGCGTAACCGCTTGTTAACCTCTTTCCATCATTCTACGCTCATCTTAGTGGCAAAGTTTATATGTAAGGCCTGCTGTGGCGGGGAGAAAATAAGACCATGGATGATCTGTTAAGCGAATTTTTGACCGAAACCAACGAAAATATTGGAATCGTAGACGCGGCGTTGGTTGCGCTTGAACAAAATCCTGACGATCCTAGTCAGATTGACAACATTTTCCGACTTGTTCATACCATCAAGGGTACTTGCGGCTTCCTCGGACTTCCCCGTTTGGAAGCAGTCGCCCATGCCGGTGAAAACGTTCTCGGTAAAATTCGTGACAACGAACTGACTGTGACCCCGGATGTGGTGACGATCATTCTCGAAGCCATGGACGTGATTAAAGATCTCTTGGATACGCTGGAGCAGACAGAGCAGGAACCAGAAGGTGATGATGCAGACCTCATTGCCCGCCTGAACGATGTTGCTTATGGAACAGGTGCCGCCGCCACTGCCGCGCCTGCCGCTTCAGATGATAACGTTGTTGAGCTAGCAGGCGAGGTAAGTGAAGCGGAACTGGAAGCCGCGTTCCAGGCAGCAGAAGGACCTGAAGAAACACCTGCCGCAGCTCCGGTTGAGCCGGAACTAGATCGGGATCTAAAACCAGGTGAGGTTTCACTGGAAGAATTGGAAGCAGCGTTTAACGCAGCGCCAGGACCAGATGATGAGCCTGTATTGGAAGCCGAACCGGTGGAAGAACCAGCACCAGTAGTAGCAGAAGCGCCAGCAGAAGCGGCTGTTTCTAAGAAGCCTGCCGGTGGTGAAGAAGCCAAGAAAGAATCCTCTCTTGCCAACCAGAGCATCCGCGTAAACGTGGAGCTTCTGGAAGATCTGATGACAATGGTAAGTGAGCTTGTCCTGACCCGTAACCAGCTTTTGCAGATGGTTCGCGGAATGGATGATAATGAGTTTACTGTGCCGCTGCAGCGCTTGAGCCATGTAACAACTGAGCTTCAGGAAGGTCTGATGAAGACCCGGATGCAGCCAATTGGCAACGCCTGGTCCAAGCTGCCACGTATTATTCGGGATCTCAGCCACGAACTTGGCAAGAAGATCGATCTGGTCATGCACGGCGCAGAAACAGAACTGGACCGTCAGGTTCTCGAACTGATCAAGGATCCTTTGACACATATGGTTCGGAACTCTGCTGACCATGGTCTTGAAACTCCTCAAGAGCGGGTGCAAGCCGGTAAGAAGGAAACAGGTCGCGTAGTCCTGGATGCGTATCACGAAGGTGGTCACATCATCATCACCATTTCGGATGATGGTCGCGGTCTGAACGTTGACAAGATCAAGAAGAAGGTCATTGAAAACGGTCTGGCTTCTGAAGCTGAGCTTGAGAATATGAGCACTCAGCAAATCCAGAACTATATTATGCGTCCTGGTTTCTCGACAGCTGAGAAAATTACAAACGTATCTGGTCGTGGTGTGGGAATGGACGTGGTCCGCTCCAACATCGAGAAAATTGGCGGTACGGTTGAGCTGAAATCCGAAGACGGTAAAGGCTCTATTTTCACCATCAAGATTCCACTGACACTGGCAATTGTCTCTGCTCTTATCGTTGAATGTGCTGGTGAGCGTTTTGCAGTTCCACAAATTAGTGTTGTTGAACTGGTTCGCGCCTCAACGGATGGTGAGAGCGAAAACACAATTGAGCAGATTAATGACTCTCCGGTCCTGAGACTGCGGGATCGTCTGCTGCCACTTGTTCACTTGAATGACATCCTGCGTTTGGAAACTGCTGCAGATGAAGTTGCTGAACAGAGTGAAGTTAAAGGCTCTGAAGAGTTTATTATCGTAACCCAGGTCGGCGCCTACACATTTGGTATTGTTGTTGACCGCGTCTTCGACACTGAAGAGATCGTTGTGAAGCCGGTTGCTCCAATCCTGCGTCACCTCTCCATCTTCTCCGGAAACACAATTCTGGGTGATGGTAGCGTGATCATGATCCTGGATCCAAACGGTATTGCCTCACAAACTGGCGAAAACGTCATCGCGGATCACCAGGTTGAGGAAGAAGCAGGCAAGAGCTCAATGGAAACTGACAAGGTTGCAATGCTGATCTGCCGTGCAGGTGGACAGGAGCCGAAAGCTGTACCGCTTTCTCTGGTTGCTCGCCTCGAAGAAGTTGATGTGGACAGCATTGAAATGACAAATGGTCAGATGGTTGTTCAATATCGCGGCAAGATCATGCCTCTGGTCACTATGAGCCCGGATTGCAAAATGGTCGAAACCGGCCGTCAGCCAATTCTGGTCTTTACGGATAATGACCGGACCATGGGTCTGGTGGTCGATGAAATCGTTGATATCGTAGAAGATACGCTGAATGTCGAAATGTCCTCTCATGTCGAGGGAATGATTGGTAGTGCCATCATCCGCGGTAAGGCGACAGATGTTCTGGATGTCGGTTACTATCTGCAGAAATGCTTCGGTGACTGGTTCGGTGGTAACGAAACAGCAGCCTTTGGATCTGACCGTGCTCACCAGAGAATCTTGCTAGTGGACGACAGCCCGTTCTTCCGGAACATGCTGGTTCCACTCCTCTCTGTAGCTGGATATGAAGTCAGCACTGCGGAAAACCCAAAACAGGCGCTGGCACTCCGGGAGGCTGGCAAAGAATTCGATATCATTGTCAGCGATATTGAGATGCCTGAAATGGATGGCTTCCAGTTTGCTGAAGAAGTTCTCAAAGATGATCGCTGGGCGGACACACCAATTATCGCCCTTTCATCCCATACAACACCACAGGATTTCGATCGTGGTCGTCAGGTTGGTTTCTCCGACTATGTGGCTAAGTTTGATCGGGATGCCCTGATGAATACATTGTCTCAAACATTGCGTGCTGGCGGAGGTGCTAGATGAGTAGCAACGAATTGCAGGAATTTGTAACGGTTACGATTGCCGGACAGATGTTCGGAATCCCTGTTCTGCAGGTTCATGATGTCCTTGGCAGCATTAAACTGACAAATATTCCACTCGCTCCAATGGAAGTGGCTGGTGCACTGAACCTCCGGGGACGCATTGTGACATGCATTGATGTTCGTAAGCGTCTTGGGCTTCCAACGCCGGATGATGCAGCTCATCAGATGAGCGTGGTTGTGGAGCATCACGGTGAACCCTATTCACTTCTTATTGATAGCGTCGGGGAGGTTCTCAGCCTGAAAACGGATCAGATTGAAATGAACCCGGCAACACTTGAGCCGAGATGGCGGGAAGTTTCTTCAGGGATCTACCGGTCTGAAAACAAGCTGATTGTGATCTTGCAGATTGATCGTCTGCTTGATTTCGCAGGAGCATCCGTCGCGGCCTAATAAACTATAAGGGATAATATCGTTATGACCTCGTGTCTGATTGTGGATGATTCAAAAGTTGTCCGTATGGTGGCCAGGCGGATTTTGCAGGATCTGAATTTTGCCTGTATTGAAGCGGAGGATGGCAAGGGAGCCATGGACGTGTGTCTGGACAAGATGCCAGATGTCATTCTATTGGACTGGAACATGCCAGTTATGAACGGCATCGATTTTCTTCGGGAACTTCGAAAAGCAGACGGGGGATCTGAGCCTGTTGTTGTCTTCTGTACGACAGAAAACGATATGGCCCATATTCGGGAAGCAATATCAGCCGGCGCGAATGAATATATCATGAAGCCTTTTGATCGGGCGATTATTGAAGCCAAATTTTCGCAGGTAGGGGTCCTTTAGTGAACCAGATTGTTCCGTCGTTGATCGGGGAAACTAGAACGAGAATGAAAACACCATATCGGGTAATGATTGTTGATGACTCCGCGGTTATCCGGGGGTTCCTATCACGTTGGCTGAACGAGGAAGCCGACATTGAAGTTGTTGCCTCAGCTGTAAATGGTGCCGTAGCACTTAAAGAATTTGAAAAACACCGTCCTGAGATTGTGGTTCTGGATATCGAAATGCCAGAAATGGACGGGATGACGGCGTTGCCGAAACTGATCGAGATGGATCGGGACGTTAAAGTCATCATGGCATCCACTTTGACCTTGCGAAATGCTGATATCAGTATGAAAGCCTTGGCAAAGGGGGCTGCTGACTATATTCCAAAACCGGAAAGCACACGTCAGGCTGACGATAAGGAGATTTTTCATCGGGATTTGGTCGCTAAGATCAAGGCTCTTGGTGAAACCCGTCGCCGGAAGCTCGGCGAGCAGACACCTCCGCCAGTCCAGCCTACGCGTAAAGAATTGCCTCCTGTCGCCTCAGCGAGTGGCGGGCTTTACAAAGGCGCGAATGTGGAGCTGCGACCTTTCCGCTCCAACGGTTTGTTGCCAAAAGCCTTAGCAATCGGTTCATCTACAGGTGGCCCACAAGCTCTTTTCTCTCTGTTTGAGAAGTTGAAAGGGAAGCTGGCATCAATTCCTGTGTTTATTACGCAGCACATGCCTGCGACTTTTACCGCCATTTTGGCAGAGCATCTTTCCAAGATCGCAGGCATCCCGTGCCGCGAAGCTGTCGATGGTGAAAAAGTTGAGAACGGTCATATTTATCTCGCACCGGGTGACTGGCATATGACTGTCGTTAAAGATGGTACTGACTTGAAAATCAGTCTCAATCAAAATCCGCCGGAAAATTTCTGTCGCCCGGCGGTTGATCCTATGCTCAGGAGCCTGGATACCGTTTTTGGTAGCCGTCTTCTAACGGTCATCTTGACCGGTATGGGGCAGGATGGACAGAAAGGTTGTGAGCAATTGGCAAAATCCGGGGGGTACGTAATTGCTCAAGATGAAGAATCGAGTGTTGTCTGGGGTATGCCTGGTGCAGTTGCAACTGCAGGACTGTCAAATGCGGTACTGCCGCTGACAAGCATTCCAGGAGCCATCGAGAACGCACTAACAGGGAGACCGTCATGAATAGTCAGGACTTCCAGCTTTTTAGTACCCTCGTAAGAGATCGATCTGGGCTCGTGCTGAGTGAAGACAAGGTCTATTTGCTTGAAAGCCGACTTGTCCCATTGGCGCGTCAGCGGGGCCTCAATACACTTGAGGATCTGGCAAACGAGCTTCGCCGGTCGAACGATGAAAAGCTGAAAGAAGATATCACGGAAGCGATGACGACGAACGAAACGTTCTTCTTCCGGGATAATAAACCTTTCGACATCTTCAAGGAAAACATCCTGCCGCATCTTCTGAAGACACGGTCTGCCAACAAGACTTTACGGATTTGGAATGCAGCCTGCTCAACAGGGCAAGAGCCATATTCTGTTGCGATGCTGTTAAAAGAGGAAGCGGCCAAGATGGCAGGGTGGCGTGTTGAAATACTCGCGACCGATATCTCAAATGAAGTTTTGGAGAAAGCCAAATCTGGTCTTTATTCCCAGTTTGAGGTTCAGCGGGGTCTTCCGATCCAATTGCTCATCAAATATTTCCAACAAATCGGGGAAATGTGGCAGATTGATAGCTCTATTCGGGCTATGGTCAAATTCCAGAAACTGAACCTTCTGGAGCCTTTGAGTAGCCTTGGGACGTTCGATGTCATTTTCTGCCGGAATGTGTTGATCTATTTTGATCATCCGACAAAAGCTCAGGTTCTCAAGCAGATGCATAAGATCATGGCGCGTGATGGTGCCCTGTTCCTTGGCGGTGCTGAGACGGTTCTGGGGATTTGTGATGATCTGAACCCTGTGAGCGGCCTTAAAGGTGTATACACGCCAGCCCAGGGTGGGGTGCTCGCAGCAGCGGGTTGATCTATATCCATTTCTTGTTAGCGGTTATGCCGCAGCAGTAATCCATTTAAAAAAGCCGCCTTGTGAACAAGGCGGCTTTTTGGTTGAGAGATGTTATTTTGAGTTTAGCTTGCTTTGGCACTCCGGCTTTCCTCTGGATCCCGAAGTACGTATCCGCGTCCCCAAACTGTTTCGATGTAATTGTCCCCATTTGTTGCTGACGCCAGTTTCTTGCGCAGTTTACAAACAAATACGTCGATGATTTTCAGTTCAGGCTCATCCATACCGCCGTAGAGGTGGTTGAGGAACATTTCTTTCGTCAGGGTCGTGCCCTTGCGAAGGCTCAAGAGTTCCAGCATACCATATTCCTTACCTGTAAGATGTAGACGCTGTCCGTCCACTTCTACAGATTTGGAGTCCAGGTTGACCGTGAGCTTGCCTGTTGAGATGGTTGATTGCGCATGCCCTTTAGAGCGACGGACAATTGCGTGGATCCGTGCAATCAGCTCATCTTTATTAAATGGTTTGGTTAAGTAATCGTCTGCACCAAAGCCCAGTCCTTTAACCTTGTCGTCTGGTTCAGACATACCGGAAAGGATCAGGATGGGAGTTGACACTTTGGCTGTCCGTAGTTTTTTCAGAACATCGTAACCGGACATGTCTGGCAATCCCAGATCCAGGATAATGATGTCGTAATCATACAGTTTGCCAAGATCTACGCCTTCTTCGCCAAGATCAGTGGTATAAACATTCAAACCTTCGGCATTTAGCATCAATTCGATGCCACGTGCCATTGAACTATCGTCTTCGATTAATAATACCCGCATTGAGTTGGACCTCCTATTAAGGCGATATTGTTAAGATTCTAGCTTAACAAATGGTTAACGGCAAAGCTAAAAAATTAACTAATTTATCAAGGAGGATTATTTATCCTTTACGAAACTTTAAAAGATGTCAGGCAAAGTGTATGTCCAGAGGATAAATGTCAGTGAACAAAAGTAGTCAGGGAGCATCGGGTGCTTAGTGTTATCTCCGAGATTAGTCGGGTGTCTACACAACAATTCTATGGACGCGTTGCCGCGATCCAGGGCTTGCTTGTGGAAGTTGGTGGAATTCAGCGCCACTTAAGTATTGGCAGTCGTGTTGATCTCCTCGCCCGTGGCGATAAGGTCGTTCAGTGTGAAGTTGTCGGCTTTCGCGATGACCGGGCCTTGCTTATGCCATTTGGCTCTCTTGAGGGGGTGGGCATGGGCTGTAAAGCCCTGATTGCAGATCCCGATCCCGTTGTGTTTCCAGATCAAAGCTGGCTTGGTCGTGTGGTCAATGCCATGGGTGAACCCATTGATGGTGGCCCGCCACTTCGGAAAGGCAGCATGCCTGTTCCGTTGAAAAATGCAGCGCCGCCTGCCCATTCCCGCCAACGAGTTGGGGAGAAAATTGACCTTGGCGTTCGAGCACTGAATTCGTTTGCAACCTGCTGCCGTGGGCAGAGAATGGGGATTTTCGCGGGATCTGGCGTTGGTAAGTCAGTCCTGTTATCCATGCTGGCGCGTTACACTCAGGCTGACGTCAACATTATTGGTCTGATTGGGGAGCGGGGTCGCGAGGTCCAGGAATTCCTCGAGGATGACCTGGGGCCAGAAGGTTTGGCAAAGAGTATCGTTGTCGTTGCAACTTCCGATGAGCCGGCCTTAATGCGCCGTCAGGCAGCCTATTTGACATTGGCTCTTTCTGAATATTTTCGGGATCAGGACAAAGACGTGCTGTGCCTGATGGATAGTGTGACCCGCTTTGCTATGGCGCAGCGGGATGTGGGGCTCTCTGGTGGGGAGCCGCCAACCAGTAAAGGCTACACACCTACAGTCTTTAGTGAGCTTCCAAAATTGCTGGAACGCGCTGGACCAGGCCCCGGAAAGGGAACCATTACAGGGCTCTTTACCGTTCTTGTTGAGGGGGATGATCATAATGAGCCGGTCGCTGATGCGGTGCGCGGTATTCTGGATGGTCATATCGTGATGGAACGGAAAATTGCTGAACGGGGACGTTACCCGGCGATCAATGTATTGAAGTCGGTTTCCCGAACCATGCCGGGCTGTAATACACCTGAAGAAAGCCAGGTAATCATGGCGGCAAAACAGCTTTTATCCACATATGAGGATATGGCGGAACTGATTCGGCTTGGGGCCTATCGTCAGGGAAGCGATCCAAACGTGGATGCAGCCATTCATTACTATCCATTGCTGGAGCAGTTCCTCGCCCAGCAGAAGGATGAAAATACATCACTTGAGGAATGCTATCAGTTGTTGGCTGAGATATTGAACGTTGCGCCGCAGGAAACGGCAGCAGCGCCAGTAGAATAATTGCCATGTTGAAGAGGGGTACATAGTTCATGGCCGGTATTGGAAACCTGATCAGGGTTCAGAAATTTAAAGTCGATGAAAAACGTCGGGAAGTGTCCGATCTTGAAGAATTACGGGCAAATTTCGTGGCTCAGTTGGAAAAACTGAACCAGGAACAGGTTCGTGAGCAAGAGATTGCCTCCGGTGATTCGACCGCTGCCCTGCATTATGCCAGTTATGCTGAGGGGGCGCGTTTGCGCCGCGAAAACCTGCAAGCCAGCATTCAAGAACTTGATAGTCGAATCGAACAAGCTCGCTCTGAAATGGCGGAACTGTTCCAGGAACTGAAGAAATACGAAATTTCAGAGGAAAATCGTCTCAGGCTTCTGAAAGAGCAGCAGGAAAAACGCTATCAGGAAGAGATGGACAGCTTCTCCATCGAAATGTATCGCCGCAAATCCATCTCATAAGTTAGGGAGCTGACCTTCAAACCTGTGTCAGGTTGGGATTTCTAACTTCCCATTCTTCGGTTGGGTGAATGGGAAATGTTGGGAGTTGCCGGAAAGTTAAGCTGCCAGTTAGACCGGTAATTTCCATATTCTCGATGAAAATCTGGCTGACCTGGTCTTTCAGGCTTGTCTCCAATTCTTTTTGATGACGGAACAGCAAGTCAAAATGCTTAGGCCTGAATAATCCGTCCAATTGAACCGGTCCGCTCTTGCTGAGATCGAGTTCAATGATAAACCGGGTTTCATCTTCAATTTGGCCATCATTTTCCCGACCATGGCGACGATAGAACATCTTAAGTTGTTCAAGCCGCCCTTCTATCAGGAACGGGAAGGTGAAATTCTTCCAGTCATGTCCACCTTGATCCGAGTTGAGCCTGGAAAAGGTTGCAAAATCGTCCTGAAGATTGCGCATGAGATCCCCGTGACCACTTCGCTCCATCAAGTTCTGAAAGTCCTGACCCAACCATTTATTGATATTTCCGCCGTTCAAGGCTGAAAGGAAAAACAGAAGGCTTGCTCCCAGGCCGGAGCTGGCCGTCGGGATTCGAGAGTTCAGTAGTAAGTTGGCAAGATCCGGGTCATGGGACGCCGTAATGTTGAGGGCTAGGCGCAAGTTTTCCCAACCACTTAACAAAGGCAGATGTGGGGTTTTAAAAAGGCCGCTACTGCCCAGAGAGGCAAGTAAGGGGAAGGCTTCCAGTTTCTCTGATACAGCCAAAGCGATCTGGCTTCCGTTGGCTGGGGGATTTGTCGTTACAAATCGCAAAAGACCAAGTTCGGGAGACTGTACATGCACCTGAACGGCTCTTGCGCCGCCTTTCCCGGCGAGACTGCCAGATAGGCTGATAACAGTTCCGGTGGCGATACCTTTTTGCAGGTCTGGTGCTGCATTGGGAACCGCGTCTGGAGAGAGCACAACCATCGACATTTTCGTGCCGGGTGATAGGGGCGCCATGCCAAGGGAGGTTATCAATCGTTGGTTGAGAGAAGGATTATCTATTGTGGCGCGAACCAGTTCCAGTCCCAAAGCGACAGGCTGCTGACCGGTTGGTGTTGTCCCTGACGCTGGCGGTGAAGTTGCTGCTTGTGGGCCAACAGGGCCTTGAGCCGTCGTGGGTTGCGATCTATAGCCCGGGCTTTTCGTATGGGCATAGGCGGCAATTGGTCCAGCTGATGACGGCGGTGTTGGGCTTGTGTTATTTCCTGCGGATAAAGATGCGGCAAGCAAGGTGCTGTTAAGTGCAGAGGTGTTTTGCCCTTGGGCCGTATTGCCCGGGATCAAGAACGAGGTTGCAGCATTGGTTGGATTTTGCCCTTGGCCTTGTGTTGCAGCTGGCGGAACGTTTGGTGCAACTGGCGAGCGCGCTGGTGCTTTGTTCAGCGCGGCTGTCAGATTTTGTAACTGATTTTCACTTCCCCCTTGCTGATTGGCTAGCTGATTAACCAGTGCATAGGCATCCTGTTTCGGAGCGTTTACCACAGGCAAGAGTGATACGGAGGGCGGCGCTGCCAGTTTTTCACCATTAATGGCAATCACCCTTGCAACGATCATGTCATCCAGAGCTTCCAATTCCAGTACCACATGGCTACCCACTGGAATGGGGGAGCGACTATGCATACGAAAATTGCCAACCTCTGTATGCAGCATCGTATCACCGCCAGACGCTCGTGCGGTGACCACTGCGGCCAACATGGATCCTTCAGAAAGGCTGGAAATACTGTTTGGTTGCGGGACTGCGGGATTGGATTGACCCCCAGCCGGATTAGAGGGACTAACGGGTGTAATCTGTTGGGCGGACGTCCCCGCAGGCCTGTTACTTTCAACAGGTGTCGGTGGCGTTGAGCCTGATGTGGATTTTATTCCGCTCATACAATCTACCCGACATGTTGATCCGAGGCCCTTAGCTTCGGATCAGGCTTTGGGCAAGATGCTCTATCTCGCTTGCCGCTTCACTGGTTGGATATCGGCTTAACAATGCCGACTGGGACCTGATAGCCTTACCGACAGTGTCATCCTGGGGAATAATCCCGGCAAGATGCGGCTCCAACTGCAAAAAGTTACGGCAGGCGGCTAACAACTTTTCGTAGACTTTCTGCCCGTCATTTCGCGATTTTACCATATTTACGAGAATTCTGGTATCTGCATTTTGATGGGCCTGATGGGTCACCTTGATAAAGGCATAGGCATCGGTGAGCGAAGTTGGTTCCCCATTGGTGACCACCAGTTTTGGCCCCTTGGCAGAGGAAAGGGTCCTGACAGCGGCATCAATACCGGCGCCAAGGTCTAGAATGATGTAATCATAATCCTTGCCAAGCTCGACCAGCTCCTCGTGGACGGCCTGTAGATGATCAGAATCCAAGGTTCCAAGAGAGCCGGAACCTGATCGTCCTGCGATAATATCGAAACCACCGGGCTCATAGTGAAAAGCGACATCTTTCAGTTTTTTCTCACCACTGATGACAGACGCCAGATCATATTCCGGCATGACACCCAGCTGAATATCCACATTGGCAAGTCCCACGTCTCCATCGAAAAGCAGTACTTTCTTTTCAAGCTTTGCCAGGGCATGCGCCAGTGTGGTGGAGATAATTGTTTTTCCCACGCCGCCTTTGCCAGAAGCGACAGTAATCAGGTTCTTGCCCGCTGTGGCGGTTGCGGGATGGGCCGTGGGCCGTTGGGTTAAAGGACTATGTGTATCTGTCATTTTTGAACCTTGTCAAATTCGCTACTGACGCCCTGCTGGGTCGGATCACGTAAGATTAATCGGGCGAGATTTACGGGGGTAAGAACGTGCAATCCCGTGGCAACTGCTGGTGAGACACTTGCATAGGAAAAGCTGAGTCCAGCCTTGTCGGCTGCCGTGAGGACGCCGCCATATCGACGGGTCGTATCCAGTCGTGTAATCAGCAACCGTCTGGCTCCAATAGAAGACAGCTTGGCTGCGGTATCACTCATTTCGGCGGCATCCAGTCCAGCGGGCAGAACCGCTAGGGTTTCGGCACCGCTGGCGATAATTTGATCCGCCAGCTCTTCAAGATCTTTCATCTCGTAACAATTGATGCCGCCTGTATCGATCAGAATATGGGCGCCATCTCTGAGTTCTTTTTTGGCCAGGGTTTCCGGCAGTCCGTCCGCCCCATTTGTCACCCAGAGTTTCAACTTAAGGATATCCGTGAAGGCCTTTAGCTGATCGACGGCTCCCGCACGGCTCTTATCTGTTGTAATGACGTGGACAGGGCGACCATCCACTGTTGCAGATGCCGCCATTTTTGCGATGGTCATGGTTTTACCCACTCCCGGCGGGCCCACAAGCATCAATGGCTTGTTCCGTGCAGTGAATTTTGGCGCGAAGTTGAAATGCTCATCAAGTGACGCGGCTAGCGCCAGATTGGTGTCATCCGTATTGGCGCTGATTGCGGTTCGAATGATCCTCTCCGCCAGTAACGTTGGAACGCCATGAAATGCCATGGCCTGAACCAGAGTTTCCACCTGCGGGGTAACCTGAATTGGCTGCGCACCTGAAGTCTTTGCTCGCGCCTGTTTGGGGGCCGCTTTTGGTTTTACTTCCTGCTCTGCTTTCTGGCGCAGGAATAGACGATCTTCCGGTTCTGCTGTATCCGCTTTGGCCGGGCTGGCTTTCGGGGCCGCTGCTACCGGCTCAGGCGTTTTCTTTTTAATAACCCGCTTTGGCAGTGTTTTGCGTTTTTCATGGGGTTGTTCTGCTTCCAGTCGCCAGTCACTATCCCAGTCCATTGCCCAGCCATTTGATTTTTTGGGCTGATAGGTTGGTGGTGCAGGGTCTTGTTTTTCAATTGCCGCAGTCACTTGAGCCTCTCCTGATGGCAGGTCCTGAGTGGAGAGGATGATCGCATCATCTCCTAACTCGTTGCGAACCTGTGTCATGGCATCAGCCATGTCTTTGCCGGTGAATGATTTGATACGCATTTACTGTTGCCCTACAGCTGCGCCAGAGTTTTCAATTTGGCTTTGGGATGAATTTCATTTTGTGACATGACCACAGTGCTGGGGCGGAACCTTTCAATAATTGATCGAACGTAAGGACGAATTGCTGGGCTGGTCAACAGAACAGGATTGTGTCCCTGTTGCGCAAGCCGGTCAAAATTATCCCGAATGTTGGCGATGAATTCCTGTAGCAGGCTTGGCGCCATGGAAAGCTGTTTTTCTTCACCCTGACCAATGATTGCATCTGCGAAATTCTGCTCCCATTGGGGGGACAGAGTAACCAGCGGAATAAAGCCATCCGGGGCAGTGTTGGTCGCAGAAATCTGCCGTGCCAATCTCGCACGAACATGCTCGGTAATCATATTGATATTCTGCGTATATCCTGTCGCTTCAGAGATACCTTCCAGAATGCTGGCGAGATCGCGGATGGAAATCCGCTCGGTAAGCAGGTTTTGCAGGACACGCTGGACACCACTGACCGTAATCTGGGTTGGGATTACATCGGCAACCAGCTTCTGATGGGCACTTGGCAATTCGTCCAGTAGTTTCTGGGTTTCTGCATAAGATAACAGATCCGCCATGTGATCTTTCAGGATCTCGGTCAGGTGAGTTGTGATAACGGTTGCAGGATCGACAACAGTATAACCACGGAAGGAGGCTTCCTCACGTTGACCTTCATCTACCCAAACGGCAGGCAGACCAAACGTTGGCTCAGTTGTCTCTTCACCGGGCAGGTCAATGGGTAGACCTTGTGGGTCCATGACAAGAAGCTGGCTCGGCCGGACATCACCTTCACCTGCTTCCAGCTCTTTGACCCGAACCAGATAATTATTGGCGGGCAATTGCATGTTGTCGAGGATCCGGACGCTTGGCATCACAAAACCCATATCACCAGCGATCTGGCGGCGCAGGGCCTTGATTTGATCGGTCAGGCGATAGCCTTCAGTATCATTGATCAGGGACAGCAATCCATATCCCAGCTCCAGACGCAGATCGTCAATGGCGAGGGCCGTTGAAATTGGCTCTTCTGCTGGGATTGCTTCTTTCTGCTCTTCAATAACCTTTTGTTGTTCGGCCACTTCTTCCTGTTGGCGTTGTCGGGATAGGTAATAGCTCGCATATCCTATTGTACCTGCCAGCAGCAGAAACGGGATCATTGGAATACCTGGCAGGAACGAAAGACTAACCAGAAGGAAGGCACTAACCCCAAGGGCACGTGGATATCCACCCAGCTGTCCGATCAGGGCCTTGTCCGCGGTTCCAGTTACACCCCCGCGCGACACCAGCATGCCGGCCGCAACCGAAACGATCAGCGCCGGAATTTGACTGACAAGTCCATCACCAACCGTCAGCAGCGTATAGCTTTCTGCCGCCTGGGAGAAACTCAAGCCGTTTTGCGCGACACCAACAATGATACCGCCGATGATATTGATGAAGGTAATCAGAAGGCCGGCAATGGCATCACCGCGAACGAATTTAGACGCACCATCCATTGAACCGAAAAAGCTGCTTTCGTCCTCCAGTTCCTTCCGGCGGGAGCGGGCAGTGTTCTCGTCAATCATGCCAGCGGAGAGATCGGCATCGATTGCCATCTGTTTACCAGGCATGGCATCCAAGGAGAAGCGGGCTGCGACCTCAGCAATACGGCCAGAACCCTTGGTGATAACCACAAAGTTCACAATTACCAGAATGGCAAAGACAATAATCCCGATCACGAAATTACCGCCCATCACAAAGTTACCAAAGGCCTCAATTACATGACCTGCGGCGGCAGGTCCCGTATGTCCCTCTGACAAGATAAGTCGCGTTGATGCAAGGTTAAGCGATAACCGCATCATTGTGGCGATCAGCAAAACCGTTGGAAATGAGCTGAAATCCAGAGGCTTTGCGATAAACAGACAGGTCATCAGAATGATGACCGAGAAGGTAATCGAGAGCGCCAGACTAAAGTCCAGCAGCCAACTTGGCATGGGCAGGATCAGAACAACAAGAATACAGACCACGCCAAGGGCAAGGCCTATGTCTCCTTGTCCAAGGATGTTCCGGATGTCGCGCAGGCTATACCCACCGGGTCCTGCGCTTTGCTGCTGTTCCTGACTGTCACTCATTTATGCGACTGATCCCTGTCCAAAAGGTCGTTACATTGCCGGACGGCTTGTTCCGGCTTGCGGAACTTCCACACCTTCGCCTGAATACTGTTTCAGTTTGTTCCGAAGGGTTCGAATAGAAATTCCAAGAATGTTGGCTGCATGTGTCCGGTTGCCAAGACAATGTTCAAGCGTGTTGAGGATCAGATCCTTTTCAACATCTGCAACTGTTCGGCCAACCATGCTGCCGCCCTCTGCAGCCTCTGCAGTTGCTGCGGATGCTGATGGGCTCGCCATTGCTGCAGGCGCTGCTGCACCTGCCATTGCAGGAGTTTCAGGAACTGCGCTGCCATCTGGCATGAGAATGGCTTCTGGACCAATGTCATCACCCTGCGCCAGCAATACTGCCCGGTGCATCGTATTCTCCAGTTCCCGAACATTACCTTTCCAGCCATTGCGTTTCAGTTTTTCAAGCGCAGCCTGACTGATTTCCCGCTCTGGGATGGAATTCATTTCAGAATATTTTTTGGCGAAATGTTTGGATAGGGTCACGATATCAGATGGACGTTCCCGAAGC